>JANXYB010000114.1 GCA_025350325.1 Acidobacteriaceae bacterium
CAATGCGCACCGTTCCACTGGTGGGGAGCGTGCGCGTTGTGGCGATGGAGATGGTGGTGGTTTTGCCTGCGCCATTAGGCCCGAGCAGACCGAAGATCTCGCCTTGCTCCAACTGAAGGTCGATGCCGTCCACCGCGACTACGCGCAGCTTCGACTCGTAAACTTTGGTCAGTTGTTCGATTTCAACGATCAATGCGAGTCCTCTGTGTGTCAACTGTCGGCGGAGTGTGCCAGAAACAGAGTAACGCACGGGCTGAGGCGATGAGCAGCGAGCATGGATGGGGTGAAGACGTCAGGCTATAAGGCGGCGTATTTTAGCGCGCCGCCTCATAGACATCTACGTGACAAATATCAGACAGTCGATTAGTTCACAGAGAGGGTGGCGGTGGAGGCGGGCCCCCTGCGCCGCCCCTATGCATGCGTTGCTGCATGGCTTCGAATTTCTGTTTTTGCTGATCGTCGAGTACGGCAGCAATCTTGCTGTGCATATCCTCCCTCATCTCTTTCATTTTGGCTTGACGATCTGCCCCTGGGGCAGACTGGTCCTGCATGAGCGCCTGTACTTTTTGCTGGTGCTCGGCGAGTATGGGCTTGATCTGGGCCTGCTGATCGGCCGTCAGGTTCAGTTCGCGTGTCATGCGCTGCAGCATTCTGTCGGGATCCATGCGCCCGGGACCGCGGACGCCTTGCTCCTGTTGTTGCGGTTGGGCTGGTTGCGGTGGAGCTGCGTTGTCTTGCGCGACTGCAGTTACCGAAACGGGGAGCGCAATCAGCGCACCTAAAGCGAGATTCAATAGGTTATTTCTCATGAGCTTATTTCCTCCATTTTTCGCGACCTTGTCGCTGCCGGTGAGCGGCGTCACAATTCTAGCTTTACGGATGAAAACTCCGCGGCAGAATTGTCTTGCATCAAGATAGACGAGTTTTCGCGTTTGAAGGTGAGGGGCAGGTAAGTTTCCCGCCTTTAGCCGGACGGCGCACACCCAATAAATCGCGCCCTTTGAATGGCTTTCAGAGATTGTGCTGTCGCCGCAGAAGATATCGGGTTAGTCGATGACCTGTAATTCCAAGTAGAAAGTATGACTTCTATCTAGCTAAGACTAGAGAAGGTCGATTGACTTATAGATGCGTAGAACGTGACCTAAATCACAATTATACAACTTATATACCCTCTCTTAGTGGTATATCGGCAAAATACAAATAAAGCATCGAAAGCAATAAGTGTACAGAAGGCTAAACGTAACTTAATTTGTGGGTACCAATGCCTTCGCATCTTTTCCTGAAGGGTGATAGCAAACATTTCAAAACGAGTTATCCTTTTTCATCGGCTGACTTAAGTAACTTGACGCAAACTGTCTAGAGCCGTTCTAAGTACGTGAAAGAGAAAAATCGATGAAGTTATCACAGGTGCCGGCAGGTGAAGTAACAACCTGCGAAATGGAACCGAAACGCACTGCACTTCATACTAAGCTTCGATTGTTGTTGAGACGCGCTGAACATTCATTCTGCAGCAATGATGGCGGGTCGCTGGTCGAGTTCGCTCTTGTCCTTCCTATGATGATGGTGCTGATTACCGGCATGTCTTCGTTTGCGATAGCGCTCAACAATTACATGGTTCTGACGAATGCGGTTGGCTCGGGAGCGAGAGCTATTGCGTTGAGCAGAGGGCAAACGATTCCTGCCGTGGCATCGACTGACCCTTGCGCCTACGCGGTGCAGATGGCGAACAACTCGTCCCCTAATCTTAACCAGAGCCGCGTGTCCTACTCGGTGGCGTGGTCTTCGACGGATGCGGGGGGCACAGTTACTACGAACAACTACACAACCTCGTGCCCCGGTGTGGCGTTGAATGCGGGAGACACGGTGCAGTTGAGAGCAACGTATCCTTTCACTCCAATGGTCTACGGAATGAGTGCCTCGGTGTTGAATCTGGCATCCCAGACCGCCGAATTAGTGCAGTGAGTCGACAAGCAAAATTATCCGGTACGCGAGCAAGGAGTCGACAAGAAATGAAATACCTAAAGAAAGTATCGTCGAATACGGCAGGCAGTGGAACAGCTAAAGTTTCTGGCGATTCTATTCCGTTTGAGATTACATCGATGTTTGTGAAAAGAGTGATGCCGGATGAGCGCGGGCAGGTGATGCCGTGGGTAGCGCTGATGATGATTATCTTTCTAGGCTTATCGGCCTTGGTGGTTGATATCGGCCACGCGGTATTGGTCAAGCGGCAGTTGCAAGCGTCAGCCGACGCGGCGGCCCTCGCTGCTGCTCAGACGCTGCCCAAGGCGACTTACCACGACGTCGGGTTGGCCTACAGTGGAGCAGCGGGCAGCAGAAATGCCTACAGCAATTTAGACGTCGGCGCGCCGACGATCACTCCGCTGTGCCTGGCGACAGTGACCGCGTGGGGTAACGCGTGCATAAGTGTGGCGACAGGTCCGAATGCGGTTGCGGTGACCCAGGCTGCTACGTTCAAAACCTTTTTTGCCAGCGTACTCGGCGTGAAGACAATGACTGTCAGCGCGACGGCGACGGCGGCAAGAGGGTCGAAGCCATTGCCTTACAACCTGGCGATCATTCTCGATACGACACCTTCGATGGGTTGGGCGGATCCCAATTGCGGGGGAACCCAGTTGGAGTGCGCCACCCATGGCGTGCAGCAATTGCTGCTGGGACTTGCGCCTTCACTGGACAGCGTAAGTCTCTTCACGTTTCCCAATGTAACCACCGATACGGTCCAGAAAAACCATGAGTGTGGCAAGGTGAAGAAGGATCATCCGACGGTGGGCCCCTATACCTTCCCATCTGAAACCGCAACCAGCTTATCAACGATGCCGTTCACGTCGACCGATAAGAATGGGAAGTCATCTACCGCGCAGGAGACGTACCAGGTCACGAAGTTCTCCAAGGATTACCGCGCCTCTGACAAGGCCGATTCGTTGAACAAGAACTCCGATGTATCGAACGCTGTAGGTGTGGGTTTCGACTGCCCAGGTATGCAGACGAGCAATGAAAATACCTTTCTTGCGGGTGCGATCTATGCGGCACAAGCGGCACTGGTTGCCGAACAGGCTGCAAATAAAGGCACGCAGAATGTGATCATCCTGCTCAGCGACGGAAATGCGACCTCGGGAAAAAAGGATATGGCCAACGACCCTAGTCAGAGCACGCGGGTGGCTACTGATTCGGGGACTTATCCCTCGTGGATCGGCGAATGCGGGCAGGAGGTCGAAGCGGCGAATTATGCGTCGCACTATCCCGGTCACCCCACGACGTTCTTCACGATCGCCTACGGGTCTCCAACTAGTTCCATGGCGGCGTCAGGGCCCGGTGGTGGGAACTGCGCGAGCGATGTTGGTAGCGGAAAGCACCCGAACATCACGCCGTGCCAGGCGATGCAGCAGATGTCTAGCGGTTGGCCGAGCGATCAAACGCATTTCTACTCCGACTACTATGCTCCAGGTGGAGACGCCGGTTGCTCGGCATCCGGCCCGCTCTACGAAGTTGTTTCGCTGGACAGCATTTTCAAGTCTATTTTGGTCAACCTGACCGGTGCGCGGCTGATCCCCAACGACACGCCGTAGGGATCACCCAAGGTATTAAGATGAGGTCGGTGCGAGCGATTTAAGGATTACGTGGCATGGCGGAATTGGTTGCGGTAGAGGGCGACATTACCACGCAGAACGTGGATGCGATTGTGAATGCCGCCAACTCGTCGCTGCTGGGTGGCGGGGGTGTGGATGGAGCCATTCATCGTGCGGCGGGCCCAGAACTGCTGGCGGAATGCAGAAAGCTGGGTGGCTGCGCGACCGGGGACGCCAAGGCCACGCCGGGGTTTCGCCTTAACGCCAAGTGGATTTTTCACGCGGTGGGCCCGGTGTGGGGCGGTGGCGGGGGCGGCGGAGGCGACAGAGTTGAGGATGCGTTGTTGGCCGGGTGCTATCGGCGTTGCCTCGAACTGGCGCAGAAACATCAGGTAAAGTCGATAGCGTTTCCAGCAATCAGCACCGGGGTTTATCATTTTCCGCCGGCGCGGGCTGCAGAGATTGCGGTGAAGACAGTGCTTGAGCACGTTCAAGGCACGGGCGTGGAGCTGGTCTGCTTTGTTTGCTTCAACCGGGAGGCGCTGGCGATCTACGAAAACTTGCTCTCGGAATCGCCATGCGACGTTTGATTGCAAGGATTGTGTGCTTGCGCTTTATCTGGGCCGACTTGCGTGGATAGATAGGGCTCTTGAGGCGCCGTACATGGCGCATCCTGTGCTGGGTTATAGCTGATCGTTTCCGCGTCTGAATGCCACCCTCAATCAAGAAGCTACTTTCAGTACGAGTTTGCCGAAGTGTGTGCCCGATTCCATCCTGGCAAAGATTTCGCGGGCCTGCGTCCACGGAAAGCCCTCGTACACGGGATGGAGTTGCGACGCAGAGACAGCTTGGTTGAGGCTCTCGAAATGTTGCCGCGAGCCGACGTAAATACCTTGAATGCGCACTTGATTGTGCAGTATGAGGGGAACGGGCAGAGGTTCGGCTGCTGCGGATAGAACGCCGATCTGGGCGATGACGCCGCCCATGCGAACGGAGCGAAGGGAGCGCGGCAGGGTTCCGACGCCGCCGACTTCGACCACCAGGTCGACGCCTTGATTATGTGTTTGTTCGGCGACCCAGCCGTCCCAGTCGGGATTTTCGCGGTAATTCACGCCCGCATCGAGGCCAAGGGTGCGCGCCCGCTGCAACTTTTTATCGCTTGCCGAGATGCCCAGGACGCGCGCGCCACGCAGTTTGGCAAGTTGCAGAGCGAAGATTGAAACGCCGCCGGTGCCCTGAATGAGGACGGTGCTGCCGGCCTTCACTCCGGCGGCTTCAATTCCGCTGGCGTCTATTCCGCCCGCTTCGAGGGCATTCCACGCGGTGACTGCGGCGCAGGGCAGGGTTGCGGCTTCCTCATAACTGAGGTGGGTCGGTAGGCGGACCAAGCCGATTTCATTGAGTGCGACATACTCAGCGAGCATGCCATCGATGTCGCCACCGAGGGCGCCCTTGATTTTGGCTGGAGTCGGGCGGCCGTCGAGCCAGTTCTGCATAAAAATTCCCGCAACCCGGTCGCCCGGCGCAAACGCGGTAACGTCTTTGCCAACGGCTATAACCTCACCCGCTCCGTCAGAACAGGGGATGCGGGGTAGGCTTAATTTAGGGTTGTATATTCCCTTGACCATCAACAAATCGCGATAGTTGAGCGAGACCGCGTGTACTTTAATGAGCACTTGGGCGGGTCCGGGGATGGGGTCAGGACGCTCCGCAAACTCCAAAGATTCAATACCAAATGTAGAAACCTGCCAGACGCGCATGAGGCTTTCTCCTCCTAGTTGCGACGCGATGCGGCGAAAGTGCGGGACACTTCGCCCAAAGCCTCGTAGAATGAAGATATGGCTCGTGGTTGGGAAAGTAAATCAGTGGAGGAACAGCAGATGGCGATCGCGGCGCAGAATCCGGAGTTACACGCTGACACCGGCATAGTGAACGAGGAAGCGCGCAGGCTCGCGGAACAAAAACGCGCCACGCATGCGCGCCAATTGCAAGCGCTGGACCTGCAGCGGCAAAACATCCTTTCGCAGCGGACATCGAGTCCAACGCGACGGGCCGCGCTGGAAGCGGCGCTGAGTCAAATCGATGGGGAGATCGAGGGACTGAGCTAGTTCTCACAAACCGCGGCCGCCCGCGAATTGGCTAGTGCTTACTCGTCGCGATGAAAAAGCAGCGAGTTGGCCTGTTGCACCGGAGTCATCTGCACGCGGGCGATGTTTACGTGTGCCGGTCTGCCGGCAGCCCACACGATCACTTCGGCGACGTCTTCTGGCGTCAGCGGCTTAACGCCTTTGTATACCTTAGCGGCTCGATCCGAGTCCCCGCGGAAGCGTACCAGGCTGAAATCCGTCTCCACCATCCCGGGGTCGACACTCGTGACCCTGATCGGCGTTCCCAAAACATCTTGACGGAGGCCGTCGTTGATGAGGCGTTCAGCAGCCTTGGTGCCGCAATAGACTGCGCCGTTGGGATAGGCGAGTTCGCCGGCGGTCGAGCCAAGGCTGATGATGTGGCCGTGACCACGCACCACCATCCCCGGTACAACGGCGCGCGTTACATACAGCAGCCCTTTGATGTTGGTGTCGATCATCTCGTCCCAATCCTCGGCTTTGCCCATGTAAAGCTTGTCGAGTCCCCGGCTAAGGCCGGCGTTATTCACCAGGATGTCTATTTCTGACCATTCTCGAGGCAGGAAATCAATCGCATTTTGCACTGCGCGATGGTCGCGCACGTCGAGTTCGATGCAATGGACGGCAGCAGCGCCCCTCGTCTTGGCTCTTGCGGCGACGTCGGCGAGTTTGCCGGTGCGACGCGCGGCGAGCAACAGGCGCGCTCCCTCAGCGGCAAAAGCAAGTGCAGTCGCTGCGCCGATGCCGGCACTAGCCCCGGTGATGAGAACGTTCTTTCCTTTGAGACTCATTGAACCATCCTAACGAAAAGGTTTGAGGCGGCAAGGTGACGTGAGGTACGGTACCCGGGGGGGGGAACTTGCGATGAGCGGTGCCAATGTAATTAAGGATTGCAGACGATGCTCCCGTGAAGTGCATAGGGACGAAACGCCAGACAGCGGCTACAAGGCTCCGAAGATGAAGTCATGCATTGTTATAAGGCTCCGAGATGGAGTGTCTCGCAGCAAGATCGTGATGTAGCGGGATGAAGCGCCAGACATTTGTTACAAGGCTCCGAAGACGAGTTCCCGCCGCCTCAGAGCCATGCCCTTTCTAGGGCAGCTTTGTTCACGGGATGACTCATGTGGAGCTTCCAGACGGGCGGAGATTCGCTAAGCCTCGGGGGTGATCAGTTGGTGGGCGATGGCAAAGAGGGCTAGTTCCAGGCGGGTTGAGACGCCGGTCTTGTCGAAGATGTTGGACAGATGGCGCTTGACTGTTTCTTCGCTGAGAGTGAACTGCTTGGCAATATCGCGGTTGCTGCATCCCTCGACGATGCAGCCCACCACATCGAGTTCGCGCGGAGTTAGGCCATACGTCTTGCGTTCCGGTTTGGCCACCTGGCGCATGAGTTCGTGGAGGGCGGAAACAAGGTTCACGACACGCTTGCCGCCAATCCAGTAATCCCCCGCATACACGGTGCGGATGGCGGTGTGCAGATGGCCGGCGAGCGCGTCTTTGAGGACAATTCCGCGCGCTCCAATGTGGAGTGCCTCGATGATCTGCTGGCTGGTGATGGTAGAAGTAAGGAGCAGGATCTTGACCGTAGGCGAGCCGCTCATGATGGCGCGCATGGCCTCAAGTCCGGGCAAACGGGGCATTTGGACGTCGAGCAGCAGGATGTCAGGCGTCAGTTCCAGTGTCTGGGTAATAGCCTCGTCACCGTCGTCCGCTTCGCCAATCACGGTGAAACCATCACGCTCGTTGAGCATGTTGCGTACGCCGATGCGCACCACGGGATGGTCATCTGCCAAAACTATACGAATTGGGTCTTCCACGTGAGCGATGTACCTCCGAGTGCTGTGGGCGCGAGGCGATCATGATTGCCGCCGACCCGATCAGCGATCCTTGAAGTTTTGTTTCAACGCAAAAAATCGGGAGCGTTTTACACAGGAAATTCTGTTTTCAGCATACGCTCTAGTTTTCCGATGGCGGCGTGCAAGTCTTTTACTGCCGCCGCACAGTTATCCAATTGATCACTCTCCGCTTCAAGAATGGCGCCGAGATGGGCGGCCTGCAGGGCTCCAGCCATGCCGCACCCTCCCTTGATCGCATGCCCGATGCGACTTATTTGATTTGAGTCGCCGCTGGCGATCGCCACCGTGAGGGCGGCGTGGCGCTTTCTCAAGTCCGTGACAACAGCCTGGTAAATTTCCCGCACCGTCGCCTCGGGCATCATCTGTCGAAACTGCGACAGGGTCTCGGCTTTGATTACAGGTAGTGTAGGCGCTGGGGGCGGCGGGGGTAGCTTGGGGGCATTCTCGTCGATGATTCTTTGCAGATCAGTGGGGCTAAAAGGCTTGAGTAGAAAGCCCTGGGCAGCAGCGATTAGGTCAGCAGCGGGAACGCTACCGCTAATGACATAGATTCCGGCCTGGGTGTACATGCGAATCTTCTCGATCAAGGGGATGCCACAGAGGCCCGGCAACTGCGCGTCCATCAGGATCACGGCGGGAGTGAAGGCCGCGACTTTTAGGAGTTCCAACGCCGCCTCTCCATTATCTGCAGTGTGCACCATGTGGCCATGCAGGGTCAGCACGGTCGCAATCACCTCGCGACTAACCATGTCGTCATCGATCAGCAGGACGGTGGGAAGTTCGTGCTTTTCGCCAATGCCCAGCATAATTTCAGCTTTCTGTTGCCGCACTGCTTACAGCCTTACTCGTTGGCAGTGGAGACCTCGTGCAGCCAGCCGGGCGCTTTTAACAATTCGCGAGGCCGGGAGCCGTCGGCAGGGCCAATGAGGCCATCGCGCTCCATGAGATCGATAAGGTGCGCGGCGCGGCCATACCCGATTCTAAGGCGTCTCTGCAAGAGGGAAGTAGAGGCTTTGCCAAATTCAAAAACCAAACGTACTGCGTCATCGAACAAAGGATCGTTCTCATCGGGGTCGCCATTGGAGCCTTCAATAGTAGGTCGCTCGTCGCGCGGTGACTCGAGGAAGCCCTCGACATATTCAGCCTGGCCCTGATCTTTCCAGAAGCCGACCACGGCGGCGGTCTCCTTTTCGCTGACGTAGGGCGCGTGCAAGCGCATGAGCCGGCTGGTACCGGGGGGGAGGAAGAGCATGTCGCCGCGCCCGAGGAGAGCCTCCGCTCCGTTGGTGTCGAGAATGGTGCGCGAATCGACCTTGGTGGCGAGTCGAAAACTGATGCGGGTGGGGATGTTGGCCTTAATCAATCCCGTAATCACGTCAACACTGGGGCGCTGCGTGGCAAGTATGAGATGAATGCCAACGGCGCGCGCCATCTGGGCGAGACGGGTGATTGATTCTTCAACATTGGAACGATCGAGCATCATGAGATCGGCGAGCTCATCGATGATGATGACGATGTAGGGGAGGGGATTTTCATCTTCGCTGTCGGAAAAGAGCGAAGCCATCGCGCCGTCAAACAGCTTGTTGTATTGGTCTATGTTGCGTACGCTGCGACTGGCGAGGAGCTTAAGGCGGCGCTCCATTTCGCGCACGGCATTGCGCAGCGCATTGGCTGCCAGTTTCGGCTCGGTGATGATGGGCGTGAATAGATGCGGAATGCCCTCGTACATACCGAGTTCAACGCGCTTGGGATCAACGAGGATGAGCCGCACCTGGGACGGGGTGGTGCGGAAGAGCAGGCTCATGATCATGGCGTTGATTGCGACCGACTTGCCCGATCCTGTAGAGCCGGCGATGAGTACGTGGGGCATTGCGGCCAGGTCGGCAGTGACGATGCGGCCGTTGATGTCTTTGCCCATGGCCAGGGTAAGGCGCGACTTGGCCTTGTGGAAGGTTTCCGATTCCAGCACGTCGCGAAGATGAATGGTTTCGCGTTCGTGGTTGGGCACTTGGATGCCGACGGTGCTTTTGCCGGCCATGCGTTCAATGAGAATGCTCTCGGCGCGCATGGCAAGACAAAGATCTTCGGCGAGGCCGGTGACGCGGCTGTATTTGACACCGGCTTCGGGCTTGAATTCGTAGGTCGTGACCATGGGGCCGGGATTGATCTGCACCACCTGTCCGGTGACGTCGAACTCGGCGCACTTTTCAACCAGGACGCGGGCCTCGTCGCGGAGGTCGTCTTCGCGCACGACTTGAGGGCCGGAGCCGATGTTGAGAAGGGTGCTGGGCGGCAGCTTGAAGCCGCTGACATGTTTGGGTGCAACGGTTACGGTGCGTTCGTCGGCATCGGCGCGCTCGTGGATGGCAATTTCAGCGATGGGCCGGGGCGCGGCTTGAGGCGAAACTGGAGCCGCGGCGGGAAGCGTGGCGGGCCCAGCAGCTGGACGCGCACTCGCCGTGGCCGGAGCGGCTGGCTCGTAGTTTGCCGGAGTCGGGCGCATTTCAACCAGCTTGCGCGCGGGCTGCGGAGTGGTGGTGGTTGGTGCAACTGGAGCCGGGGCAGGTGTTGCGGTGGATGTGGCGGAGACTGGAGTTGTCGGAGTAGCGGTCTCTGCGACGGTGCGTTCCCAGATGCTGGGGCGGCGCAGGGAGATGGGCGGCTCAGCCGGTCGACCGGCCGCTCGCTGGAAGGCGGGAATCTCGTCGACGGGGTCCGCTTCGACGGGGTGGTTGCGGCGGCCGAAGAGGGCTGCGAGTCGGCCGGGGCGCGGTGCGGGTGGCTCCGGAGCGGCCTCAGGAGAGCCGGAAATGGCACCTGAAAATAGGCGTTGCGCGGGACCGGGCTCCATCGCTTCGTCGCGGCGGGCCATGAGGTCGGCCTTGCGCTCGGCCCGTTCCTCCCGCCAGTTTTGCCAGCGGTCGTGCCAGGCCATGAGGTTGATCCAGCGGTCTTCAAAGCCGGTCTTGAGAGCCCAGAAGCTGACCGCGGAGGCAAAGTAAACTCCGGTGACGGCGAATGCAGCGGCAATCAACCACGCTCCCTGGATGTTGAGGTAAAGCACCAGCCAGCCAGAGACAAGGCGGCCGGTGACGCCCTCAACAGGAAGGGCACGGAGCCACTGCCAATGCCACGGCAGCAGCCCGAATACTGCCGGCACGAAAATTAGGGCCAGTACAAATCCCACCCAGCGCAGCAATGCTGAACCGCCTGAGCGCGAACGCATCCACGTCCAACCGAGGCTGCCGAGCCACAAGGGAAGAAAGAAGGCTGTGACGCCGATCGATTGCAGCAACAGGTCACTTGAATACGCGCCAAACAGGCCGATCCAATTGCGCGGGGAATTTTGCAGTACCGAGCCGGAAGCGGTGTTGAAGGAGGGGTCAGTGGGGTGGTAGGTTGCTAAAGCGAGCAAAAGCAGGACGGAGAACAGGGCGAGTATCAAGCCCATGAACACGTTCAGAGCGCGGCTGCGCGTCGGCGAGAGGGCGATCGGTATGGTCTTCATGAGTGGAACGCCTCCGCACCTTGATCAATTGGAACGGCTGGCGCGTGCCGCTCTCAAAAGTCAAGGAAATCCAGGCCCGAGACCTTGCAATTAAACCGTCGCGCACCCTGCGGTGAGCGGCGACCGTGCACACATCAAACACGAATATGCATCCCTGATTTGGCCGGCAAAGATGGCCGAAAAAACCCAAGTGCAGCTTTTATTATCCCTGCTGGCAAGACCCCTTTCAGGCAAAAACGAAGGCGGGGGAACCTTGGTATGGACTCCCCGAAAGGTATGGTTAGCGGACGGCGAAGAGGGTGAGGGATTCGACGGAACGGTGAGTTGGATGGTGGCGTTCGAATGTGTGGCGAATGACCCCGATCGGCAAGTGTCGTCCCGTGATAAGACCCCCTGGCTCAACAACTGCCTCGCGCGCGCCGCTTGCGCGTCCCCCACCCCCACCCCCCACCCGTACTCTGGATAGAACTCGTTTGTTTCGAGCTAGTTGAGGGTAGCCTCATGCTGTAAAGTCGTCTAAAAAAGAGAGTTGGCCGCAGAGTCGTGTGCATAAAGGGGTTACGGCACTTTAGTGGTCTGTGCAAAAGAATGGTTGGTGTCACTGACACACCTTCGACTTTATGTTTTTGTCTACTCATTCGCCTCAGAGTTAAGGATAGCGATTGCGGAGAAATAGTCTGCAAATTGGGTGAGTCAACGGTGAAGTTTTTCCGCAGGGGCTAAAGCCGACTGATTTCATTGAGTTTATCGGCACGGCTGAAGCCATGCCCTGTTACAAGGCACCAGCGTGTATCGGCACGGCTTGAATCCATGCCCTGTTACAAGGCGCCAGCGTGTACCGGCACGGCTTGAAGCCATGCCCTGATTCAGAGAAATGCGTTGGGTTTCCGCAGCCTTTGGTTCGCTGTCTTCCAGAGCTAGGTCGATTCAGGACGTGTTCGGGTTCGTGCTTTCCCACCCATGACTACGGTCTGGATGGGGGACCTTGCAGACCTTAAGCACCTTCTTTCATTGGCTTGTTTGGCATCGCTGAAAGTCGCGCCATGTTACGAGGCGCCAACGTTTATCGGCAGATTGACGTCGTAAGCCGCCAACGTTTGGTGCTGGATGACTCACGGTTCTAGCTGGCGAGCAGCTTGCTGCCCCAAATAAGCAGGGCAATGCCGATGAGAATGCGGTAGACGGCGAACACCACGAAGCCATGTTTGCGCACCCACATCAGGAACCATTCGACGACGCCGAGGGCGACGATGAAGGACACGACGAAGCCGATGACTAGCACAAGCCAGCGTTCGCCGGTCATGACAACGTGCGCGGCCTGGCCGGCAGCAAGCGCTGCCTTACTAGGGTGGATTTCCTTAAGCAGGTCATAGCCGGTGGCGGCCAGCATGGTGGGAATCGAAAGCAGGAAGCTGAACTCAAGCGCCGATGGGCGGTCCATGCCGACCAACTGGCCGGCGGCGATGGTGGACATGGAACGCGATGTTCCGGGGAAGATTGCGGAGAGCGACTGGCACAGGCCGATCCAGATCGCCTGGCCGAGGCTCATTTCTTCGACGTGGAGAGTATTCGGCTCAAAGCGGGTAGACCACGCATCGATCACCCACATAATGATGCCGCCCAGCAGCAGCGCGAGGGCCATGACGGTGATGCTTTTTAAATGCGCGTCGCTCCACTTTTTCAGCCCGAGAGCAAGCACAGAGGTACAGAAGAACGCAATCATGGTGAGCGAAATGGGGTGATTGAGCCAGGTGCGGTCGCCGCTCTCACCCTTGGGAAAGCTTTTAATGAATCCAACGATGCGCTCAGTAAAGAGGAGCACAAGAGCAAGGATCGCGCCGGCTTGAATGACGATGGTGTACATCGCCCAATACGCATCGTCCAAAGGAATTTTCATCAACGCCTCGGTGAGACGCAGATGTGCTGTCGAACTGACGGGGAGAAACTCGGTCAAGCCTTCAACAATACCAAGGAGAACAGACTGCAGATAGACGTTCAAAAACCCTCCCGACTACGATGAACCTGAGGCATGAGGTCAATTATTATTGTGCGCTGTTCAGGGCCGGTCGATGCCATAAACCGGTACTGCCTGATCCAACTTGTATACGAGCGCCGCCGAGCGCCATGCATAATCCGACTGCGGAAATTTGTCTTTGAGCCGGCCGGCCAGATCGTGGGCGCGAGATTTTGCAGCGTCGGTTTTTTTATCGTTGCCATCGGCCCCAAACATATCGACCAGCACGGCCTGTCGGTAGACCGCTTCATAAAGAGCTTGTGCGGTGCGCGGTCCATCGGGATGTTCGGCCGCGTATTTCTCGTAGACTTCCGATTCTTTTTCGGGGCACTTCTGCTGCCCCTGCCAGTCGCCGCACAGTTTGTTGTCGATAAGCGCATAGGCGGCTAGGTCGGCCTGACGGGTATGCGGATAAAACTTGATGACCTTCTTCATCGCATCCTCATCCATCTGATCGCGCAGGTATGCTTCTTTTTCCTTAGCCGAGGGACGAGTTGAGGCGTCGGCCTTTTGGATCTGCCAGAGGATGTCGGCAGCGCGCCATGATGCCTCTGCGGCGAGCGGCGAATTGGGAAATATTTCGGCAAGGCGGCGATAGAGCAGGCGGGCGCTGCGAGCGGCCATGACCGGACCACGCGGATCAGAGGCCAATGTCTCCTGATTGGCTGCCTCGCCCATGAGCACGGTGTCTCCGCTGGGTGTGGTCTCGATGACTACGCCCTTGGCCTGCATCCACCCGGAGATGGGAGGGGGCGTCTCATTGCTGCCGAAGATGGGCGTGTCGCTTTGATGTTCCTCTTCAATGTCGGTGTTGGCGTAGACACGGAGCCAGACGCCGCTCTTTTCAGCGACTACCATCTCGCGGCCGATTTGCACCTTGTCAACTTTTTGAGCACCGGTGTCGGGCGTGATGTAAAGCCAAGTGACGCGCAGAGGAGTAGCGCGGGGGCCGGCCATGGGTTTTTGCACCTGGTCTTTTTTTTGAATGGCGATGAGTTTTTGCGCAGGGATGGGCTTTTGCGCAGCGAGGGGTAGGGCAGTCAACAACGACAAGGCAAGTAGCAGAACGCACGACACGATAGTGCGGGGATTCGTCACATCAGAAATCATAGTCGAACGACGTCAGGAACTGGCTTCCGTGAGCACTTCGGCGAGCATCGCGGGCGCCACATTGCCACCGCTGACCACGGCTACGGCTTTGCGATACGGGGGCAGTTCGGCAGAGTGAAAGAGCAATGCGGCCGTCGCCACTGCTCCGCTGGGCTCGGGGATGAGGCGGGCGGCCGCAACGATGGCACGCATGGCGGCGCGAATTTCAGCCTCGGTGACAGTGATGATGCCGTCAACGAATGCCTGGATGTGCGCGAAGTTGTGCGTGCCGACGCTTTGGGTGCGGAGGCCGTCGGCAATGGTGCGGCTGGTGAGTTCGGCTCCCCAGGTAACGATTTTACCGGTGCGAAAGCTCTCAGCGGTGTCGCCGGCCAGTTCCGGCTCAACCCCGAACACTTTGGCTTGCGGACGCAGACGCTTGACGGCAGTGGCGACGCCGCTGAGCAGGCCGCCGCCTGATACGGGCACGAGCACCAGGTCAACGTCGGGCAGGGCCTCGATGATTTCAAGGCCGCAGGTGGCCTGGCCGGCGATGATCTGTTCGTCATCGTAGGGCGGCACGACGATGTAGCCGTGCTTGGCGACGAGTTCGTCTGCCTTGGCGAGGCGTTCGCTGGAAGCGTTACCTACGTCGACGACTTCGGCCCCGAGGGCAAGGGTGGCGGCACGCTTGATGGCGGGCGCGTTGGCTGGCATGACGATGACGGCCTTCGCTCCCACTTCGCGGGCGGCATAGGCCACGCCCTGCGCATGATTGCCGCTTGAATACGTGATGACTCCGCGCGCGATCTGCTCGGGCGTGAGTTGGAGAACCTTGTTGGCCGCGCCGCGCAGCTTGAAACTGCCAATGGGCTGCAGGCTTTCAGCCTTGAGCCAGATTTGGTGGGGAGTGCCCCGGCCGGACACGCCTGCGAAGTCAGCACGCACCAACGGCGTTTTGACGGCGACATTCGCGATGCGTGCGGCGGCGGCGCGGATGGCTTCGAGTGAGACGAGGGAGTCGGTTGGGTCGGTCATGGAAGGTATTTCTGGGGCACGGTTTCAGCGGGGTTTTCAGCTTGCCAGAGGATTTCAATGACTTTCCATTGGTGGCCATCGAAGACTGCCTGAATGCTGTTGATTCCGCGATCTTGCGGCTCGCCGTCGGGAGTGGTGCGCGTCTCGTAGGTGCTCCACAGGTGCGCCATATGGCCCCAGGTTTGTGTTTCGACCTTGACCTGGTGCTCGTAGAAGACGGCGCTGCCGCGTTTGGCGACGGCGGCGATCCAGCCATCGACATTGAGCACGCGCGGCGCATAGCTGCCGTCGGCCGGATGCACGAGTGGGATGAGGCGGGCATCGGGCACGAAAAGCGCGCGGAAGCAGGTGCGGTCCTTGTCGGCTGGCCCGCTGACGGCGGCGTCGATCGCTTTGACTAGCTCGTCGAGGTTTGCGGTCGAGGGGCAGGGAGCGGAGGCGGCCGGTGGGGATGGCTCGGGTGTTTGAGCGTGCAGGATTGGGGCAAGAAGAGCGGCGGCGAAGGCGGCTGCAATGGTTAGGCGGCGCATGGAGGGATTGTACAGAACGCGGGACGAGAGATAGGGGCAAAAGGATCTCAGGAGGGCAGGACTATTTAGAGATTCATCGATACATAAACGGGGACGAACCTTAGCTCGTCCCCGCGTAATGTCAGATTGCCGGACAGCTCAGATTTCCAATATCACCGGCATGATCATGGGGCGGCGGCCGGTGGTTTTTTGGATGAGGCGCTTTAGTTCGCCGCGGACTTTTTCTTTCACGGTGCCGTAGTCGGCTTTTTGTTCGGTGCTCAGGCCGTCCAGCGTTCTCAGCACTGCTTCGCGGGCCTGCTCGGTAATGTCGGCGCCGCCAAAGCCGCGCATGATGACTTCAGGCTGCTGTTCAACCTTGCCGGTGCGCTTGTTGATGGCGAGTACGGCGAGCACGATGCCATCTTCAGAAAGAATGCGGCGATCCTTGATGACCAGATCTTCAACGACATCGATGGATGATCCCGAATCGATGAGGATGCGGCCGGAGGTCACCTTATCTTTCTTGCGGGCATCATTCTTGTCGAGCTCAAGCACATCTCCATCTTCTAGAACGATGGCGTGTTCGACCGCGCCAGTTTCAATGGCGAGGCCGGCGTGCCGCTTGAGGTTGCGGTAGTCGCCGTGAACGGGAATGAAAAACTTGGGCCGAACAAGGTTGATGAGCAGGCGCATTTCTTCCTGGCAGCCGTGACCGCTGACGTGAATCAATCCATTAGACCCGTCGTCGCAGATGACGTGGGCGTCGCGGCGATAGAGGTGGTCGATGACACGGAAGATGCTCTTCTCGTTGCCGGGAATAATTCTGGAACTGAGAATGACGGTGTCGCCGGCGTCGATGTGCGCATGCTTGTGGTTGTCGACCGCGGCCCGGCTCAGCGCGCTCATGGGTTCGCCCTGTGTGCCGCTGATCATGACCAGCAACTGTTCCGGCGCGAAGTCGCGCATCTGGCCAGGATTGATGATCAGTCCGGGAGGAACATTGATGTAGCCGAGGTCCTGCGCAATTTCAGTGCTCTCCATCATGGAGCGGCCAACGACCGCGACCTTGCGCCCATGCTTGCGGGCCAGATCGAGAGCGATGCGGATGCGGTATATCGAAGAAGAAAAGCAACTGAAAAAGAGCTTGCGCTTGGCTTGCGAAAAAACTTCGTCGAGACGTGGAATCACGGCGCGTTCGCCGGGGGTATAGCCGGTGCGTTCGACGTTGGTCGAGTCCTGCAAGAGGGCCAGAACGCCGCGCTTGCCATATTCGGCGAAGGTGTGCAGGTCGAAGGCTTTGTCGTCGAGTGGAGCGAGGTCGATTTTGAAATCGCCGGTGTGGATGATTACGCCGACCGGAGTCTCGATTGCCAGTGCAACGCAATCAACCAGCGAGTGGGTCACGTGAATCGGCTCGATGGTGAACGGGCCGATGGTGAACTTTTCGCGCGGCGTGATTTCAATCAGGGTGATCTCGTCGAGCAACTGATGCTCTTCAAGCTTGCCCTCGACGTAGGCCAGCGTGAACTCAGTAGCGTAGACGGGAACTTTTAGCTCGCTGAGAATCCATGGAAGGCCGCCGATGTGGTCTTCATGGCCGTGGGTGAGGACGATGGCGCGCACATGCGCCCTGTTTTCAACCAGGTAAGTGATATCGGGAACGACGATATCGACGCCGAGCAGTTCGGACTCGGGGAACATCAAGCCCGCGTCGATCACGATAATGTCGTCTTCCCAGCGAATTGCCAGGCAGTTCATGCCGAACTCGCCAAGCCCGCCGAGGGGGATGAGTTTCAGTGTTTTCGTTTGCATCTGTCAAGTCTGATGCTACCACTTTGTGCCCTGACGCTTGGTTTGGATTGGTCTCACGGTCTACTCAAAAGACGGCCTCGATGGCTCTGTGAAAGCAAATTGGACGGGTCTCTCTAAAGCTAAACACGCAAATTCGAAGGGAAAGCGAGATCTGCGCGGCGGAGAGAATCACACAGTCTCCACCCTGTGTGCCGTTTTATGCATCCATAATTACAGCGGACGTTTCGGCAATAAACATCGCCAACAAGTTCTATATTGTAAAAGTGGTCACTAAAACACAGTTTGATTTGCAGCTGCTTGGCTGATGCAATTCCTCCCCATGGATAATCCTTCCAATCCGGCAAGGCCCTCTCATCGTTCTATAGATAGAGATTCAGGTCATCGCGATGAGGCGAGCAGAGCCGATACGCAATTGCTTAATCGCGTGAAGTGCAATGATCAGCAGGCCATGAGCGAGCTTTTTGATCGCTATGGGAGCATGGTTTATTCGGTCGCCTTGCGCGTATTGAACGATACGGGCCAGGCCGAAGACGTGATGCAAGAGATCTTTTTCCAGGTTTGGAGAAGCCCCAGTTCCTTTGTGCAGGGTCGTGGATCGCTCGGTGCGTGGCTTTCGGTAATGGCGCGCAACCGCTCAATCGATTCAATACGACGCAGGAAACCAACCGATTCAGTAGACGAAGTTGTCTTGACTTCAAATACCGACCTGGCTTCTGAAGTTGAACGGAATTCAATGATGGAAAAGGTCAGGGGGATTCTCAACGGCCTGCCATCGGAGCAAAAGAAATCGGTCGAACTGGCCTTTTTTGAAGGGCTGAGTCATTCAGAAATCGCGGCTAGAACCGGCGACCCACTGGGCACGGTCAAGACGCGGATCAGGTCAGCTCTGCTGAGTTTGCGAAAGGCGATACAAGCATGATGCAAGGCGCGCACATTTCGCAGGAGGATTTAATTCTCTTTGCGATGCAGGCTCTCTCAGAGGGAGAGTCCGCAGCGGTGCATGCGCATCTTAAACACTGCGACACATGCCCCACGGAACTGGCCCAGATAAATGGCGATCTGGCCCTGGTTGCGATGAGCGTGGAGCAGCATGCGGTGCCTAAGGGTGCTCGCGAACGCTTTATGAATCGCATCGAAGCGGCACCCAATGAGGAGCAGGAGCTGATTGGGACGCCGGTGGTGGCGATCGATACCATCCGGACCAGCAGCGGGCCCTCGGTGTGGATACCCTGGATGGCTGTGGCGGCGATGCTGCTGGTGTCAATTCTAATGGGATGGCACATACGCACGCTCAACGAGGAATTGCGTAGACAGTCGGATGTGTTGGCGACGGAGGCTGCTGCCAATTCTCACGCGCAGGAAGTTTTGCAACTGCTCACCGCGCCGGCTGCGAAGCGCGTGACGTTGATAACCAGCAAGGCAAAGCCGGTGCCAACGGCGCGGGCTGTCTATCTGGCTGAGAGCGGCGGCTTGATTTTGCAGGCTAACGATCTTGAACAACTGGCCGCAGGCACGACCTATGAACTATGGGTTATCCCGGCCAACGGACAAGCTCCGATTCCTGCTGGGCTTTTCAAGCCTGACGCGGCAGGTAGCGCGAGCGTGGTGTTGCCGCCGCTGCCCAAGGGAGTGCCTGCAAAGGCATTTGGCGTGACGGTTGAGAAGGCGGAGGGATCAGCCGCGCCGACCGCGCCTATACTTCTTTCCGGTGCCGTTTCAGCTTCCGGCGAATAATCGAAATAAGGTTCTCAAGGTCGGCGGCGCGATGCAGCCGCGCACTTGCGTTTGTACAGGCGGCTGGAAAGAAATCTCCCACAGGTGGAAGACGATGAAGATGCATACGTATCTGAACTATGGCGGCAACTGCGCGGAGGCGTTCCGCTTTTACGATTCATGCCGATGCGGGAGACCTTTTTCGCAACGAAGTTTGCCCAGTTGCGTGATCGCTTTGGCACATCGTGGATGATCATTCACGAACGGCCCATGCCGCCGCAAAAAGGCTGAATGGGGTCAATTCGAACGCAAATTTGAGGCGATGACAGGTTTACTCCAGCCGACAGGAAGTCTGATAGCTTGGGTCTGGACGTGCATAAATGCCTCGAATCCGTTGTTTCGCCTTTGCTCTCGCTTTAGCCCTTCCTGCTGGATGCGCGGCTGCGGCCCTTGCGCAGCAAATGCCGGTGGTGTGCGGGTATATCTTCCCGCGCAGCGCACTGCTGCAACCGGGGCAGATTGACGCGCACAGCATGACGCGTATCAATTACGCATTCGCAAACGTCAACGGCGGGCGCATGATTCTTGGCGTTCCTGAGGACGCACAAAACCTTGCACAGGTGACGGCTCTACGGCGACAAAATCCATCGCTCACCGTGCTGATCTCCGTCGGCGGATGGCTGTGGTCGACGCATTTCTCTGACATATCGCTTACGCCGCAGAGCAGAGCCATTTTTATCCAGAGCGTGATGGATTTTTTGAAACTTTACGATCTGGATGGCCTGGATGTGGACTGGGAATACCCCGGGATGGCGGGGTCGGGTCATCCCTTTCGTAAAGAAGACGGAAGGAACTTTACCGCGCTGCTGAAAGAACTGCGGGAGAGATTTGACAGGGAGACAGCGAAGACGCACAAGCGGCTTTATCTGACGATCGCGGCTGGCGCTTCAGACGAGTTCTTAGAGCACACCGAGATGGCCAAAGTGCAGCGATACGTAGATACAGTCAACCTGATGACGTATGACTATTATGAAGCCGGCTCAGATGCGAGCACCGGGCATCATGCTCCACTGTTTCAAAACCCTGCCGACCCTAAGAAAGTATCGGCGGACGAGTCGGTAAAGGCTTTTGAAAAGGCTGGAGTGCCGGCGGGGAAGATCTTGCTGGGCGTGCCGTTTTATGGACGCATGTGGGGCGAAGTGCAGACTCGGAATCACGGCCTCTTCCAACCCGGCAAACTGGTGCCGAATGCGTATACGCCCTACAGCCTTATTGAAGGCAGTCTGTTGAGGCAGGGTTTCACGCGCTACTGGGATGGGGCAGCGGCTGCGCCCTACTTATACAGCGAAAGCAAACGGCAGTTCGTATCGTACGAAGACCCGGAATCGCTCGCGCGGAAGTGTAAGTACGTGGTAACCCAAAAGCTGGGCGGAGTTATGTTCTGGGAGTACTCCGGCGACTCAAGCGGGAAGCTTTTGGGAGTTATTGACGCTGCACTTATCAAGCCTGCCGGCGAAGGAACACGAAAGAAGTAGCGCAATCAGGTCGGGCTCGCTATTCACCTGGAAAGCGAACACGGAGTGCGGCGCGAGCTGATTCGAGCAGGCGGGCCATGTCGAGCGACAGGGCATGGGTGATTTCGGGGCTTTCGCGCTGGCAATGGCGAATCAGATCGCAGAAATGCGAAGTCTCGTAATTGAATCCGCCGGCAGTAAACGGCTCGTGCAGTTCTATCCTGCGTCTATCGATGTAATGAATCGTTGCGCGGGTCGGGTTCCACCAATTTGGGTGCAGGATTACGTAGCCACGCGGGCCGCTCAGTAGCGCATCGCCCAAACTCATGAGATCGAGCCCGGTGTGAAGCTGCGCCATGCCGCGTTCGTGTTCCGACTGAAAAAGCGCGAAAGCATCGACCCCAGACACCGCCAGGCGGCCCATGGTCTGCACGCGCTTGAGAGGGCCGAGCCAATCGAGGGCAAGGAACGCTTCGTAGGGACCGATGCCCATGATGCCGCCGCCGCCAAGTTCTGAAAAACGCAATGGGTAGTCCGGCGGTAGAGAAGCGTCGCAGTGACCCGCACGAACGAATCCGACCGAGCCAATGGGGTCAGCCAGCAGATGTTCGCGAAGACGCCTGTAGAGAGGAAAGAAGGGCGGCTTCATCGCTTCCATAAAGAGCCGGTCATGAGAGCGGGCGGCGCTGAGCACCCGCTGCAACTGCGCAATATTGAGAGCGGCAGGCTTTTCGCAGAGCACGTGTTTTCCGGCTGCCAAGGCTTTGAGGCAGATTTCGGCGTGGGAGTCGGGGTGGGTAGCGACGTAGATGGCGTCGACGTCGGCGGCATTGAGCTCATCGAGCGTGGTACAGAGGTTCGCCACTTGGAAGCGTTGCGCGTATGCTTGCGCGCGATCTGGTCTGCGACCCCAGACTGCGGTGAGAGTAGCAGCGTCGACTGCTTTGAGGCCCTCAGCGAAGCGCTCGGCGGCGCGGCCTGGACCGGCGACCCCCCATCGAATGATTCTCTTCATAGTCTTATCGTCTTGTTTTGTGGGTGGGCCATGAGTCTTACTGCCACGTCGCCTTTGTGCTGGTTTGGGATGCGAAAGATTTCCGGATGCGAACCCGGGTGCCTCAACGCAGCAAGTCTTCGAGGGTGGTGCTGAGATCGGTCTTTTCGTCGCGGTATTTGACGATGACGGGGCAGTAAAGATTGAGGCCCCATTCCCGGCCCTTGCCTTTGGAGACGGCACGGGAGCCCGGCACAACCACTGCATTGTCGGGGATTATGAGGGGCATTTTGGCGGAGGCTCGCAAAATAGTCCCGTTAATCAGATCGAACACAGGAGTGCCTCGGGTGAGAATGGTGCCGGGGGCCAGGACCGCACCTTTTCGCACAATGGTGCCCTCGTACACGCCGCAGTTTCCGCCGACGAGCACGTCGTCTTCAATAATCACCGGACTGGCGTTGATGGGCTCAAGGACTCCGCCGATTTGGGCAGCGGCGCTGAGGTGGACACGCTTGCCAATCTGCGCGCACGAGCCTACCAAGGCATGGGAATCGACCATCGTCCCTTCGTCGACCCAGGCGCCAGCATTGATGTACATGGGTGGTGCGCACACGACGCCACGTGCGACGTAGGCGCCGGCGCGCACCGAAGAACCGCCGAGCACGATCCGAATTCCGTCGCTCGAAGTAAAGTTCTGGAGCGGAAAGGTGTGCTTGTCTACGAAGGAGAGAACGCCGGCAGAGTAATCCTTTAGCGTACCGAGACGGAAGCCTAGCAGTATGCCTTGTTTCACCCAGGTATTGACGCGCCAGCCGGTAGGGGACGCGGCATCTGGCGCAGCCGAGCGGGCTTCTCCGCGCTCGAGGGCAGCTCTGAAATCGAGGAACACTTGCATGGCGGCGGGATCGGCGATGGCTGTTTCGCCGGCTGCAAAATAGTGCTCAACAGCCTCTTGAAGTTGTGCGATGGTCATTGCATGTGAGTCTATCAATTGAGCGTGGATACCAGCGGAGTTGCGGGCGGGACGGAGGGGAGTCCAGGCCGCGCGGATGCGAGGCCCGCCCCAAAGCAGGATTAGATTTGATGGTTTGCCACAGCGCACACCCGCACTGCAGTGGCCGCAGTCGCAGTAGGCAACCTAGTTTGCGGTTACGGGTAGTTTTGGCCGCACGCGGTTTGTAGCCGACATAGGCTGCAATTGGAAAGAATTGTCGTCGGCCGGAATCATTGCCATCGAGATCGAAGCGCGGTCGGTCTCTGAATAGGGATGTCGCGAATCGAGCCAGGCGCACAAGCGAGGGTCGTATATGTCCGGCTGTCCGTGCCAGAAATCAGCTTTGAGACCACACTGGATTCTGAGATGCCCGAGTTGCAGTTCGATTGCCTGTGTGCCTTTGGGAAAATATCTTCGCACGTTACTTACGCCGACGTGCAAACCGATGATGCCGCGACCTTTGCTCTGAGTTTTTACCACCATGAGGCACCTGTTCTTCTAGATCGGATGATCGTAGAGGGCGAAGAGCCAGCAGTCCGAAATTTCAAATTAAGACTGTGCGACTCCCTCAATGGGGAAATTAGGCCGATAAGTCCCAAATTGGACAGAAAATAGATGATGTCTGTCTGCTTGCTGACATCGTCAGATTAAGCTCGGGGTTCGATTAACTTCAGACGGGGCAACCGCTCTCTATGTGTCCGTAGTGACGAGGATGCATGAAGTTGATCGAAGGTTTGATGAAGATAATATTTTTATTTCGGAAATATTGGGACTCGGGGAATCAAGGCTTCGCTGACCGGGGAAGCGGCGTGGGCTGCTTGACGAGCAAGTTGTCGAGCGAGACTGACGTAAGGACGCGCACAATGGACTTGGCGGCGGTCCCACTGCCGTAAGGGTTAATCATGCCATGCAGGCGCTTTCTGAACGATGGATTGAGGGCGCGCTTGACTGCAGCGGCGATCAAATGGGAATCGGCAGGAGTGTCAATAATGTTGCGGGCGCGTTCACGGCCTTGCTGGCGAATGCCCACGTTGACTACAGGCAGGCCAAAGCTGGCCGCTTCCATGATGCCGCTCGACGAATTGCCCACCATGGCGTCGACTTGGCCGAGCAGACTGCAATACGTAACCACATCGAGGTTTACGAAGATATAGGTATCTAGCCGCTTGAGAGCGAGAGACTTGGCGCGTTCAATGAACGAGTGGCTGCCGGCATCCGAATTGGGATACACGAATAGAAGCTGTCCTGGAATCGTTGCCAATGCGCTAAAGAGGGAGTCGGCCTCCTGCGTTGTGTCGCGAAGAATGGTTACCGGGTGCCAGGCCGCAAGAATGGTTGGCGAGGAAAAGCGAATGCCCAGGCGCGATTCCAGAGCGGCGTGGTCAAGCAACTTTGAACGCCGCAAGTGATCGAGCGATGGCGCGCCAACGTGGTGCACGCGCCAGGGTTCTTCTCCCATAAAAATCACGCGACGCCGCGCTGTGTCTGTCGAAGTGAAATGGATATGCGCCAGCTTGGTCAGCGCATTGCGCACATGGTCATCGATGGCGCCCTGGCTGATTTCTCCGCCCTCAATATGCGCGATAGGAATCCGTAAGGCAAGAGCAACGGAGGCCGGCGCCAGCATTTCATAGCGATCGGCGATAAGCAGCAACAAGTCGGGCCGCCAGGCGGCGAACGCGTCGGCAAGCCCCAGTATTGCAACGCCAATAGTCTTGGCCATGCCTATATCGCTGTCGGAACTGAGCAGACACTCAATGCGTGTTTTGATTGGAAAGCCATCGCGCTCTATTTCAGCGATCGTATTGCCATAGCCTGGGGAGAGATGAGGGCCGATGGCGATGACGCCCAATTCAACATCGGGATGCGCGGCCAGTTCGCGCAAAACCCAGTAGAGATGGCTGTAGTCGGCGCGCGAGGTAGTGACTACGCCGATGCGCCGCTTGGGTCGATTGATATTCACGGCCTGCTTCTTAACATGAATGACCGGGGCGCGAGACATCGAGTCTGCAGCCAGGAAGAATGCAGTGATGTTGTTCTTAGGAGACGCCAAAAACCTGCGCAAGTCTATGGTTTCGAGGGAAGCGATCACAGATGCCAGTATAGATTGCGCTGCAATGGTGGTATGTGTGGGCGCGGTATAGTCTGACGTTGTTCGGGTTCAGTCGCGGTCTGCTGCTTGCGGCCTTCGCACCACAAGAAGAAGCAGGTGCTTAAGTTTGTGCGATGAAAGAGGGGCTGGCACTCAGGATGCGTACGGCGTGGCGTCTCGCTTACACTGAAAGTTCCGCGCCAAAATAAAGGTTTATAGCGCGTTGCTTGGAGCAGGATTGGGTAAGACGTTCATTGAAATCGGCAAGTACGTTGCTCTGATGCTGCTGGCGGCCGGGTCATTGGTTGAGGCGCAGTCCCGCTTCGATGTGGAAGCGGTGCGCCTCAATAATCGCGGTGTGGCGCAGATGGGGCAGCAGTTCACTGAGAAAGCGGCACAGAGTTTTGCAGATGCATTAAAAAAAGACCCTAAACTTGCCCAGGCGGCCGTCAACGACGGCATTGCATTGATGACGTTGCAGAAGCTCGACGAGGCTAAGCAAGCGCTCAACGAAGCAATCGCACTCGATGCCAAGAGCGCACAAGCGTGGTACAACCTGGGTCTCGCGCAGCACGCGAACAACGAACTGGATGCTGCGCTGGCCAGCTTCCAGCATGCCGTGAAGCTAGATCCCCGTGACGCGGACTCGCTGTATTTCGAAGGCGTCTGCTATCGAGAAATGAAGCAGTTTGACAAAGCCATTGAAGCGCTCAAGCAGGCGCTGGCGATCAACCCTCTGCACGCCTCTTCTGAATTTGCGCTGGCGCGCGTTCTGCAGGCTTCCGGCAATAAGGAAGATGCGAAAACCCATTTCAAACTTTTTCAGCACATGACGAGCACTAAGATTTCCGCAGCCATTGGATTGGCTTACGGAGAGCAGGGCCACTATTCAACGGTCACGCCCGTTGAGGAGCCGCAGACGCGTGAGCAGGGCATGATTCCGGTAAAGCTGGTGGCGCGGAGCATGATTGTTGACAAGCGCGGGTCAAGCGAAACGGGCGGCGCCTGCATGATAGACGCGACAGGTTCGGGGCAGATGGATTTGGTGCTTATGGAATCAGGTGCGCAAGCTATCCGCGTGCTTCATCGACGTGGCGACGGGACGTTTGAAGACCTCGATGCGGAGGCATCCGGGCTGAAGGCAGCGGGTCATGCGGTGGCGTGCGCGGTGGGAGATTACGATGCCGATAATCTGAATGATCTGGCCGTGGCGCTCGATGACAAGGTGCTACTGTTTCGCAATCTTGGAAAGGGAAAATTTCAAGATGTGACGGGGGAATCCGGGCTGGCCCCGCGCAATAACCCCGCAGGCATTACTTTTGTCGACTACGATCACGACGGCGATCTTGACCTGCTGTTGACGGGCGCACCCGGCAAAGAGGGTGAGACGCCCAACGTGCTGTGGCGCAACAACGGCAACAAGACTTTCACCGAGTGGACGGAACCGACTGGATTGGGAGGCAGCGGCAAGACGGCCGCCGCAATCCTTACTGACTTTAATAATGATCGTGCTGTAGATATAGCAGTCACTAGCGACGGTGAGACGCCTCTGTTATTTGTCAATCCACGCGAAGGGAAATATCCCACGCAAGCTCTTTTTGAAAAAGAGAAACTGCCGCCGACGCTGGGAATTGCCGTGCTCGATTTCAATAAGGACGGCTGGATGGATATAGCGGTCACACACGCTGGCGCGCCGGGTCTTACACTATGGCGCAATGTCACCGGCCCGGAAAACATAGGGCGCAGATTTGAACGTGTAGCATTGCCGCTCAACGGTGTGTCGCGCGGATGGGGCGTGACCCCGATCGATATAGATAATGACGGATGGATCGACCTGGCTGCGATCGTAGACACCAGTGCAGGGCCGCGCGTGAAGGTGCTGCGCAACCGGGGAGACGGCAGCTTTGAAGACGTGAGTCATGCGCTGGGGCTGGACAGCGTGGTGCTGCACGCGCCGCGCGGACTGATTGCGGCAGATGTGGATGGCGACGGTGCGGCGGACTTGATTGTGACGCAACTCAACGCACCGCCTGTCTTGCTGAAGAATGTAGGCGCGAACAAAAACCATTTTGTGCGGCTCGACTTGAGCGGCTACGCAGACAACAAAACTGCGTTGGGAGCGAAGGTTGAAGTTTTCGCTAACGGGCAATGGCAGAAGTGGGAACTGGCCGGAGCATCGGGATATCAGACGCAGGCGCCGCCGCAGCTTCTTGTCGGACTCGGTAAGGCTGAAGGGATCGACCTGCTGCGTATTTTGTGGCCAACGGGAGTTTTGCAGGATGAGATTGATTTGCCGCACACGCCAACGATTGCGATGAAAGAGGCAGACCGGCGCGGTAGTTCGTGCCCGGTGTTGTTTGCTTGGGATGGGCATAAATACAGGCTCGTGACTGACATCATCGGCGCAGCGGTGGTCGGGCACTGGTTCACGCCGACACGCCGTAATACACCCAACCCGGGCGAATGGATCAAGGTTGACGGCGAAAAGCTTGCCGCGGTCGATGGCAAGATGAGCCTGCGTTTTATCGAGCCGATGGAAGAGGTCAACTACATCGATCAGTTGCGATTGGTGGCGGTGGACCATCCTGACAGCGCAGAGGTCAATCCGGATGAGCGGTTCCTCGATGATCCGCCGTTTGCTTCGGGACGCGTGGTTGCATCGGCTGGGGCACGGCTGCCTCGGGGCGCGTGGGACGGTGACGGGAACGACGTGCTCGATCAGTTGAGTCGCAGCGATCACAAATTCGCCAGCGGATTCACACCGACGCCCTATGATGGCATTGCGAATGTGCATGCGCTGACGCTTGATTTAGGCGACGTGCGCGAGGGAGCGCCCCTGCGCCTGCTGATGACGGGGTACGTGAATTATTTCAGCGCAACGTCTCTTTACGGTGCGTGGCAGGCGGGTATCAAGCCCATTTCACCCTACGTTGAGGCGCAGACGGCAGATGGCAAGTGGCAAAGAATTCCGGGCGAAGCCGGATTTCCGGCAGGGCTTGAACGCACCATCGTCGTGGACCTGAGCGGTAGGCTGCCTGCGCACACGCGGCGCATTCGGCTGGTGAGCAACCTTGAAATTTATTGGGACCAGGTGCTGATCGATAACAGTGCTGAAGCTGAGGCGCGAACCACCGAGCTGCCGCTGTCGGTCGCCCGAGAACACTTCCGCGGCTATCCCAAACAGATTGACGGTGCGAGCCCCGGTGACCTCGATTACGATTACGACCGAGTAAGTTTGACGGGGCCTTTTCAACATCAACGTGGCAACTACACGCGTATGGGCGATGTAACTGAGCTGGTTAAGGGCATCGACGATCGCTATGCAATCTTTGGTAGCGGCGAAGAGATTGCGACGGAATTCGATGCCGTTCGACTCCCCGCGTTGCCGCCGCATTGGAAGCGCGATTACTTTTTTTACGCCAATGGATTTGTGAAGGACATGGATTGGTGGGATGCATCGCCATTCACGGTGTCGCAATTGCCGTTTCACATGATGAGTGCATACCCTTATCCGGCCAGCGAACAGTTCCCTGAAGACGAAGACGCGATCAATTATCAGCTGAAGTGGAACGATCGCTTCGATACGGGCGATCCGGTGCGTTCTTATCGGTTTGACTACCAACAGCTACCCGCCACGCCTGCGAATGACGCAACACCAGCATCGACCACGGCGCACCCATGACAGCGGTTGTGTTCGAGTCGGCGGTGCGGCAATTGGAAATGCTGCGCGCAGGTCAAATTTCAATCATCGAGTTGGCAGAAGAGCATATTCGGCAGATTGAGCGACTTGATCCGGCGCTGAACGCATTCGCGGATTTCGATGCGGAACGCGTTCGCGCAGAAGCCCGGCGGCTGAGCGCTATGCACGATGGGCGCGGCCCGCTGCATGGCTTGCCGGTAACGGTGAAGTCATCGATTGCGGCGGCGGGATTCCGTTGCGAAATTGGCAGCCTGCTTCATAAAGGCGAGGTGCCGCGCGAAGACGCGGTAGTGGTGGCAAGACTGCGTGCGGCCGGGGCATTGATCCTGGGCACGACAAATTGTCCCGAATTCCTGATGGCCTATGAGACCGCGAACCTGTTGCATGGCCGGACGAACAATCCATGGGACGTGAGTCGGACGCCCGGCGGATCGAGCGGCGGAGAGGCGGCAGCGATTGCAGCGGGCATGTCGGCTGCGGGACTGGGAAGCGACAGTGGCGGATCGGTCCGCGTGCCCGCACACTTCACCGGCATCTGTGCGCTGAAGCCGACGCCCGGCAGGGTCCCCGGTCGAGGCCATTTGCCGCCATGCGTAGGGCCCTTCGCTATCCTCGGCGCAGTTGGACCGATGGCGCGGACAATTGTCGATGTCACATTGATGTTTCGCACGCTTGGTGGCCACGATCTTGCGGATCCGGCAAGTGCGCCGGTGCAGTTTCGCGAACGTGATTTGAATGAACTGCGCTGCAATCGAGTCGGATTTTTTGAAGATGACGAGCTAGTCCCGGTGACTGCTGAAACGCGGGCTGCTGTCAACGCTGCTGCTGCGGCACTGCGCGATGCCGGCTTCAGAGTGGAACGGTTCAGGCCGAGCACACTTGAGCGGTTGCGCAAGCTTTGGTGGAAGTTTTTTGTGCAATGCGGGGCAATGTTTTATGAGCCGGCAATTCGCGGCAAGCTGGATAAATTGAGTCCAATTTTCAATGAGTTTCTAGGTATAGCAGCGAGCGTGCCGCCATTGACCGCAACGCAGCTATTGGACGCGTGGGCCGAGTTGGACGTGCTGCGCGCCAAGACTCTCGAAGAGATGCGCGAGTATCCAGTGCTGCTTTGTCCTGTGGCCAGCGTCCCGGCGTTCCGTCATGGGGAGCGCTCGTGGAACGTCGATGGCCAAGTGGTTGACTACCTCGATGCAGTACGCCACACCCAATGGTTCAACGGGCTCGCCGCGCCTGCTGTTGTGGTGCCTGTAAGTCGATCGCGGGATGGACTGCCGATTGGAGTGCAGATCGTTGCACGGCCATTTGAAGATGAGACTGCGCTGGGGGTAGCGACCATTGTCGATGCGGCATTTGGGTACCGTGTACCACCGATCGCAGGTAATTCTTGTTAGTGCTGATTGAAGCGCAGAATGCTAGCAGTTCGCGTTGTTGATCGACTTTATTCGCAGTCAAGATTCTGTCAAGCTCAACCATCACATACAAATATTTATTACGCCGCTAAAAACGAAGTGGCAGGTGCGGCAGGAGGCTCATTGCTCACCTCAACCTTTGGATGGAGGCGTGCGATGAGCGATCGCGGTATTCTGACGCTTCCCCGGAATGGAGCGCAGAAGTTGCGCGATAGCTGGCATGATCGTTTTGCCGAAACGCCTGATGTTCTAAAGAGTCCCGAACTCGAACACACTGTGGTGCGGGTTTTGGATCTTGAGATTGGTGGCGAGGACTTCATCACCATGGCCGGGCCGTGTTCGGTCGAGACTGAAGCCGAACTCATAGCCACAGCAATTCATGTACGCCGGGGCGGTGCGCGCATCCTGCGCGGCGGCGCGTTTAAACCGCGCAGTTCGCCCTATGCATTCCAAGGTCATGGTGTCAAAGGTTTGAAGATGCTTGACCGCGCGCGCACGGAAAGCGGCCTGGCCATTGTCACCGAGGTCATGTCGGAAGACGATGTGCCGCTGGTAGCGGAATACGCCGATATTTTGCAGATTGGCTCGCGCAGCATGGAGAATTACACGCTGCTTGCGGCGGCGGCACGCTCTGGCCGACCTATCTTGCTCAAGCGCGGCATGATGGCTACGGTGGCAGATCTGCTGCGTTCGGCGCAGGTGGTCATAGATGCGGGAAATCCCAACGTCATTCTCTGCGAACGAGGCATTCGGACCTTCGACACATCGCTGCGCAATACATTTGATACGGGCGCCATCGCGCTGCTCAAGTACATTTCGCATCTCCCAATCATCGCCGACCCAAGTCACGCCGCCGGACATAGTGAGTTAGTGCCCGCACTGGCCCGCGTCGGCATCGCGGCAGGAGCGGACGGGCTGATCGTTGAGGTGCATCCGAACCCTGCAAAGGCGTGGAGCGACGGCGAGCAGTCGCTCACGTTTGCTGAATTCGACGAGATGATGGCCTCTATTCAGCCATATATTTCACTGCGTGCAATGTCCCTAAGCCAGTCAGCTGACGCTCGGCCGATGGAGGCCGTTAGATGAGGGTCTGTGCCAGTGTTCTGCGTGCCGTTGCCTGGGTTGCATTCCTTTTGCCGGTCTGCGGGTTCGCTCCTAATCCATCACAAAAGATTGGTACGGATGTCATTGTGACGGCGGCGCTGGCATACGAACCTTTGGCTGCGATTCGGGGCGAGGAACGTTTTCCTAAAGGTGCGCAGCTTCTGTTGCTTCATGACGGAAAAACGGAGCCGCTGCTCACGGACTTCGCAGCAACTGCGGACGCCAATGTTTCGTTCGATGCGCATAGGGTGTTGTTCTCTGGCAAGAAGAGGGTGACCGATGCGTGGCAAATATGGGAACTCACGCTGCGAGATCATGATGTACGCCAGTTGACCGAAGGGCAGCAGGATGCAATTCGCCCCCTGTACCTGCCGGATGGAAATATGGTGTATGCGCTGCGGACGCCGCAGGGATTCCAGTTGGAATCGGCAAAAATTGCCCTTACAGAAAATAGTGACGGTCAAAAGCCTGCGGGTACTCTTGCGGTTCTGCCGTTGACTTACTCGCAGGCTAGCGCGGTGCCGGCAGACGTTCTGGCGGATGGGCGCATTTTATTCGAGGCGGGTTTCCCGCTTGGGTCGGGTGCGGTACCGGAGATGTTTCTGGTTTACTCCGATGGATCGGGCGTTGAGTCTTATCGTTGCGATCACGGCACGGGAATGGTAGGCGGGCGGTGGGGCGGGAAACAATTGGCGTCGGGCGACGTGGTGTTCACGCACGGTGATTCGCTGGCGCGGTTTACCTCTCCGCTCGCACACGAGGAACGAATCGCTGCGCCTCACGCAGAGTATGCGGGAGCCATTATTGAAACAGCTTCAGGTGCGTGGCTTGTGAGTGCGCGGTCTACAAACAGCAGTCCTTATGCATTGAAGCTTTTTAAGCCGGGTGCAGTGGCGAGCCGAACGGTCTACGCGAGGGGTGAGAATGTAGTCGAACCGGTTCTGGTTGCGCCGCGCAATCGACCGCGTCGACATCCTTCAGCGCTGCACGAATGGGATTACGCCAACATGCTTGCACTCGATGCGCGGATCTCGCGCGATGGGCCACTGTCTGGTGTACCAGTCTCCGTTCGCCTTGAGATGCAGGATGCCGCAGGACGCGCGGTTGCGATGGGCACTGCGCCGGTCGAGAAAGACGGATCCTTCTTTGTTAAAGCACCTGCCGACAAGCCAATTCGCTTTGCGCTGCTCGATGGCAAAGGTGCAGTGCTGCGGCAGGAGCACGGATGGTTCTGGATTCGCCGCGGTGAGCAACGCATTTGCGTGGGTTGCCATGCGGGGCCTGAACGCGCCTCGGAAAATCGTGTGCCCGCCGTATTGCTTCGCACGACAACGGCTGTCGATCTAACTTCCGCCGTGCAGCATTCGCTATCGGGAGGCAACTGAAATGGTGTATCGCACTCTTCTCTTACTTTTGAGTATTGCTCCCGTCATCGCGGCTCAGACCGTGACCACGGCACCACCGATCGCGCCGCACACGCTGCCCTCGAGCGCAGCTAAATCCACCGACGCTGTAATTCGCTTTGAAGATGCAAGCGACAAGGCGGGCATCAACTTTACGCACAGCATTGGCTCGCGCCAGCTTGGTTCACTGCTTGAGGGCACGGGCGCAGGCTGCGTCTGGATCGATTACAACAATTCAGGCCTGCCCTCGTTATATGTTGTGAATGGGCGGCCGCTCGACGACTCGGTGCATCCCTTTCCGCTGAAAGATAAACCCGCAACACCGCCGCATAATCATCTTTATCGCAATGATGGCAACGGTCATTTCACTGATGTGACGGACGCGGCCGGTCTCAATCCCGACATGTATTCGGTGGCGGTTACGGCGGCAGATTATGACAACGATGGATTTGTCGATCTGCTCGTGACGGGCTACGGCAAAACGATTCTCTACCACAATGATGGCAATGGGCACTTCACAGATGTAACTGCCAAGGCCGGTATAAGCGTCGATGGTTGGGCGATCAGTTCGACCTGGCTGGACTACGACAAAGATGGTTGCGTTGATCTTTTTGTTGGTCGCTACGTGAAATTCGATCCCAAGTACCGCGCGTTTTATGCGGCGGATAACTATCCGGGACCGCTCGATTACGAGGGTGAAACCAATCGTCTCTATCACAACAATTGCAACGGCACATTCACCGACGTTACCGATAAATCAGGCATCGGCGCATTTGTGGGGCGGACAATGGGCGTGACGGCGGCGGATTTTGACGGCGATGGATGGGACGACATCTACGTGGCCAACGATCGCACCGAAAATTTTCTATTCCGCAACAAGCACGACGGAACATTTGAAGAAGTTGGCAACGACACGGGTACTGCTTTTGGACAGAATGGCGAGTCCACCTCGTCGATGGGGCCGATATTCGCGGATTTTGAAGGACGAGGCGTGCTCGACCTCTGGGTGACCGATGGGCACTATAACCGGATGTTGCACAACGCCGGCAAGCAGGGTTTCGAAGACATGGGCGCGTCGAACGGCGTGTCCCAAACCAACGCGCAGTATGTAAGTTGGGGCACCGGCGTCTACGACTTCGACAATGACGGGCTCCTCGACATTCTTATTTTTCACGGTGGCCTAATCCACATGATCCCGCAGGAACATACGCTGTTTCACGGGCTGGGGGATAGGCGATTCGCGGACACGTCTCGCACCGCAGGGCCGGTGCTGAGTGCGCGCACCGTCGCGCGGGGCGCATGTTTTGCCGACTATGACAATGACGGCAAGGTCGACGCGTTCCTCGTAAACCTGGGCGCTAAGGGAACGCTGGTGCATAACGTTTCTACGGGCTCGGGGCATTGGGTAGCGATCAAGCTTGTGGGCAGTAAAAGCAACCGGGATGGGATTGGTGCGCGCGTGGAAGTGTTTGCGGGCAGCAAGCACTGGACGGCTGAGCGAGTTGCATCTTCGGGATATCTTTCGCAGGATGACAGCCGGTTGCATTTTGGATTAGGCGCGGCAAGTGCCATCGACAAAATCATTGTGCGTTGGCCGAGCGGTCGCGAGCAGACGCTGGAAACGCAGGGCCTGGACCGAGTTCTCACGATAGAGGAGCCGAAGTGAATTGGCCCATTCACAGGTGGCTGCAGCCCGCAGTCGTCGCGGTCCTGGCGGCGGTGGCTGCGGTCCTGTTGGGCGTCAGCGTGGGGCACGGCGATGCTGCCCATGCGGCAGCGATGCCTGTTACGGGAGAGGTTCTCAACTACGCGTCGCCAGTAGAGCTGCTGTTTTCGCCTGACGGTGCGCGGCTTTACGTGCTCTGCCAACAGAGCGACGAAGTCAGAGTGCTCGATGCAAAAAGCGATGCGGCGATCAAAAGCATTACCGTGGGCCGCGTCCCGCGCGGATTCTCGTTGTCGGCAAGCGGCGATCGCCTGTTTGTGGCGAATTCGTGGGACGATACTGTTTCAATCATCGATACGAAATCACTCGCGATAACGGCGACATGGCCGGTAGGGTCTGAGCCTTCGAGCATCGTTGCGGATCGCGAAGGCAAGCGTTTGTTTGTTGCCAATCGGATATCGAACGATGTGGCTGTGCTCGATGCAAACACCGGCGTTGAGGAGAAGCGGCTGGCGGCAGGGCGCGGGGCAAGTTATATAACTCCGTCGCCTGATGGGAGCCGGCTTTATGTCACGCATGTTTATCCCAACCCGACCCCCCATCGTACCGCGCCTGAATCGGAAATCACGGTGATCGATACAGCGCGGGCGGTTGTCGTAGACAGAATTATTCTGCATAACATCGCGCATGCCTTTCACGTGGCTTTCTCTGCCGACGGGCGGTTGGGCGTTGCCGCCGAAATGCATCCAAAAAATCTGATTCCGCTCGCACACCTTGAGCACGGCGGAGCTTTTGCAGACACGTTGATGCTGTTTGGTGCGGATGTTGGCAAGCCGGTGGAGATACCTCTCGATGAGTTGGAACGCTATGCTGTGCGGCCGTTCGGTGTGGCAATCATGGCTGATAAATCGCGCATCTTCGTTACTTGCGAAGGCTCGGAACTCGTGACTGTGCTCGATGTGCAAAGGCTTCTGCGTTTTGCGCATACACATCGCGGTCCGAATGCACAAGATCTTTCAGCGAGCGCTGATTATGTGATCGCGCACATCGCCGTCGGTCATGATCCGCGTGGTATGGCAATGAAGCACGATGGGCATAGCTTGCTGGTTGCGAATCGGCTGGACGACACGATCAGCGTTATCGATACGCGAACCAATCGTCTCGCATCTACGATTGCGCTGGCAGGGCCGAAGAAATTGTCGGTGCTGCGCCACGGTGAGCAAACGTTCTATACAGCGCGGCATTCCTTTCAAGGTCAGATTGGCTGCGCCAACTGTCATATCGATTCAACGTTTGACGGACTGACGTGGGATTTGGAGCCAGACGGGTTTGGTCGCGACATTGTCGACAATCGGCCAATTGAAGACGTCAAGGATACCGAGCCTTTCAAGTGGAACGGCGGCAATCCAAACCTTCCGACCGAATGCGGACCGCGGACTGAGAAATATTTTTGGCGCGCGGAGAATTACGACGACCTTACGCTTACCGACCTCGTTGTTTACATCCGCAGCTTGCAGGCGCGACCGAATCGCTGGCGTCGTCCGATAAGTGAATCGACGCCGGCGCAGGAGCGCGGCAAAGATCTGTTCACGCGAGACAAAGACAAGTTTGGAAACGCAATTCTGGAAACCAATCGCTGCGTGTTTTGCCATAGCGGAAAAAAAGGCACCAACCAGAAGTCCTTTGACGTGGGAACGAAGAAGTGGACCGACAACACGGGCCCGCTTGATACGCCGCAACTGACCAACATCGGAATCACCGGGCCTTATCTTCATGACGGCTCAGCGGCCACACTCGAGCAGATATGGACAGTATTCAACCCCGAAGACAAGCATGGGCGCACCAACGATTTAACCAAGGACGAATTGAACGACCTGATCGAATATCTGAGGACGCGATGACGAAATTCTTTTTCAAATCGGTGGCAAGGCTCGCAGCTGTAGCCTCGGTGGCGCTGGGCACGCTGGCATGGGCCGCTCCGCCGCAGATGCCGATGTTTCGCTTTGAAAAGTTTACGACCGCAAACGGTCTGCCCGACAATCACGTTTTTGCAGTTCTTGTGGACGGGGATCGGGTTTGGGCTGGAACGGAGAACGGACTCGCAGTTTACGAAAATCACGCGTGGAAAACCTACACCACGACAGATGGCCTGGCGCACCGTGCAGTTCTGTCGCTGGCGCTGGACGAGCGCACTGGCGACGTGTGGGCAGGCACCATGGGTGGGCTGAGCCGCATTTCAGGCGGCCGCATTGATACTTTCACGCAGTTGAACTCGGGTCTGAGCAATGACGTGGTGTACGGCGTATCCGTCGAGGGCGAAAACGTGTGGGTAGCAACCGCAGCGGGCGCGTGCCGCTACGATCTTCGTTCTGGAGGGTGGTCGCTTTTTAACGAGCGCAACACCCCTATGAACGAGATTTGGGTTTACGGTGTTTCGGCTACTCCGACCAAGGTTTATTTCGCCGTATGGGGTAGTGGCCTGCTTGAATATGACCAAAAAACCGGCCGCTGGGACAAGTATGACGACCCCGATGGAGAGAATGAGATTGTGCTCTTCAAAGATCAGGGCCTGATCCATGAGATTGTCACTTCGGTCAGTTATGTAGACAATATTGTTTGGGCCGCTACATATTTCGGCGACAGCAGGTACGACGGCCGCTACTGGCACAACTTTCTTACGAAAGACAGTGGGCTTCCCTCGAACTTCACGAACACAATCAAAGGCGTGGACGCCAAGCGCGCCTGGTTTGGCACGGACAAAGGGCTGGCCTACTACGACGGAGTGAATTGGGCGGTATATCGACCATCTCTCACTACCGGCAAGCCTGAAATGACCATACGCGATGGCAAGGGGAACGTAACTTCCGTCGAGGTCACGTCTGCGCCGGCACACAACTATGTTTTGGGAATTGATTTTCAGGGGAGCGACATTTGGGTCGCTACTGCTAAGGGTTTAAGTCACGGGATTCATCAGCCATAAGGAGCTATCGAGATGATTGCATTTTCAGAAATTCTAGATACGATCGCGCACGCGCCTATCATAAAGCGCGCGATGACCAACCACGGAGTACTTAACGAGGCTTACGCCTATGCCAAGCCAAGCTCGTTTTCGCGTGGCATGCGCATTGATTTGAACGGGCTCACCATCCTGCTCATCTCGGGTACAGCGTCGATTGACGAGAACGGTGTAAGCGTTCACGTCGGCGACTTTCGCGCGCAGATGAAGCGCACGCTCGAGAACATCACAGGTCTGCTCGCAAGCGAAGGATGCACCTGGCACGATATCGTGCGCACCAGCTGCTACCTCCGCGACATCGATCGTGACTACGATGCATTCAACGACGAGCGAACCGCCTTCTTTACGGCGCAGGGTCTTGATCCGCTACCTGCCTCAACGGGTATCGAGGCGCACTTGTGCCGGCCTGAGTTGCTTATTGAGATCGAGGCGATTGCGATGTTTCGCACGGAGAAAGCTGCTAGCACCAAGGAGTAAGTGCAATGGGCAAGGGACTGGTACTGCTAGCGGTTTGTGGTTTTACTTTGAGCACGGTATATGGGGCAGCTCAGGATACGACGAAAGGTGCGGGCGCATGTGAGTGTGGTGCGCACCCGCCCGGGCCGCCGCGTGACCGCTCGGTGACTCCGTACGCTGGCGAGCCTGCCGATCTGAGCCCTTATTCAAAGTTTGCCGCACCTTACGACCTCAACTATACCCATCCTAATATTTATGCTGGCGCCTCGCGGGACTTGCCTCAGCCTGAAAATCTGACTGAAGTGCGTATCGGGTTTTTCGGACCGATCGAGCACAATCCCGAACAGGTTTTTGGATTGCGTATGTTGCATGGTGCACAATTAGCGGTCGAAGAAGCCAACGCACGCGGTGGTTACGGCGGCAAGCCATTCAAGCTGATGCTGCATAACGATTACGACAATTGGCAGGCAAAGACGGTATACGGCGATGATCGTTCGACCGACCCGACCATCTGGGGCTCCGCTTCAAACGAAGTGGTGAAGATGGTTTATGACGATCAGGACTGGGCCGTGTTTGGCTCCATCAGTTCCGAGTCAACGCATATCGCTCTGCGCGTTGCGCTTCGCGCGGAGATTCCCATCGTCAACTCCGCATCGACCGATCCCACGATCCCGGAAACATACATCCCGTGGTACTTCACCAACCTGCAGGATGATCGCGTACAGGATTTAACGCTGGCCCGTCATATCTTCACCGAGTCGGGCCTGAAGCGCGTGGCATTGCTGAGAATCAACAGTCGCTACGGGCGCTTTGGCGTTATCAAGTTTCGCGACGCGGCCAGGCGGCTCGGGCATCCCGTGGTGATCGAGCAGAAATTTTTGCCCGGCGACACGGACTACACGCGCGAACTCAAAATTATTCAATCGTCGCGCGCAGATGCCATCGTTTTGTGGACCGACGAGATTCCGGCGGCGAACATTCTCAAGCAGATGAGAGCGCTGGGGATGAAGCAGCGCGTTTTCGGTTCGTATCGTACGCTGGGGCCTGAATTGCTCGCTGAGGCTGGCCCTGCTGCAGAGGGTTTTGAGGCTGTGTTTCCATACGACCCCACGCGGAAAGATTCGCGCTGGCTCGACTTTAACAGCCGATTCGACGCTCGATTTCAAGAGCAACCTGAGCAGTTTGCTGCGCTGGCCTACGATGCAATGAACGCACTGCTCAGCTCCATTTGCAAGGCTGGACTCAACCGCGCGCGCATTCACGACGCGCTGGCCAGTATCGAGCAATACGATGGCGTGACCGGGCACATGATGTTCGATCCCAATCAAAAGAACGTCGCGCCGATGTATATGGGGATAGTCCACAACGGAGCAATTACGTATCGCGTAGCAAGCATGGAGAAGCCGGGTACAGCTGACCCGGCAGCGATCGCTTTTCCTGCTGTATCAATGGGTGCAGACAGTGGTGCTCCCAAGCCCCAGCAAGCTCGCGCTCCAGCGACGCCGTACGCGCGGGTGGGGGAGGGGGGCGTTGCCATTGCGGGTCCGCATAGTGCGGATGCGCCGGATGGTGCAATGCGCGTGGTGCTGTTTGGACCGCAAGCGGTGAAGATTGCCGAGTCGGTCGAAATGCGCGCGCAACTTGCCGGCGCTGCCGCAAAAGGACGTGTCTGGGTTGTACTGCCGGTTGCGAGCAACCAGAACTGGGGCGCGGCTTCAACCCAATTAGTGCATGCGCTCATGGATCTACACGCGCTGGCCATCCTCGCGCTCGATCGTGAGTCAGCGCACCTCGCAGAGCAATTGGCGCTCAAGACGTTTGTGCCTGTTGTTGCGCTAAGCGATGACAAGACGCTGACTTCGACGAACGTGCCATGGATTTTTCGCCTGCCGTCTAGCACCGAACCCGTAGCGGCCTTGCGCCTGATTCAAACTGCATCGCAAAAGAGCGGCGTTAACGCGGACCGGCTGAGAGACGTGCTGGCATCAGGCGATGCAATCGATGGGCTGGCGTTCTCGTCGACGGGCGAGGTAAAGCTGCCGTGAGAATTTCTCGCTGAACTAATGCCGGGTGAAAACACTTCAAACAAGAGAGGCAGCCCGTTGCGGACTGCCTCTCTCTTGTTTTGACCGCTTGCAGATTTTGTTCTAAGGCAAGTAGTAGCGGAAGGACGTCCAAATCATATTGTCGATTCCCTTGGCGCCGATGCCTGATGCTCCAGACCATCCCTCGCGCACGGCATAGCCGTATTGAACGCTCTGGCGCAGGCGACCGCGATCACCCTTGTAGATGTCATACCAGTAACCGCCTGTGATCTCTTGCACGTCGCGGTTTTGCGCACCGCAGGACCCGCCGGGGTAATAGCCTGTCGAACTGCCGTTGAAGCCGGGTGTAGTGGTTGTGTTGCAAGCGGAATTGCCGAGTAGCCTCGAGCCGTAGCCGACAGCAGCTGCCGTCGGTGCGCCCCAGTGGCCGCCCCACGTGCCTCCTGCTGCAAGTTGTGCCGCAGTGGGCTTGGCAACGCATTGCGCCGCCAGGGTGAATCCAGTCGGGCAGAAGGTGGCTGTAGGGCCGCCGAGCGTAGTGGCCAGCGGGTTTGCATAGTCGGCGCGGCTCGCATAGTCCCCGCCGTAGTTCATGTAAATCGCGAGGCGAGGCGTTGGGTTGATTTCAACTGTAAGCAGGCCAGAGAGGTTGTGAATCGGCGCCAATCCGCCCCCGCTTTTCGCGGTAACGTCGGCTAGAGTTGAGTCGCCGTAGCGTCCCATGCCGGTTCCGTAGAGGGCCTTGGCTCCCACGATCAGCTTGTCTTTGATTACTGGAACGCGGAAGCTGCCGCCGAAGCCGCCAAGTACGATGCTGTCGGAGAACGCGCCTGCCGTGGACGAAGCCGGAGCAACCACTGCGCCGGTTTCGATGTCTTTTTGGCCGCCGTATCGCACGGTGTCGTTGCTCACGCCGGGATAGATGGTTTCATGCGCAAATCGACCGATGCCCAGGATCTCATAGTGTCCCCAGCCCGGGTCGAATGCGATTTTGGCAAGAATGTCAGGCGCTCTGTTAAAGGAAAGGTTAGCGATGTTAGTGTTTGCGACCAAGGTGTTATACACGGGCAGATACGTCGTTGACCCGGGCACCTGCGTGTAGTTTTGCACATAGGTCGTGGTGGCACTGGCGCTGATCGCCGCGTTGTAGTTACCGCCATTGTTGCCGGCGCTGCCGAGCACCGCGTAGGGGGTGTTGCCCGCCAGCGTAGCGGTGTAGAGGAGCTGCGGGTTCTCAACTGCGATGCCGAAAGCCGCGTGCTTGGCGGTTTTGGTGACGCGGAATCCGTATTGCCGCGTCCACACAAAGCCGGGGACGTAATTCGGATCGATGGTCTGCGGGGCCATGATATCGCCGGAAATATTGGAGATGCCCTTTTTGTCTTCGGTGGCAAGCGACCATAACTGACCACCGGTAAAGGCCCAGTGATTATTGGTTTCAGCCTGACCCCAGATGACGCGCTGACGCAACACATAGCTATTCGATTGATTGTTGTTGGACGAGACGCCGGTGCCAAGCCAATCTGCCTCGTAATAGCCTCGTAGTGTGCCCCAATCGGTTTTGCCCTCGGCCATGAGGGAGATGCGCGAGTGACGACCGCTGCCATAGAACTCGCCCAGAGAATACGCATCCGCATGTTCGTAAGGAATCGCATTGAACGCAGTCGGAGTGTCGCCGCCGGTGGCTTTGGTGCGATATATCGTCTCGCCCGCCAAGTAACCGCCCGGAGTCAAACCGATTCCCTTGTAGTGGAGCACGCTCGGATTATTTATTGCCTTCTTCAGTGCCGAAGTTTCGTCGGAGATGCTGGATACGATCGTGGTGTTGACCGCCTTCATGTCAGTCACGGTGGACTGCAGAGTGCTTACGGCAGCGGTGTTTTCAGTAGTCGCTTGCTGTTGCGATGTGGCGTCGGCCTCAGCCTTGGCCGCTGCGGTCTGCGCGTCTGCCGCAGTTTGCTGCGCCTGTTTCAACTGCGCGTCTTTAGCTGACAGATCGGTCTTCAAACTGTCGATCTGTAGTTGAAACTCTTGACGCAGAGATTCAATCTGTTCTTGAACAGTGGGCTTGGGAGGCTGCTTCTTTCTGGCGGTAACGTGTTTTCTCGCAGGCGCGGGGGGATCGCCGGCATAGGCAAACGGGCTGACAAGACTGGCTGCCACAATTGCAGCGACAGCAGTTTTGAGTTTGTAGTTCATCGGGCCTCTTTTTCCTCTCGGATCAGGTTGAATGATGCGACGCTCATTACGCTCGGAGCGCCATGATGCTCCGTTGCTGCAGGAGTCTCTGACATGAAACCGTGTTGAATAGTCTGCTTGTGTGCCTTGAATCGGTGTGTGATGAGATAGCGCTATGCAAGCAGGACTTTCCTCAATACTTCTGATTCCCAGCATCGCAGAGTCAGGTTAATATTTGACTAATTCACACAGTTTTAACAAGTTACAGCGCGCAGTTGCACGATGTTACAAAACCATGAATTGACGGTTCTGTAACAATGCCTCGCGTTCTATAAGGACTTAGGTTACGAGCGCCTGCAATGCCTGTTGCAAGGCCACGTGAGCTATCGTGCGTGCGTAGAAGCCGTATGGCCCGCACTTAGAAGATTAGCGAGCAAGCGATAAGACCCCGGCACCAATTCAGGTAACTGGCGATAGAGCGCATAAGCAATGTAGATATAGGTGCCTTTATCGAGATGCGCGACAATCAGGCCGCCGCGTTGGGGGTCCTGACCTGGGTCCCCGGTCTCGGTGAGGGCCGTATATCGCGGGTCCCAAGTGTCGAGGAAGGAGTGGCCGCGTTCTTCAACCCACCCATCAAAGTCGGCTGAGGTGATGACGTTCGGTGAAGACAGCAGCGGATCTGTGGGTACCAGCAGCTTCACTGTGGACTGCTCATCGACAACGCGCTCGGCCATGCGCCCTACGGCAACGGGGAAGGGAGCAGGGAAGGTCGCGCTCTGATACTGCACAATGAGTGTTCCACCGGCGCGCACGAATGCTTCGAGACGCGGCTGAACTTGAGCCAGTTCAGGGCGCACGGAATAGGCGCGGATGCCGATTACGATCACGTTATAAGCAGATAAATCGCTTGCTGCAAGCTCGGCGCCGGAGAGCGCATGCACTGGCACTCCGATGCCTTCGATGGCGTCGGGAACCAGATCGCCGGTGCCCATCACGTAGCCGACGCGTAATCCGGGAACAATTTTTACGTCGACTTTGCGGGTCTTCAATTCGGCGGACTTGTATTGGTTATAAGGTTGCAATCCCGTGTAACCCACGCTCTGCCAACCGGCGTCATACGTGCGATCGCCAGCATGCACGATCGCGCGAATCGAATAGGAACCTGTCTCGACAGCGGAAGAAGTCACCGAGAAAAGAATTGGGTCGCTGTCGCCGGCACTGTCACGTTTGAAGTGAGCAATGGCAGGCTCAGAGTGCCAGCCTGCCGGGAGCTTCAGATCAACAGTTCCCGCAGCGGCAGCTTGCGAGTGAATCGTTACGTGCACCGGCAGGGCACTACCGTCGAGGGGCAGAATCTGCGTGCTGGGATCAACGCTGACACCAATCGCGGGCGTTACGACGAGCGGTTGATAGACACCGCCGGGACCGGTTATGCGCTCAAGGCTCTGCACTACTCGTCCCAAACGAATGGGGACGCCGTCGAAAGTGAAGCTCGCCCAGGCAGACAGTGGATAGGGAGCGAATGATCTCTCACGCCACTCAGTCGGGGCGACATCGTAATAGGGCTGTTCAATCGAAGGGCGTGTAAAAAAGGGCTGGGTTGGCTGTGCGTTGGCGGCAGCGTGCACGGTGAAGAGCGGATCGGCAATGGGAGCCGCGGGATCAATAGCACCGGATAGAAGTTCGCTCTTCCACTGATCGCCGCTGCGGCTCTCAAGCCAGACTTTGTCGAGGCGGGTTGCAGTAGTCGCTTGCGCTGCGTGCACGTGCACGCGCAACTCTTCGCCGGGCGTGACATTGCGCGATGCTTCGTCGGCCGATGCGCCGCGAAACCCCGCTGCCTGCGCGTGTGCGTCATTGGTGCGAAAGGCTACAAGATCGAGGCCAAGCAAGTCACTGAGTGCAGACTGAAATTGAGCGATCTTGGCATCCAGTTCAAGCAGAAGATCCGCTTTGGACTTTGCCTCGACATTGCTTGCCTCGACCTTGCCACGCAGGGCCAGTGTCTCGCGATAAATTGGCACGAGCTTATGCGCCGAATCTATTCCTTGATCGCAGGGGCATTTACTTGTGAATTGCTTGAGGTCTGCGTCGATTTTCTGCAAACCTTGTGCGAGCCACTCAGGTGCATCTCCACTGTCGACGCGCGCAAGCCCGGCAATAGTCGTGTCGATGTAAACGCGACTGTTTTGAAAGAGGTCGGAGTCTCCAGATCTGTTCGTGAGCGGGTTTGCGGGGCTTGAACTTGACTGTGCTGAGGGCATTACCGCCCACAGATGATAGCTGGCTGCGGCAGGTCCGCTAAGCGATGGATTGGCGCCGCCGTTTTGCGACTTTTGTTCACCCCAGCCTTGACGCGCAATCTGTGCATAGCTGCGGCCCAACCAGGGGTCAAGCGTGCCAACGGGAACCTTAACATCGGTGGAGGGTATGCCCAGGATATATTCGCCGGTCACGTAGTTGCGAAATTTTGCGGGAGCCCATTTTCCGGTTGCGTAATCGAACATGCCCTTGTCAGTAACGGGCGCAAACGGAACCATGGAGTAGACGGCAAGGGGTTGCCAGGGCTGGACGCCGGGGTTGCCGTTTCTGTCGGGCTGCAGTTGCTCTGGGAAAACATTCGGGTCAGGTGCAGCCTTGAATACTTCCTGCGCGATCTCTCCGGACACCTGGTGATGACCGTGGCCATCGGTGATGCCGCCGACAAAAGTGGAGACGATAATCTGCGGCCGCTCGCGTCGCACCGCTAGAACAGCATCGAAGAGCACGCGGTCGTGTCCCCATTTTGCGAAGGCTTCTTCCTGAGTCTTCGAGAAGCCGAAGTCAGCTTCTGTTCCCCACAACTGCTTTGTGCCATAAAATTCGCCCGCCCGCAGCAATTCGTTGGTACGTATGATGCCGAGCGCGTCGTAGCTTTCAACGGACATGGCGTTCTGGCCGCCCTCGCCTCGGGTCAAGGTAAGCAGGGTGGTACGCACCCCGTGGCCGCGCGATAGGTAGGTCAGCAGCGCACCATCTTCGTCGTCGGGATGGGCGACGATCATCATCAGGCTGGCTGTCGTGCTCAGACGTTTGAGTGTCTGCTCAAGGCCTGCTTGGCCACGGTCCTCGGGAAGGGGCAGCGCAGCAACGCTCGGTTCAGTAGCCGGCAGCGGTGCAGGTGCGTCGGCTTGTTGAGCGCAAAGAAAATGAGGACTCGCACTTGCAAAAACAAGTCCTGCGAAGGCGACTAAGACAGATGCGCGAAAAACTCTTTCATGAAAGGACATACTTATCGTCAGTGTACAATCCGTGAAGCATTGCGGCTTGAATGATCCCTCAGACCCCCACCGACGACAACGCGACCTCGATTCAACCTGCACTGAGCGGTGGGCCGACCGGTAATTCCAAATCAGGTAATTCCCAATCTTCCGAATCTTCCCAATCACTGGAGCGGCGCATCGGCTTGCGCTCCGCAGTGCTGTTTAACATGCTCGAGATGATTGGGGTTGGTCCATTCATCACGCTGCCGCTGGTGATTGCGGCCGCGGGCTACAAGCTCTCGGTGTGGGCCTGGCTGCTGGGTGCAACGATCGCGGTGGCCGACGGGCTGGTGTGGGCTGAGCTGGGTGCGGCCTTTCCGCGTGCCGGCGGTTCATACGCATTCCTCCGCGAGATATACGGTCCGAGGGGCGCAGGGAACTGGTTGAGCTTTCTCTATGTGTGGCAATTGAGCTTTTCTGCGCCGCTATCGATTGCCTCGGGATGTATCGGACTATCGAGCTTTCTGGCTTGGTTTTGGCCTAGCCTCGAGAATGCTCCCATTGCCGCGTTACCTGCGTTGCACTATGCGAATTTTGCCGCGGCGGCCGCCTGCTTGCTGGTAACGGCGCTCTTGTATCGGAACTTGAGTTCGGTGACGCGATTGGCATGGGTGCTGTTTGCAGGCGTGATGGCCGCCATGACAGGAGTAATTGTGTCGGGCTTTGCGCACGCAGCGGCGACAGGCGGCTGGCACATGCCAGCTTCGCCCGCGCAGTCGGCAATGATTGCGATTGGCGGGCTTGCGCAGGCTACGCTGATCACGACCTATGACTATTGGGGCTACTACAACATCACGTTTCTGGGTAGCGAGGTCAAGCGGCCGGAGAAGACGATTCCGCGGTCGATTCTTTTGTCGGTGCTGTTTGTGTCGGCGCTCTACGTAACGATGAACCTGGCTTCACTGCCGTCGCTGCGCAATGCTGCTTCGCACACGGCTGAGAGTGCTCTGCTGCGCGCTCAACTGGTGGCGGAAATTGCGCAATCGGCTTTTGGCAAGTGGGCTGGATACACGGTGGCGGCGCTGGTCGTGTGGACGGCGTTTGCGTCTGTGTTTTCGCTTCTGCTGGGCTACTCGCGCGTGCCGTATGCGGCTGCGCGCGATGGAAATTATTTTCGCGTGCTGGCGGCCATCCATCCCAAGCATGGGATTCCGCACCGATCGCTGGTGGCGCTGGGGCTGGTCGCTGCGGCGTTTTGCTTTTTCTCTCTTCAGCAGGTGATCACGATGCTGGTCATCACGCGAATCCTGCTTCAGTTCTTTCTACAGCAGGTGGGCGTGATGGTGTTGCGGGTGCAGCGGCCGCAATTGGAGCGCCCGTTTCGGATTCCGCTCTATCCGCTGCCGCCGTTGGTGGCGATCGCAGGGTTTGTCTTTATCCTCGTGAACCGCAGCGACGCGCTGGGCGGCCTAGCGGTGGCGGCGGGGATTGCATGCAGCGGAACGGTGATTTATCTCGTTCGGGCTAAAAGGCTGGGGCAGTGGCCGTTCGAACTTCCCGCTCCTCTGCGGCCCGAGTAGCCCCAGAATCCTGAATGACTGTCGCGACGACACGGTTGAGATGTCTTCTGCGGCATAGTCACATTGGGCAGAAAACAAGCCAATATGGGCCAGTTCGACACAAGAGCACAAAAAAGCTACTTCTAGCCTCAGACGCAACCCGCGCATCGGGCCGCGCTTTCAGATGCTGGCTGTCCGGCTAAAACATCCATGGCAAATCACTACTTCGAAGAAAGGGCGCGCGCGATTAAACGGCCATGGAATCGCCCATTCTCGATGAAGATTTCATTGGTCCGCGCACCGGCGACGATGACACCCGCGAGGTAGATACCGGGCACATTGCTTTCCAGAGTTTCAGGGTCGTACACCGGCGTCCTGTCCGCGCCATTGAAGCGCACCCCCAGACTTTCAAGAAAGCTGAAGTCGGGGTGATAGCCCGTCAATGCGAAGACGAAGTCGTTCTTGAGCACTTCGCGGCCTTGCGGCGTTTCCAGAGTCACCGTATCGGTGGAGATCTCGACGACTTTCGTTAGAAAATATGCCTTCACTTCGCCATTTTTAATGCGATTTTCGATGTCCGGCTTAATCCAGTACTTCACATGTGAGTGAATGCCCTCGCCGCGATGCACCAGTGTCACCCGCGCGCCGCTTCGCCACAAATCGAGCGCTGCGATTGCCGCTGAATTCTTGCCACCGATAACCACTACATCCATCTGGAAAAAAGGATGTGGATCGTTGTAGTAGTGATGTACTTTGCTCAGGTTTTCGCCGGGAATTCCCATGATGTTGGGCAAGTCGTAATAGCCCGTAGAGACCACAATCTTGCGCGCATGGAGCGATTCAGGACGGCTGAAACGGTCAAGGGTATGCACGGTAAAATCGCCATCGCTGCCGGTGATCTTTTCGACCCTCTGATACTGGCGGACGTCGAGATGGTAGTAGGCTGCGACCAGTCGGTAGTACTGCAGGGCTTCGTTGCGGGTCGGCTTGGGATTGGGACTGGGGAAAGGAATGCCTCCAATCTCAAGTAGCTCCGGCGTGGTGAAGAAAGTCATGTGCGCCGGGTAGTGAAACAGGGAGTTGCAGATGCAGCCCTTATCGACCAGCGCCGCGGTCAAACCCGCCTTTTTGGCCTCGATGGCACAGGCCAGACCGGTCGGCCCAGCGCCGATTACGAGGACGTCGATGCTATTTTTCCGGTCATCGCTCGCGGTCAGGTTGTTCACACTTCTTAGATTAGGTCATCTCGTTGCTTTCGACCTAGAGTGTGTGCAGACAGCAATGACGTCGTTGTAATCGTTTTGATGGTAGAATGGTAGCTACCAAAGGTAGAAAGGTATAACTATGGCTCTTAGCTTGAAAAACGTTGAAACGGAACGGCTCGCAAAAGAACTCGCCCGCCGCACCGGCGAAAGCATTACCCGCGCGGTGACTGTGGCGATTAAAGAGCGTCTCGAACGTGAAGAGAAAGCCAGCAAGAAAGAAGGCCGCATGGAGTGGCTCAATGAGCTGACGAAGAGAACTGCAGCGATCATGAACGACGGGCGAACTTCGAAACAACTTATGGACGAACTCTACGACGAGACTGGCCTGCCCAAGTGACGGTTGACACTTCAGTCCTGATAGCGATTCTCAAACGCGAACCTGGTTGGGAATCATTCGCAGACGCTTTGAATACCGCTAGCTTAGCGCACATTACCGCTGCCAATTATCTTGAGGCCGGCATCGTGGTCGACCAGTGGAAAAACCCAGAGTTGAGTCGGCGGCTTGACGAGTTAATCGAGGAGTTCAACATCACCATCGAGCCTTTTACCCTCGAACAAGCCCGCATAGCCCGCCAAGCCTATCGGGATTACGGCCGTGGCAGTGGCCACCCCGCCAATTTAAACTTTGGCGACTGCTTCAGCTACTCTCTCGCCCGCGACAAACGTGAATCGATCCTCTACAAGGGCGACGACTTCATCCATACCGATCTGCGCGCAGCGGTCAACGAGCAATAGCCTGCCCACTCTTCTGGACTTCTGGTCATCCAAGCCTCGTGACTAGAACCGACGCTGTTTATTGATGACCCGGCGACGCGTTCGGGGCTCCCAGAACTTTGCATTGCATGAGGTTCCCATGACTATCCTGTGCACATTAATACTCGGTTTTGTTGCTGGATTGCGCTCCATGCTGGCCCCCGCCGCCGTCAGTTGGGCCGTCTGGCTGGGCATTCTCAATGTCGATCAAACACCCCTTGGCTTCATGGGCTACCGTTACACTCACATCATTTTGACAGTGCTCGTGCTCGGCGAACTCATCGCGGATAAGCTGCCGTTTACGCCTAGCCGCAAATCGCCGCCTGCTTTCATCGCGCGCATCCTGAGCGGGGGCCTTACCGGCGCCACTATTGGGGCCTCCCTGCACTTGATCCCACTGCTCCTGATCCTCGGCGCGGTTGGTGCGGTCGCTGGCACGCTTGGTGGAGCATTTGTGCGCGCCAAGCTTGCAGCCGTCTTTCGCCATGATCTTCCCGCAGCGGTTCTTGAGGATATATTCGCCGTCCTTTTCGCAGTTCTCTCCGTGCGTGGACTCAAATGATCGATAAAGCAGTTGGGATTTTCACGGACTCCAATCGGTGACCGCCTCGAATTCGATGCTGCCAGCCCTCCTGCACATCCGTTACCTTAAGAGCAGTTTCGGAATACACGTAGACTTTTTGCGATTGGTGAGGGGTGTCTTTTTCTTGATAAAAGCCACTTAAGCGCGTGCTTTCGTCAAACACCAAAACCGAAACGGCTGTAGAGTGTTCGAGGAGTGCATTTCATGACCGTCATTCGCCAGGAAGATTTCATCCGCAGCGTTGCGGGCGCACTGCAATACATCAGCTATTACCACCCGGTCGACTACATCACCAGCCTCACCAAGGCCTATGAACGCGAGCAGTCGCATGCGGCTAAAGATGCGATGGCGCAAATCCTCATCAACAGCCGGATGTGTGCTGAAGGTCATCGCCCCATCTGCCAGGACACCGGCATCGTCAATGTTTTTGTAAAAGTCGGCATGGATGTACATTTTGAGTGTTCGCCGGGAGCGCAGCCCCTCGACCTGCAGGAGATGAGCGACGAGGGCGTACGCCGGGCCTACCTCGATCCCGACAACAAACTCCGCGCCTCGCTGCTCGCGGACCCCGCCGGAGCGCGCAAAAACACCAAGGACAATACTCCTGCAGTCGTAAACGTTGAATTGGTCAAGGGCTCGACCGTAGAAATCACCGTCGCCGCTAAAGGGGGCGGATCAGAAGCCAAATCGAAATTCGTGATGCTCAATCCCTCCGACTCGGTCGTCGAATGGGTCCTCAAAACGGTGCCCACAATGGGCGCTGGATGGTGCCCGCCCGGCATGCTTGGCATCGGTATCGGCGGCACGGCAGAGAAAGCGATGCTTCTGGCTAAGCAGGCTCTGATGGATCCAATCGACATCCAGGACCTCATTGAGCGTGGCCCCAAGACGACCGCTGAAAAGCTCCGCGTCGAGCTGTACGACAAGGTCAACCGGCTCGGCATCGGTGCGCAGGGTCTGGGGGGACTGACGACGGTGCTCGACGTGAAAGTGCTAGACACACCTGCGCACGCGGCCAATTTGCCTGTCGCCATGATCCCCAACTGTGCAGCCACGCGCCACGCGCACGTTGTGCTCAATGGTTCCGGGCCAGTGTTCCTAGACCCGCCCGATCTCAAGGACTGGCCGGAACTCGTTCATGACGTCTCGCGAGCCAAGCGTGTGAATCTTGACACGGTCACCCGGACCGAAGCAGCCACATGGTTGCCAGGTGAAGTGCTGCTGCTCTCAGGCAAGCTGCTCACCGGCCGCGACGCCGCCCACAAGCGCATGACCGACATGCTCAGCCGCGGTGAAAAACTTCCCGTCGACTTCCGTGATCGATTCATCTACTACGTCGGCCCCGTCGACCCGGTTCGCGAAGAGGTCATCGGCCCGGCTGGCCCTACGACCGCCACGCGCATGGACAAGTTCACCCGTCAGATGCTCGCCGAAACCGGCCTGCTCGGCATGGTGGGCAAGGCCGAACGCGGCCCGGTCGCCATCGAAGCGATCAAGGAATTCGGTGCGGTCTACCTGATGGCCGTCGGTGGCGCTGCCTACCTCGTTTCAAAGGCGATCATCGCCGCGCGACCGTTGGCCTTTGAAGATCTCGGCATGGAAGGCATCTATGAATTCGAAGTCAAAGACATGCCAGTCACGGTAGCCGTGGATACGGAGGGCACCAGCGTACACCAGACCGGGCCCGCCGAATGGCAACAGCGCATCGCAGGGATTCCGATCCTGCAGTGAAATTTGCTTCTTTCACCCAAAGCGATGCCCTCTATCGGACGAAAAAATCGTCGAGGTAGAAGGCATCGTGCTTATACGCTAATCCGGCGTCACTAAGGCCTAGAAGTGGTGGCTACGTCATCACTTTCCGAGTCGATAGACGAAGCCATACGTGAATCCGTAGTCGTTCTGCATCTTCGACCCAAATCCCGTGCTGAAGTATTCGGGCGCCAGGCGCAGCGAAAGATTAGCGCTGACATTGGCCTCGCCCAAAACGCCGGCACTGATGGCATAACTCGTCGAATCGGGATAGAGCCCCAGCACTGCCGTGCCGAAACCGTTGGTGTCGCTAGAAAAATTACTGTGTGCGACGCCGCCCATGACGCGCGCTGCGAGCGAATACCTGGGTCGCATGTAGAACCGGTATGTGGGTCCGATCAATCCATCGTAGTGACTGATCGCGGGTCGCGTGACCGATGTTGAGTTGAGGCCTACAAAAGCCGTTCCATAGTAACCGCGCCCGTCGATCGTCACGCCCAGTCGATCGTTCCAGTAGCGAGTCAGCGCTACATCCCACGAATACATCGTCAAGTGTTGCAGGTTTGGCCCCGGCGTCAATCGCTGGTAACCGCCCCCAACAAACGCTTCGTAAGTATGCGAGTAGGTGTCGTGGATCGCCTGTGCACGACGCTGTTCGCGACGCGCCCGAATACGACTCTGGACGGTGACCTGCCCATTACGATTGTCGGTCGACGGGGGAGCCGGAGCCTGGGTCTGGCTTGGATTCTGGTTTGGCGGGACCACAGCCGGGTCGCTGCTTGAAGTTGGGCTTTGTGCCAGCACAGAAAGAGGGGCTGCAGAAAGAATCATGAGCAAAAAAGCAAAACGGCGAAAAGAATACATCGGTATTGGCTTACCTCCACCACATTACGGCAGGGCACTCAGCCAGTGCAGAGTTCCCCCTTAGGTATTAAACCATCTGCAGGCGGCGCGGCGTGGGTTGACGGCCTGGCGATGCGAATCGCGTCGCATATGTTTGCCGGCGATAGAGATGAAGGCGGGTGATGCATAACCCCGGGTGATGCACTACGATAGAAAGCGTTGGAGGCAAACAGCTCACATGGTGCGAACTCTTTTAGGAATTGTACTTGGGGTGCTGTTGGTGCCCCTGGCCGTCGCCTTGTACCTCAGATATGGCAAAGTACCCGTGGCGGTCGCCGATCCTCCCTTCCCTCATGAGGAACAGATCGTTTCGGTGCCGCTGCAAGCGCGTATCAAGCAAGAAACGATAGGCGCGCCTCCCATCCAATCCACTGAGGCCACGTTCGTTGCTGGAGCGCGCATCTACACCGAACGCTGCGCTGTGTGTCATGGATTGCATGGCAGAAAGTCGGCCATCGGCGCTGACATGTATCCCAGCGCGCCGCAGCTTCTTGAAAAGCATCACAGCGGCAACGTCGTGGGCGTGAGCGACGATCCGGCAGGCGAGACATACTGGAAGGTCTATAACGGCATTCGCCTCACCGGCATGCCCGCCTTTGAGCATCAGTTGAGTGAAACGGAGATGTGGCAGGTAAGCCTGCTCTTGGCCAACGCTGACAAGCCTCTGCCTCCCGGCGCACTCGAAATTTTGAATCACGCCCCGACTCCGCCTACAGAGGCTGTAGTTCCGCACAACGCGCATGAACAGTAGCAGCGCATTGCGCAGTGGCAGTGATAACCGCCGTTTGAGCGCGTCGCAGAGAGGCTAAGAAAGATGAGCGTATTCGATTCCTTGCGCAAGGGATTTGGGTTTCTGCTGCTGAGCATGGGCATCTCGAGTCCGGTCAAAAAGCCGCGTCCGGCGTCCAAACCAGATACCGCAAGCAAGAACACTCAGGAATGAATCGAGGTACGCTTGCGCGGGTCAATCGGCACTTTATTTACGACTCCCGCGCTCTCCGTTCCACCAGCTATACGAGTTTCAGCGGGCCGCGTAAATGTTCTGAGCCGTCGAAGGGATTGGCAAGTCTAAACAGGTGCAGGACCCACGATGACCGATGCAGCGCGACCAACTACGACCATTGCCAATAAGAACCGATATTTAGGCGTGTTCTGGGATTGGTTTGTTCTATTCAGCGGCATTTCGACTCGATCAAATCTGTCGCGCACACGCAAAGACCCGATCCAGAGCCGCGGTGTTTTTCTCTTTCGCAAGAAGCGGGAAGAGTGATTCGCACACGTTCAACCGCGTGACCCGCTACTCGAAGTTACGCAATGCAAGACACGCACGCTCGACTTGAAGACACAGAACTTTGCAGATTGGTAAAATTGCACTATGTCGCTGACACGCCAAGAGGCACTGGACTACTTTCACTCCCCCGACCTGATCGGCTTGGGCTTTGAGGCAGATGCGCTGCGCCGCCGTCTGCACCCTGAGGGCGTCGTCACCTACATCATCGATCGCAACATCAACTACACCAATTTCTGCACCGAGTACTGCACCTTCTGCGCCTTCTTCCGCCCGCTCCCGAAAGCCGGGACTAAGGACCCCCGGGCCGACGAAGGGTACATTCTCTCCTTCGAGAAGATCTACGAAAAGATTGCCGAGACCGTTGAAATGGGCGGAACCGGGGTGCTCATGCAGGGCGGCATTCACCCTGACCTGAAGATCGACTGGTTTGAACGCCTCTTCAGCGGCATCAAGCAGCGCTTCCCAAAAATCTGGCTCCACTGCCTGTCTGCCTCTGAAGTTCTCGCCATCGCCGAATACTCCGAGCTTAGCTTGCGTGACACCATCGCTCGTTTGCGCGACGCGGGACTGGATTCGATCCCCGGCGGTGGCGCTGAGATTCTCGACGACGACGTGCGCAAGCGTATCGCACGGCTCAAATGCCGCACTGAGGATTGGGTCAGCGTTCATCGCACTGCTCACCAGCTCGGCATGCGCACCACCGCCACCATGATGTTCGGCGTTGGAGAAACGTTCGAGCAGCGCATCAATCATTTCGAAGTCGTGCGCAATCTGCAGGAAGAAACGGGCGGCTTTACCGCCTTCATCCCGTGGAGCTTCCAGCCTGGCAACACCGCTCTCGGCGGCCGCGGCTGGGAGGAAGCGACCTCGATCGAGTACCTCAAGGTGCTGGCCATCGCGCGGCTCCACCTCGACAATATCGAGAACGTGCAGGCCAGTTGGGTCACGCAGGGTCTTAAGGTTCTCGAGGTCGGGCTTCACTTCGGCGGCAACGACGTGGGTTCGGTGATGCTGGAAGAAAATGTAGTTAAAGCCGCCGGCACCTCGAACTGCACCACCGAAGAGGAACTTCGCCGCATCATTCGCGACGCCGGCTTCAAGCCCGTGCAGCGCGACACCCTATACCGCACCATGTTCCTCAACTGACCCGATCGTAATCACACAGCGGTGCAAGTCGTGGCTGCACAGCTTGCGGAACCGGTCCAAGAGGCCGACACTTTCCTGTGTGCGGTTCATCGGCGAGTCGTAGCTACATAAGCGACGGAACTTTTTCCCAGCACCGGGGTTTCAAAATGTAACGGGTAGGGCAACTTCCCGTCTAAACAGGTAACACCGGCACCGATGTTCGGGATCAATGTTGGCAGGAGACATAAGATGAATACGCAATTGTCTAAAAAACTTTTCGCTCAGGCTTTTGCCTGGGCGGCTGTGGTTGCTTTGAGCGGCGCGATGGGCTTGGCGCAGGATGCGTCGCCCATGGGTGGCCAGCGCAGTGACGGACAAATTGAGATGGACGTCGTGCACGCTCTCGATGCATCGCAGGCCCTCAAAAACGACCTCATTACGGCGGCGACGATTCAGAGTGAGGTTACGCTCTCGGGAACGGTTTCACTGGATGCTTCGCGGCAACTCGCAGAGTCGGTGGCCAAGAGCGTACCCGGCGTCAGCAAGGTGCACAACAATTTGAAGGTGGGCAATCCCGCCGAAGATCAAAATGCGCAGGGCGCGGTCATTGCCGACCAGGGCGGTCAGGACGCCACAGACAGCGAGGAGCGGCCTCATTCGAACCAGCCCGCATATTCGCAAGACAACGGTCAATCCAGCCAGCCAAGCATCAATCAAAATCCACCGCCAAACTGGGGCCAGGCGGGCCCCGAGCCGACACAGCAAAATCAGCAGCCGCCTTACGGTCAGGATCAGCAGGGCTACGGCCAGAATAGGCGTCCTGCGTACGGACAGAATCCACAGCAAGGCTACGGCCAGGCACCTCCGCCGCCCGGATATGGACAGCAGGCTCCCCCGCAGTCTGGATACGGGGAAGACCAGGGATACGGGCGAGATCAGGGCAATGGGCAAAATCGGGGGAATGGTCAGGATCGATATCCGCCGCAGGGTTATGACGACCGTCGCCCGGCACCTCCGCCCTATGAAATGGCGCGAGGACCCGTCACAGTGCCACAAGGGACTTTGATTCAGCTTCGCACCAGTGAACCCGTGGGCAGCAAGCGAGCCAAGGGCGGCGAGCCAGTGCATTTCACTGTGATTCAAGATGTTGTCTATGACGGAGTGCTGGCGATTCCGCGCGGTGCGACCGTGTATGGCGTGATTGCCGAAGTGAAGCAGCCCAAGGAAGGCACCGTTACGGGCAGTTCCGAACTGGCTTTGCAACTGACATCTCTTGATCTCGGTGGACAGACGTACGATCTGCAATCCGATTTATTCAAGGTAAAGGGGCCCGGGAAGGGCGAGCGCTCAGCGGGTAACGTGGTTGGCGGCGCCGTCCTGGGTGCAATTATCGGTGGGGCCATAGGTCGCGGTTCGGGTGCGGCGATCGGCGCAGCAGCGGGCGGCGGCGCGGGCTACGCGGCGTCGGCAGCTTCATCGGGACCGGGCGTATGGATTCCGGCCGAGGCGATGGTTACTTTCCATTTGGCGGCGCCAATCACGGTACAGCCCGTCAGCCAGCAGGAAGCGATGCGGCTGGCGCAGGGCCTAAACCCCGGCGGACCCTCTCTATACCGGCGTCCACCGTACGGCTATCCCTATAGGCCCTATCCCTATCGGTATGCACCGGTTTACTACCGTCCCTACTACACGGTTGGCGGATTCTACTACTGGCGGTAAGTACTGCACGCAATAGCAAAGCGGGCATCTCCGAGGTAAGGAGATGTCCGCTTTTGCATCGGGCCACATTTTCTTCCGCTTCAGTGGTTAGTAGCCGGCCGCTTTTCCATAGTGGCTGCGATGATCCTGCCCACCCTCGAGCTCCCCGGAATGCGGATCGATGGCGATGCACTCGCCATTGGACCAATGGCCATCCTTGATGTCTAACGTGTAACCCATGGCGCGCAATTTTTCGAGCGACCGCGGGGGGAAGCCGGGCTCAAGATAAACCGTGTCAGGCATGTATTGATGGTGAAAACGCGGAGCGTCCACTGCTTGCTGGATGTTGAGACCGCCCTCGGCGACGGACAGAAAGATATTGGCGACCGTAGTGATGATGCGCGCGCCGCCCGGCGATCCAAGCACGTAGCGTAGCTTTCCGTCTTCCAAAACGATAGTAGGCGTCATCGAACTCAAAGGCCGCTTCCCGGGCGCGATGGCGTTGGCCGGTCCCTGGATTAACCCGAACATATTCGGTACGCCCATCTTCGCGGCGAAGTCATCCATTTCGTCGTTGAGCAAGAAGCCCAATGAACCCGATGTCACGCGTGATCCGAATCCATCGTTGAGGGTCGTGGTGACGGAGACCGCATTTCCCTCAGCATCGACGACTGAAAAATGGGTAGTATCCGAAGACTCCATGCGGCGTCCCGGAGTTTTCGGAGCCGGCGGCAAGAATCCCTCAGGCCGCTTGAGTGCGTCACTCGGTGTGGCTGCATCTTCTGCGATGCTCTGCCGCCATGCTTCTGCATATTTCTTCGTAGTCAGTTCCTTGACGGGCATGCGGTTGTAATCCGGGTCGCCAAGGTAGTCCGTGCGATCCATGTAGGCGCGACGATATGCCTCGGTGATCAGGTGCAACGATTGGGGCGAGCGGTCACCGAGATGCGCCAGGTCGTATTTTTCTAGGATGTTGAGCGCACTGAGCAGCACGATGCCACCCGAGGAAGGCGGCGGGGCACTGATCACTGTGTAGTTGTGAAAGCTGCCGGTGATGGGTTGGCGCTCGACTACGTCGTACTGGGCCATGTCTTCCCTGGTGAGCAGGCAGCCATGTTTTTTAAGATCATCGACTAGAGATTGCGCCATCTTGCCGTGATAGAAGTCGTCTGGATCAGCAGCGATGCGCTGCAGCGTGCCGGCCAGCAGCGGTTGTTTGAAAATCTCTCCGGCCTTGTAAAGTTGGCCGTCGCGTTGAAAGATTCGTTTGGAATCCGGAAAGCGGGCGAGGTCGGGGTCGGTGAGTTCCTCTGCTTCCTCCGCCGAAAGTGTAAAACCTTTGGCGGCCAATTCGATCGCAGGCGCCATGACGCGTTTCAAATCGAGCTTGCCATATTTGCGCTCGGCATAGACCATTCCTGCGACCGACCCCGGCGTCGCGATGGATCGATATCCAATTACGCTCGCGTCGGGAATCACGTTTCCCTTGGCGTCCTGATACATGGTCTCAGTCGCTGCCAGCGGAGCCTTTTCGCGATAGTCGATAAAGGTGGTTTTACCATCGTGCGTGCGCAGCAGCAGAAAACCCCCGCCTCCCAGGTTGCCTGCTGCTGGATGTACAACCGCAAGGGCGAAGCCGGTGGCCACCGCTGCGTCGACTGCATTGCCGCCTTCGCGCAATACTGCGACTCCAGCATCCGCCGCAAGATGGTGTACGCTCACCACCATTCCATGCTGCGCACGCGCAGGCTGCTCGCTACGATAGGGAATTGAGTTCATCGATCCCTCTTGCGCGACGTTAAAAAGGGGAAGAGTGAGCGCGGCGCCTGTGAGGGCCGGCAGGATAAAGAAGAGTGGCCGTCTATGCATAGTTATGGTCACAGGATAACCCGGAAAGTTCAGCGTGAAGGCACCTACGGCCGTTTTTGATATCCATTACTAACCGCATTTGTACTTCGCCCGCTTACCAATCGGCTTTTATAAAGCTTGGAAGGTGGCTGCCGATTTGTACGGCGCGATATCATGTCGCATGCGTCCTAATGCAGCCCGCGTGCTGACCATCCTAGTGTGTCTTTGTTTTGCGGGCCATGCCTGGCCTGAGAATAGTGAATCGCCGCAGTCTCTGCATCTGACTTCCGCGCAAATTGTCGAGCAGATCGCAATCCACAATCAAGAGCGCACGCTCCGCCTCAAGCAGTACCAATCTTTGCGCCATTATCAAGTGGAGTATCACGGATTCTCTGCAACGCTCGCGGCGAAGATGGAGGTCGAGGTCAACTACGATCTCACCTCTGGCAAAAGCTTCCGTATTGTCTCGCAGAGCGGATCGAAACTGCTTTGCGACAAGGTTTTGAAGCGCGCAATCGACAGCGAAAAAGAGGCTGCTCAAGACAAAGCTCAAACGGCGTTGAGCGAGGCGAACTACAAGTTCTCTCTCGACGGCAGTGAGAACCTTGAGGGCCGTCCCGCTTACAAGCTTGACGTCGAGCCGATCAAGGAAAGCAAGTTTCTTTATCGCGGCAAGATCTGGGTCGACGCGACAGACTTCGCGGTGAAGAAGATTGAGGTCGAGCCATCGAAGAATCCATCCTTCTGGATTTCGCGCACGCAGATTAAAAACTCAAACGCTAAGACCGGCGACTTCTGGCTGCCGCAGCATCTGCGCAGCGAGACCAAGGTCCGCATTGGCGGCACCGCAGTGCTGACCATCGATTACGGAACCTATACGATCGTGCCGCAAAGCGCCTTGTCGGCGGGTGGCCTCTAAGGCAAGAGTTTGCGAATGGCGAACATTATCGCGGATTTGGCCGAGTTTTTGGTCCTCGCCCGCAAGGTAGTATGTGCCGGCGCAGGCGCTGGGCTGGGTTCAATATGCTGCGTCGCGCATGCCGTTCGATAGTGCTCCAGCAACCGCGCCGTGGCGACTCTCCAGCTTTGCTGAGTTGCCCTTTCTCGGGCGTGCTTTCCCATTGCCTCGCTCTTCGCGGGCGACGCTAATAGGCTTTCAATCGCTCCGATAGCCTGGCTTTCATCGTCAAAGAGGAATCCGCTAACCCCGTTCTCAATCATCTCCGGGATACCCCCCGCACGCGCCGCGACAACCGGAAGACCGGACGCCATAGCCTCAAGCACCACCAGGCCCAGCGTCTCGGTGCGCGACGGCATGATAAACATGTCGCTTGCGGCGTAAGCAGCAGCCAATTCGTCGCCATGCAAAAACCCGGCCATGTGCACCGGCAAACCAGCGAAGTGTTCCGCGAGCGCTTTTTGGTGAGGTCCGCCGCCCACCAACGCAAGGCGAGCTGTGGGGATCGCTTGCAAAATAGGCTTGAGCCGTTCAATTTCTTTTTCAGCAGAGAGACGGCCAACATAAAGAAGCAGCGTGCAGTCGGGATGGCCATCGGTGAGCCGGGCCCGCATGGCCGCGCAGAGTCCCGAGGTCCGCTGCGGATCAAAGCGGTCCCCATCGACGCCGCCCGGCCATAAGGCTACTCTGCTGATTCCGTGTTGCTCTAACTCGCGCACCATGGTCATTGAAGTAGCGAGGTTGACCGTTCCGCGATTGTGTCGCACTCGCAAAATCTGCCAGACATAGCGTTCGAGAAATCCCAGCCGATAGTAGCGAAGGTATTTCGGCAAATCAGTGTGATAACTGACCACCAGCGGAAGGCGAAGCCCTCCACCGTGCGGCCCGCCCGCATAGTAGAGGCCTGCGATACCGAGGAGCGCCGGTTCAACGACGTGAATCAGGTCTGGCTGGAATGCGGCGATGGTTTGGCGGATTGAAGCACGCGGCAGAGACAGTCTGAGTTCGGGATAGAAAGGGAAGGCATTACTCTTGATGCCGACGACGCGGCATTGCGCGAACTCATCGATGCCGCCATCGGCCGAAAAAATCAGAACTTCATGGCCGAGACTCTTGAGTTGCTTTATGGTCTGCGAAACCGTGGTGACGATGCCATCGACTTTGGGGACGAACGTCTCGGTGAAGAGAACAATTCGTAGCACTCGTGCTGGGTTAGTAGTCGGCAAGAATTAGACCGAGCCTACCATGCCCCAAAAGCGAATACGTTGAACAGGCGGCTAAATTTATTCAGCGACCAGCCACCAGCATCATGGGGTCGGGGGCGACGTGACATCCATCGTGCGGCGAAAGAGTACGTGTCGATCCATCGGCGTATGCAATGGACTGGAGCACGATGGCATTGACCGCAGTGAATCCGGGAAGAACGAGGTCGACGTAGACGGTTCCATCCGGCTTGTCGCGAAAGGCCGCGTGAATCGATTTCGTCACATTAGATGGGCCCCCGCGCATTGCGTCCGCCTGAACGAAACGATATTTTGCGCTCAGCCCAAACGCTGTGACTATCGCTGACACGATACGCGCGGGGTTTTTATCGAGCAGGCTCAGGTGGATGCGCTGGCCAGACGGCGCTGCCTGCTGCCCGCCCAGCACCACGACTGTCTGTCCGCTCATGCGCTGTCCTGCGGTCATTCCAATCGGGCAGGTGTTGGCAATCAGAGTCGACTGCAGCAGCGTGCCGGCAAACGATTGACGATCATTTTGCGCAGACAACGTCAAAGATGTGAAGAGGAGCAGGATCGTAATCCCAATATTTTTCATGGCATGAGTCCTTAAAGGAAAGAACCGCGTATACCCACGAAGGAACCGAACTGCTTACACCCACAAAAATACGCCGCGCGGTGTTTGAAATCAACGGTATTGTGCCATCCGAGATCGGTCAGGTGACCGGCCCGTCGCAGTGGCTGTGTTACCGTTGCAGTACGGCGTCCCTGATCGGGCTCGGCAGTTTTCGGGCCTCTGTCAAATGCTGGGCGAGAGGGCAATGGGGGGCGACGGGCGTATACACAGAATGTCTCAGCAGCCGGAATTGACATCGCCTCCTGTAACCGCGAGCCCGGCTCCCGTGCCCGAGGCCCTATCCGCCACTGGATTCGACGCGGCCCCGCCTGCAACCGTAGCGGCTAACGCAATTGCAGCCCATCCGCAACGCATTCCGCGCTGGCTGGTGCGTACAGAGCTTTACCTGCGCGTGCTGCTCAGGATGTACATCGGTCTGGCGGTTTGCTATGCGCCATGGTCACACCTTTTCTGGGATCAGAACCCACTCTTCGTTCAATACCCTACGCTTTCAATTTATGCGGCCAATGGCGCGGTACGGGGCATCATTTCGGGATTGGGCGTGTTGAATCTGTGGATTGCGTTTCAAGACGCAATTCGCCATCGGGACGGATGAACCATGAACGGCAAAGATTTAGGAACAGCAGACCGGGATCAACAAGCGAAGATCACAGACCATAGCGCAGCGGCATCGTCGACAACGGACGCCCCGGGCAATCCGGAAACATTTTCATCGCAGCCCGGCCCCGATGGCATAACTTCAAAAAACGTTGAGCCGCCGCCACTCGCGCGTGCTCCGCTGGCTTATGAAAACCCGGGATTTCTAAACAGCGCCGACGGCCGACTCATCCGCATTGTGTCGGAATACATGGAGCCGCTGGCGCGCTTTCGCCGGGAAAACATTCAGGACACCGTAGTCTTTTTTGGTTCAGCGCGCTTTCGCGGTCGCGAAGAAGCCGACCACGCATTGGAGTTGCTCGACAACACCGGATCGAGCCGTCCTGCGCCGAGCGAAGAACAACCGGCCAGCGTTCCCGACATTGCTACCGGCAAGGCTACTGACTTGCAGCGCAAGCGCGCCGTCGCGGCGGTTGCGATGGCGCGGTATTACGAAGACGCAAGGCGTCTGGCGCAGATGCTCACGCAATGGGCAGCCAAGATTCCCTCGCGCCGTCATCGATTTGTTGTTACCTCTGGCGGTGGGCCCGGCATTATGGAGGCGGCCAATCGCGGCGCTTTCGAAGTTGGCGGTAAAACCATCGGCATGAATATCCGTTTGCCGTTTGAACAATCGCCTAATCCCTACATCACACCGTCTCTGAACTTTGAGTTTCATTACTTCTTCATGCGCAAGCTGTGGTTCGCATACCTGGCAAAGGCGCTGGTAGTTTTTCCCGGCGGCTTCGGAACTCTCGATGAAATGTTCGAGATTCTGACGTTGGCGCAGACCCATAAACTGGCCAAGAAAATGACGGTCGTTGTTTACGGTTCGGAATATTGGAAACGAATCTTCGATCTTGATGCGCTGGTGGATACAGGCGCCATCTCGCCAAAGGACATTGAACTCTTTCAATTTGCCGACACGCCAGAGCAGGCGTTCGAAATGCTGCACCAGGGATTAACCGAAAACTACCTGATTCCCGAATCAATTGGAGCGACCAACCGCCCGGTTCATGAGCTGTTGCCGGGCTCGACTTTCGACGATTTTTTGGGGCCTGAACTGATCAAGGCCAGCAAATGATTTCCTTGTTTCTTCTTTAACCGTGAACGTAGTATTAAATGCATAGGTTCACTCCAAGCTCTTATATGAGTGATTCTGTTGTGCACGAAGGCCTTTGCACTGTTTTGAAACGGTTGGCTCCGTTTGATACTGGGTGCGTAGGATTCAGGGCAATCGGACCAAGGAGCAGAATGGCCAATTCGACGGTCTCTTACCTGTGGCGCGACCGGGATGCGCCACAGGAATTTCGTACCGGTGTTTCGCTTCACAGCCACACCAATCAATCGAAAGAGACGCTGAAGTTCCTGGCGAAGTTCAGTGGCCAGCATCCTGCCGTGCGTTCCTTCTTCGCATACATGGAGCGCCGTTCAGAAGTCAATCACGGCATGAGCGTAAACTACGCCGCCGGTTATTGGACGCCGCCGATGACGCCGCAACTGGCACTCCAATTAGAGAGCCGGCAGATTGAGCAACTCGGTGTAGACGCGATGGTCTCGCTCTCCGATCACGACAGCATCAGCGCATCCACACTGCTGCGCGCAGTTCCAAGCGAGCGCGAGATCCCGATTTCACTTGAGTGGAGCGTACCTTACGGCGGTGCACACGATTTTCATCTCGGAGTACATAATCTGCCCGCCATACGTGCCGAGCAATGGATGCAGGTTCTGCAAAGCTACACTGCCGATCCGAACGACGAGCGCCTTGAAGAGATCCTGATAGCGCTCAACAGTGAGCCCGATGTGCTGGTAGTCTTCAACCATCCGACATGGGATCTGTTTCTGATCACGCGCCAAAAACACGATTTTCTAGTGAATGAGTTTCTACAGAAGTTCAGCCGGTGGTTGCATGCGCTTGAACTCAATGGTCTGCGCAACTGGGACGAGAACCGCGCCACCTGTCGGCTCGCAAAAAAGTGGAACATGCTGCTGATCAGCGGCGGCGACCGTCATGGCGTCGAACCGAATGCCAACATCAATTTGACCAACGCTAATAACTTCGCAGAATTCGTCTACGAGATCCGCAGTGAAAAGCAGAGCCGCATACTTTTCATGCCGCAGTATGCCGAGCCTTGGAAGCAGCGGATTCTGCGCTCGACGATCGATGCGGTCCGCGACTATCCCGATTTTCCTCTAGGTTCGCGCACATGGGACGAGAGGGTTTTTCATCCCGATGCGAATGGCGTGGTGCACTCGCTGCACGATCTCTGGCCTAATGGCTTTGCTCCGCCGGTGATGCGCCTGGGTGTCGCCATGATCCGGTTGATGGGCAGCGGATTGGTTTCAAGCGGCCTGCGTATGGCATGGGGCGATGCGCGCCAATTGCGCGTGGCCCTCGGCGAACCCGCACTAAACACCGCATCGAAGGCAGTCGGTCATCCGGCCCTGTCTCCTATCGATGAATCAGTCGGCACTTCCATCATTCAAAATTGACCTGACATTTGCACGCTTTTCATTCTCCGCTGACGCGCTTCACGCAAACTGGCGTTGGGAAGATACTCGCTGACTCGCGAAATGAGGAGGAGCAATGGCCACGTCGACCATCTCGTACCTGTGGCGCGACAAAGATGCAGTTAAAGGGTTCCGCGCCGCCGTTTCGTTGCATAGCCACACTAACCAATCCAAAGAGACCCTCGATTTTCTGGCTAATCTTGGCAGCCAGTATCCGCTGATCCGTCCCTTGCTTGGGTTACTAGAACGCCGCTCCCGCGCGAGTCATGGCTTGCAGGTCAATTACGCTGCCAGCTATTGGACCCCGCCGATGACTCCCAAGTTGACCTTTGATACCGAGCGGGAACAAATCGAAAAGCTTGGCGTCACAGCGATGGTATCGATCACCGATCACGACAATATCAATGCTCCGATGCTGCTGCGAACGATTCCAAGCGCTCGACAAATACCCGTTTCAGTTGAGTGGAGCGTTCCTTACGGCGGCGCGCAGGACTTTCACCTTGGTGTGCACAACCTGCCCAGTGCGCGCGCCAGAGAATGGATGCAGATTCTCGCCGAATACACCGCGGCCCCCCGCGAAGAAAGTCTGCGAGAAATCCTCGTCGCACTGAATGCTGAGCCGAACGTGGTCGTGGTCTTCAACCATCCACTGTGGGATTTGTTTGTGATCGGGCGAGAAAAGCATGAATTTCTGGTGAATGAGTTCCTACAGAAATTTGGCGCCTGGCTGCATGCGCTCGAATTGAACGGCCTGCGTAACTGGGAAGAGAATCGTGCTGTGCGCCGCCTCGCCCAACAATGGAACATGCTGCTCATCAGCGGGGGGGACCGCCATGGCGTCGAACCCAATGCGAATATAAATCTGACCAACGCAACCAGCTTCACCGCTTTCGTCCACGAGATTCGCAAAGAGAAGAAGAGCAATGTGCTTTTCATGCCGCAATACGCCGAGCCGTGGAAGCATCGGCTGTTGCGCGCGACGCTTGATGCGATTCGCGATTATCCTGAGTTTCCGCTAGGCTCGCGCACCTGGGATGAGCGCGCCTATCACCCCGATGCCGACGGAGTGATGCGGCCCTTGACTGAGTTATGGCCCAGGGGTCGGGCCCCGTTCGCGATTGCAGCGACGATCAAGCTAGTGCAACTGCTGGGCAAGGGCCCGGTCTCAGGCAGTCTGCGCAAAGCGTGGCAAGATGCACAGCAACTTGACATGGCGATGGGCGAGACAGAGGGTTAGAGCCTGGGAAGCCGTAAGCCGGTTTTCAAGTCAACCGCAAACGGTGTTTCCCTGTCAGTCATCAAGTTCCAACCAGTGCCGCGCAATACGCCTGGTGTGCTGTCGGTAATGGTGACGCCCTCGTCAGAAAGCTTTTCTGTCTGCCACGCTTGGCCGTGTGGGCCCCAGGCCAGGATGGCGTGATGGCCCACGAACAGCAGCAAACGCTCCGCAACCAAGGCGCGAATTTCGAGCACCGGACGATAAACAATCATGGTGAATCGCTCGGGCGCAGTGGTGTCGATCATGTACACGTAGCCGCCAGAAACCGCACAAATTTCCTTCGGATCAGGAGCAGACCAAAGGCCGCTTGGAACCGAAGAGTCGCGAAACCCAAGTGCACACGTAGCCAGAAACGCCGCTGCATTCACCCCATCGGGTCGCACCAGCACTTCGAGTGCTCCCCGCTCTACCTCTTCTGCTTCGCGAGGATAGACGAAGTGTCTTGGCGGAAGGATGAGGGGCCGCGAGGCCAGAATTTCCGCCTGCCAGAGATGCAGAAAGCTAAAATTGACAGGTGTGGGTGCGGGCTTTTCTTTCACGCTGGCTTACACCCCGACAAATCTCTCGACCCGTTCGCGAATACCAGGTACGTCGATGTTGAGAGCGGCGCCCTGTTCAATGAGTGGGATCAGCTTGTCAAACTCGGGACCGGAATGACTTCCGGTTATCGCAATGCGGACCGGATGGAACAGCTCTTTGCCTTTGACGCCCGTCGCCGCCTTGATTTCGCTCATCCATTTTGAGAAATCGGCAGGCAACACGGCCCCGGTATGGGCCCGCACGTGGTCTGCTAATTCCGTCAGCACCACCCGCGCGGAATCGACCGCAAGGATCGCCGCATTCTCCGGGTCGGCCCGTGCGATTTCTGGATCGAAGCCGAATATGAAAGCAGCCTTCGCGGTCAGCAAATCAAGATGATTTACCGATGGCGCAAACAATTCAATGAGGTGAAGGAACCAGACTTGAACAGCTTCGGAGGCTTCCTCTTTTTCTGGCATCTGTTCTTTGAAGTAATCCCACGCCAGCGCCGTGAGCCGTGCTGGATCAACCTGCTTGATGTAGTGCCGATTGAGCCAATTCAGTTTCTCGAAATCAAAAATCGCGGGGCTGGGAGTGACGCGGTCCAGCGAAAAGGCCTGGATCAAAGCCCCAGGCGTAAACGTTTCCGTTTTGCCATCTTCTGCGCCCCACCCTAGCAGTGCCAGGTAGTTCACCATTGCTTCCGGCAAGTAGCCCATCTCGTGAAAGCTTGAAATCGACGTCGCACCATGACGCTTTGAAAGCCGCTCGCGATCTGCGCCCAAGATCGTGGAGAGGTGCGCAAATTCCGGTACAGCCCAGCCGAACGCCTCATAGATGGCGACCTGCTTAGGCGTGTTTGAAATATGATCATCCCCGCGGATTACATGCGTGATCTTCATCAACGCGTCATCGACCGTAACCACATAGTTGTAAACGGGCACGCCCGCCGACGCACCGCCTGCTGCCGACCGAACCAGGATGGGATCGCTGACAGTTTCAGGAGCAAACTCGAGAGTGCCGCGAACCATGTCGTGAAAGCGAATCGGGCGGTCTTCAATCTTCAGCCGCACCGCATACGGCTTGCCCGTGGCCAGGTTGTGATGGATTGACGGCTTGCTGAGGATTCGACATTTGCCAGAATAGACCTGCGGGCGGTGCGCAGCGATGTCTTGACGGCGCTCTTCCTCGAGTTCCGCCGCCGTGCAGAAGCAGCGGTACGCCTTGTCCTCTGCCAGCAGGCGCTCTGTGTGTTCGGCATAAATCTCAAGCCGCTTCGATTGCCGGTAGGGTCCATATGCGCCCTTCTCTCCGGCATCGAATTCGTTCGGCCCCTCGTCCCAATCAAGACCGAGCCAACGCAGATCCTCGATGAGTTGTTTTTCATACCGCGACTCGGATCGTTCCTGGTCTGTGTCTTCAATGCGAAGGAGAAAATCCCCGCCCATGCGGCGGGCAAACAACCAGTTATAAAGGGCAGTTCGTGCATTGCCTACGTGCAACAGGCCTGTGGGGGATGGTGCGAAGCGCACCCGAATTTTTCGGCTTTCCATAACAGTTCGATCATAGTCGGTCGATGTGCAGACCTATTGGGTTCAAAGCATTGTGGCTGGGCTGACCCTGCTTCAAGAGAAGTGTTCCCAACCATGCGGCGGCAGCGGGCGGGAGCCCTCAATGGTCAGCAACGTTATCTGCGGTCGTCCCCGCCGGGCTGGCACGAAGCGTCCGATGCAGGTAACAGCCACTCCGGCGATGGCGCGCGGCAGTTTGGCTTTTGGCGGCGCGGCAAAGAGCAGTTCATAGTCCTCGCCCCCGTTGAGAGCTTGCTCCAGGGTAGCGCTGGGGTGCAGGGGCAGCGCAGCGGCATCCACCTCAGCAGCCACACTCGACTCCGCGCATAGGTGGGCGAGGTCGGTAGAGAGGCCATCGCTGAGGTCAATTGCGGCCGTCGCCAGTCCCCGCCGCCGCAAAAAAAGGCCTTGGGCAATCCTGGGTCGCGGGTACAGATGCGGTTCGAGAGCCAACTTTATTTTGTCAGGGAAGGACCTCGGCATCCCGCTTTTATATGGTCCGGCTTCGGCCATAAACTTTAGACCCGCTGCCGCACCACCTAAACATCCGGTGACATACAGACGATCCCCGGCCCGCGCTCCTGTTCGCAGCAAGGCTTTGCCATGCGTTACAGCCCCGATCAGCACAATATCCGCGAGTGCAACTGGCGATTGGGCCAGATCGCCGCCAGCCAAAGGAGTCTTGTACAGATCTGCCAAAGCCAGCAATCCGTCGTAGAACCGGTCAAGCCAGGTCCGCCCGGCCAATATTCGGCGGGCGTGGCGACCTGTGTGGCGCGTCAACTCCTCCGGTAAACCCAATGAAAGAAATGCCGCCACGGGTCTTGCCCCCATCGCCGCCAGATCGCTTAAACCGCGCGCAAGAGCTCGATGGCCAATCACCTCGGGTGTATGCCAATCCAAACGGAAATGGCGCCCTGCGATTGATAAATCAGTAGTTACAGCGACTTCTTCACCCGGTCGCAAACCCAGCAAAGCACAATCGTCCCCAATCCCCAGCCGTACTGCGCCAGCGCCCGACCGGGCTGCCTGGCTGCGAATCTGGTCAAGCAGGGCTCGTTCAGGCAAAAGGCTGTCTTTTGAAACTTTAAACCGTGATTTGGGCATCCAAGGAAGGATAGGGCACGCACCCCCGGGGCGGTGTACGAAACCGATTGGCCTTTGACCGGCCCAACGCAAACTTCGGCGTAAGTTTCGTCGGTGGCTTTCGTTGACCCTGCGGACAGAGGGCTGATAGCCTGAGAGAACGTTCAACTGATAGCAGATGTGAAAGAGTCTGGTAGTCGAGGATGTTCCACTGGCCCTCCCAATCCGTCTAATCTTCGGAATTCATTCCGGTTGTGGCTTTGGACTATAAAACGAAAGCAGGATGAATGCTTCGTAAGCGCTATTACATTCTTTTTGTCGCGAGAGACGAGGACGGACGGGTGCGGAAGATTCCGCTGCCGTTGCACTACGTCTATGGATTTGTTGCTGCTGCTCTGGTCGGCGCCTTCACGATTGTGGGCCTGGCCGGCTCTTATACCCGCATGTTGCTCAAGACAGAAAGCTATAATCAGGTTCGTGACGACCGAGAAAATCTGCGCAAAAATTATCGCCAGATGGCGCGAATCGCCCATGATAGGGATGTGCAGGTTGCGTCCCTCGGCGCACTCGCCAGTGAAGTAACAGCCCTCTACGGATTGCGCCAGAATCGGCTCATTCCGGCGCGGCATGGTGCGGCGAGCGTGGCCGCAGCCGCAGCAACGCCGGTCAGTCTTGCAGTCACCGACGAAGTCAGTCAGCAGAACGTTAAGAGTTCAATCGATCAATTTTATGCGTTGCGTGCCGAGGCGATGTCGGGCCAAGTGACGCGCGCCATTGCCAGCGGTCTGGCTCCCGGATTTATGGGCGATTGGAGGCAGCTTGCAGACGCCCCCTCCATCTGGCCGGTTGAGGGCCGGGTAGGATCGAGCTTCGGTGAGCGCGAAGATCCAATCAACGGGGAAGGCGCCTTTCACCCAGGAATCGATATTGAGGCACCCATGGGTGCGCCGGTACGCGCAGCCGCCGATGGCGACGTGACCGGTACTACGATGGGCGCGGGATACGGTCGTCAAATTGTGCTCGATCACGGTCACGATTTGCTCACACTGTATGGGCATCTCTCGGCGATCGCAGTCGTCCCCGGCCAGCATGTCACGCGCGGCGAGGTCATCGGCTACGTCGGTCAGACCGGTCGCGCCACCGGTCCGCATCTTCATTACGAAGTGCGCGTGCACAAGGTGCCGGTCAATCCGCACAAGTATCTGCGCTCGACTTATGAGCAAATCACAGACCTCGCAACGATCGATCATCTATCGACCAAGTAGTCGACAAAAATCTGCGTTTCGCAAGCGGCTCCCTTGGGGCCGCTTTTGTTTTGGTGCGCGCCTGAAACGCAGCCGACGAACGTAGAATGGTTGCACCACAATTTTCTGCTGCATCGAGGAGCTAAAGTGCGATTGCGCTTCTGTTGTTTTCTGGCTGTATTAATTTTTGCTTTGTCCGCGGCGGGGCAGGATAATTCCGCAAAATCACAAATCGCCTTTAGCCGCGCGCAACACCTGCGTCACGGCATAAATGCATCTGAATGGTTTGCGCAATCGGCGAGCGACTATTCCGCTTCGCGCACGAGCCGCTACACCGACGATGCCGACATTGCGTTGATGGCGAAATTGGGTTTTGACAACGTGCGTTTAAGCATCGACGCTACGCCGCTCGAGCAATTCCCGCTTAGCAAAGAGGGGCTTAGTGCGGACTTTGTCGGCCGCCTCGATCACGCCGTCGATGCGATGCTCGCCGCAGGCATGGCCGTTCAAATCGATGTGCATCCGGAATCGACCTACAAGACGCAGGTGCGCACCACCAGTGAGGGCGCCGAACGGTTTGTGATGCTGTGGCGCAAACTGGCTGCGCACTATGCGACGCGCGATCCCGAGAAGGTCTTCTTCGAAGTGATGAATGAGCCGGAGGTGAGCGATCCCTATCGCTGGTCCGGCATACAGGCGAGCGCGGCCGCAGCCATTCGAGAGGCAGCACCGAAAAACACGATAATCGCGACGGGGCCGAACTACTCAAGCATCGCCGATTTGCTGACTCAGCAGCCTTTGCCCGATGGCAATGTAATTTATACCTTCCACTTCTACGAGCCACATGAGTTCACGCATCAGGGTGCGGGCTGGGGCGTGCCGTGGTGGAGTTACACGCATGGCATTCCCTATCCTGCGACGGACAGCTCAATGCAGGAAGTCTTGCAGCAGGTACCCGATGCTGCGAACCGCTATGCGCTCGAGCACTACTGGCTCGATCATTGGGATGCGCGGCGCATTCGCCTGCAGATTGATGCTGCCGCTGCCTGGGGCCACGAACATAACGTGCCGCTGATCTGCAATGAATTTGGCGCCTACCGCAGGGTGACTGCGCCGGCGTCGCGCATGGCCTGGATTCACGATGTGCGGACGGCCTTGGAAGCGGACGGCATCGGCTGGACGATGTGGGATTATCGCGGTAGCTTCGGCGTGGTCTTCAAGGAAGACGGCCAGTCAGCTAAAGTCGACCCCGCAGTGGTTGAGGCGCTGGGGCTGAAGAAATAAGCTCTCAATCGGCGGAGCGGGTCATCATCTTGCAATCGCCCGCTCAGCCCGCAGCATTACTTCCCGGCGTACGTAACATGCCAGATGGAATGCGATCCATCATCGGACACGAACAACGATCCGTCTTTCGCTTCCGCGACACCGACAGGCCGTCCCCAGACTTTGCCGTCGGGGGTTACGAATCCAGTGAGAAAGTCTTCATACTCTCCGGTGGCGTGACCGTCCTTCATGGGCAGGCGAATGACTTCGTAGCCGGCGCGCTGGGCGCGATTCCAAGAGCCGTGTTCGGCAGCGAATCCGTCGCCTTTAAATTCGGCAGGGAACTGCGAGCCCTGATAGAAAAACATTTCAAGCGAAGCAAAATGGGGATTCACCAAGATGTCTGGCGTGATCACCCTGGCTTGTAACTCAGGATGCTTGCCTGGGTGGCGCGGGTCTTGCTTGCCGCCGCTGGGGCCGCCCATGAAGAACCACGGCCAGCCATAAAATCCACCTTCCTGCACGTGCGTCACGTAGTCGGGCACGAGGTTGTTGCCCAGACCATCGCGTTCGTTGGTTGAGCACCACAGCTCGCCGGTGATGGGGTTGATAGCTTCACCGACGCAGTTGCGCAGGCCCCACGCGTAGACCTTTACAAACTTGCCCTCCGTGGTGAACTGCAACACGTCGGCGCGGTGAAATTCCTCAGGATGCGTGTCCGAGTCGTCCACGTTTGAGTGCGATCCGACCGAAGCGAGAAGCTTGGTGCCGTCTTTCGAGAAGATGAGATCGCGCGTCCAGTGTCCGCCACCGCGCAGACGGCCGCCGCCCGGCAGCTCTGCGAGGGCACTCTGCGCGCCGCGTGCTTTGAGATCGCCATTCTGATAAGGAAAGCGAACGATGCCGTCCGTGTCGCCGATGTAAACCCACTTAGGATCGGGGCCGGCGGGATAGAACGCAATGCCAAACGGCTGGTGCAGGCCCGTTGCGAAAACAGCGGCTTGCTGCGGTTTACCGTCCGAGCCGACGCCGCGAAAAACCCTGATTTTGCCGCTTTCGCTTTCCGCCAAAAACAGGTCCCCGTTGGGTGCCGTCCGCAGCAGGCGCGGATTGTCGAGTCCTGTGGCGTAAAGGTCAACTTTGAAACCTTTAGGTGCGATGGGCCATGCGTTGCCGGGCCGCGCGACCACGCTGGGGCCGTTGTCCACGGATTGGTCGGGCGCCGGGCCGGGCAGGTCGGCGGCGGTGAGGTGACGGCGCGTCCCCGGCGATTCGTGGGCGGCGTCGGTAAAAGCCAACTGGCCGGTCAGAGTTTTCGCCTGCGCCGTCTTGTCGGCGGCGTGAGCGCCCAAGTTGAAGAAACTGACAGCGGTGCAAAGCAGAATGTGAGATCTGAGGAAGCGGAGCATGACACCTCTTTAAAAATTTGGGCCGCCACGCCGTGGCGGAGCCTGTATGTAGGAGGGATGCAGAATCGAGGTAAAGAATGCAACGAAGCCGACTGAATAAAAGGCGTTCGATGCAGGAGAAGTACGAAGGCTAGAGACGGCGAAACCGCCTGAAATATGACTTCCTCCGATGAAGCGAAGCGAAATCATATTCCGGCGGTCATTCGAGGAGCAGAAATCGGGAAGCGCGCTAGTAATAACTGTGATGTGGGCGGAGTGGACGGGGTTGCCGCTGCTTAGATTATTTTTGTCGCCCGCCCAGAATGCCGGCAAATGTTAATCAGTGATTTTGTAGAGTGTTTGCGCCTGGGTGCGGGACCGCTATGGCACCCTCGCCCGAGGCAAGTTTGCTTAACGAAGCAGGGGAAAGGGTCGCGGTCGCGACCACGCGATTGCGTTTCTGCGTTACCTCAGCGGTTTTTAACAATTCCCTAAATGCGCTATTCGAGGAATTATCTGCCAGCGGTCCTGCGAGTGCCCGCGCCAGCGTGACCAACGTAGAAAGGGTCGCGGCCTGGTTTGAAGCGACTTCATCGCTTGCGGCTATCTCCTCGATGCGCAGGCGGGCTGAGTTCGCCAGTGGCAAGCCCGGTGAAATGCTCGCTACGATGGTTGAATCGGCCTCAAGAGGCAACGACAATCCGAAAATCTTGATCGCTCCCCGCTCAGAAAAGGGTAACCCGATCTGGCCCAATCCCCATGCCAACGACAGCAATGGAACCTCGTGATAGTGCTGGGCGAGGACCGTCGAACCAGCAAACGGCAACGCCGCCGTACGATGCCTGTCGATCATGGAGTGAATCTGCTCAGGGGTAGGGAAGTTGGACGCGGCGATCGTGTCGTATCCAATTTGCGCGACTCGCACCAAGCGGCCATCCGAGGGAATGGTGTAAATGGTGTGACCTGCGTAGCTCTCCCGTGCCGCGGCGTGCGCATCGAGCCAGGTGTTGAGCCGTTTCCCGGTGAGCTTGCCGACCAGCACCATCGAGTAGGCAACCGGCCCGTTAGGACCATTGGGGTCAGGCATGCGGTGCAGGGCGATGGCCGCCTCGTCTAGATCGCGCTCCCAGTCGATGCCCGTGGCGTCAACAAATTGCTGATATTCCGGAACACGCTGTGGTGGTTTGAAATCTTTGTGCAGAAAGACGCGTACGGGCCTCAGGTTGAAGTAGAGAATGCCGTCTGACTCCGGCAGCAGGCGCGCCGATTCAGGGGGAGCCTTGGAGCGCAGAAAGATCGCCACAGCCAATAGCAGCAGGACCGCAGCCACAACGAGAAGTGTTCTACGTGTGCGTTTGTTCATTTAATTAGGGATACGAGGCCAGACCGCGACAACAACACCCATTACCAGCATACCGCCCTCTACGGCAGCAGTGCGTAACGGTAAAATTGTCCCGGCAGTCGCGAGAGTGTTATCGACTGCCGGGCCACGCATTCCAGTTTAGTTCTTGACGGTCATGGCATCCGAGTTCACAGCCTTTTTCCCTGTGACCCCCTCAAGCCCGGCTAACAACCCTCGATATTCACTTTTATCGGCTTGGAATGCGAATCCACCTTTCTTCCCAGCGTCATCCCAAGTCAGACCGATAAAGTGTTTTTTGGATTTGGACAGCGCCAATAATGCTCCAAGACCCAAAGAGAAAACTGCCAAACCAATGGCTGCCCCTACACGACGATGCACGTCCTGTCCGTAGCTTATCTCGGTAATAGCCGTGGCTGGAATAAGTGCGATTTCCACCTTGTCCCTGAGCACTCGGATGGTGGCTCCTTCGATAACCATCCTCATACCCATGCCAGCTTTTACTCCTTGGATCGAACCGCCGTCATAGTCGATTTTGTAGCCGTTATCGCTCGCAAAAACCGTGACCGGAAAAAGAACGCACAATACAAGTGAAAATAATTTCTTCATAATCCCCCCGGCGCGGAACTATAGCACGAGCCAATGTAGAAAATCGGTGACGCAGCAGCCTCTTCCTGCCGTTCGAGTGTATTTAAATTCTTGTCGGTAATTAGCTCTTCGACTCTGTCTACACACACTTCGACTGGGATCGCTACCAGCATTTGAATGCAAGTAGCCTGGCGGCTTTCCACGTTTGCTCCGCCTGCCGCCGTGTGCTAATCTTGGAAACTGTGCCGTGGTATGCGCGAGCAGGAGTGTGTGCGTGTACTCTGCACTTCGGGAGCCGTTCCAGGGTGGATTGGGCTGGCGTAGCTCAGCTGGTAGAGCATCTGATTTGTAATCAGAGGGTCGGGGGTTCAAATCCCTTCGCCAGCTCCACTTAAACACAGCGCAACCGAAGCGGTGCAGCGGTAAGCTTGTGTAGCAGCAGCAACTTTAAGACCGGCGTAATCGTTTAGGCGCCGGGCCTGTCCTCTGCGGTGATTCCACTGAGGTGCATGCTCCGTCAGTCCGGAGATTTCTCCGGGTAGGTCGTGATGCGTTGAAGTGGCAGTATCGGACAGGCGGAGCAAGTAGGTCCACGCGACCGATATTCGTCGCAGGATTGCGGGGTTCCTTCGGACAGGTCTATCGTCCGTCGGGTGTAAAGAGCGGGGTCCCCTCGGACAGGTCTATCGTCCGTGGGATGTAAAGAGCGGGGTCCCCTCGGACAGGTCTATCGTCCGTGGGGTGCAAGGGCACAGGTGGCCGAGCGGTTAATGGCAGCAGACTGTAAATCTGCCGCTCTTTGGAGCTACGGAGGTTCGAATCCTCCCCTGTGCACCAAACTGATTGAGGGGCTCGAATGCGCGAAGATGCGCAGACGGAAGTAAGCACAGCGCCGGACCGCGAAAGTGTAAAGCGAACCGGTTCGGATCTTTCGCGGCGCTTGCCGGTGGCCTTGTTGTTGTATGCGGTTTTAGCAGCGCTGGCGTGGTTTACCCTTGGAGATGGAAGCATCATCGTCCTGGGCAGGCCGGTGGAACTGAGGTTAGTGCCGCTGATCATCATCGGCGGGATGGCGTTGCGAACGGTTTTGGCACTGAAGGCAGACAAGATTCGCCGCAGTGGGGATGCATTGCAGTGAGTTTGAAGGTTGCAGGAAGTCAGGTTTAGTCCTGGCGGTTTTTGTAAAAGAGTGCTGATGTAGCTCAGTTGGTAGAGCACTCCCTTGGTAAGGGAGAGGTCACCGGTTCAAGCCCGGTCATCAGCTCCAAAGATGCAAGTGTTCAGTGCGCAGTGGACGATTCTGGCGGCAAACGACTACTGCTCACCATTCACTGTTTTCAGGCGGGAGTAACTCAGTGGTAGAGTCACAGCCTTCCAAGCTGTTGGTCGCGGGTTCGATCCCCGTCTCCCGCTCCAGATTCAAGCTGGAACCAGGCAGGACGGCTGGCCAAGCGGCGGCACCCAGGTAAACGGACAAGGGTAAAAAAATATGTTCGAGCAGGCAGCAATCGCGGTTACGGATGAAAGGGGCTTCGCGCAGCTCCATGCGCTTATCGACGCCGCATTCGATTCGCGCGATGTTGAAGTTTTGCTGGATCGCGTAATTCGGTTCAAGTTGCGCATCCGCAATTTTGAAGGCGTTCTAGAGCGCGGTTTGCTGGGCAAGCCGGCAGTGGCGCTGTACAAAGGATTGCCGGTGTCGGACCAGGGGCTGACGCGCGAGCGTTATTTGCGGCTGGTTGAGGCGGTTCCCGGGGAACTGCGGCAGAGATATTTCAGAGCGTACGCTTACTATTGAGGCGCTCTTGACGGGTAGATCTCCAAGCTGGATCTAGAGCAAATTAACAAGTCTTATGGAAGGAATTGAAGGGCATGGCGAAGGAAAAGTTTGATCGTTCGAAGCCGCATGTGAACGTGGGCACGATCGGGCACATCGATCACGGCAAGACGACGTTGACGGCGGCGATCACCAAGGTGTTGCAGAAGCACAACCCGAAGAACCTGTACCGTTCG
>JANXYB010000131.1 GCA_025350325.1 Acidobacteriaceae bacterium
TTCAGCGCGTAGCCTGGAGCCAGGGATGATGCCGAGGGCGCGGAGACTGAGATAGGTCGCGCCCAGGCCGCCGGCCTTGGTAATGCGCGAGAGAAAGGTCGTCGAGTAAGGGCCATCGTCCTTTCCGGATGTACTTATTTCCTATTATCGCCATCCGCCTGCGCATTGCTGTAATGGTGTGAGCCGAAAACAGCTCCCAACGGCACTGGGCAAATTGTAAACGGACTGAGGCCCCCGGGAGTCGGCCTGAACTCGCTAATCTCTGCTCAACAAGTGACACCAGGACAATGCGCTCGTAGAGCAAGAGCCGGCATTCAGCATTAGTACTGACAAACGCCCATGTCGGCTGGAGAGTTTCTGGCATGACACTTTATCGCCAATGCAGCCAGCCAAAACTCATGCAGGGTATCCGCCCCTTTGCAGATGATTCCCCTCCCCCGGCGCACAATCCTTCCATGGCCGCTTTCCGATCAAAATTCTTCAAACACCTACGTAACCGCGCTAACTCCTTTAGAATCAGATTTCTGCGAATAACTCCATTAGAATCAAATTTTTAGCCCTCACAACTCTCCGCAAACCGAAGAAAGCAAACCACTTCCATCCAGAAATAGGGGGGGGAGGGGGAGTACCCGTATGAATATGCAATGCCGCCACATCATGCCCAACGGGCTTAAATGCCGAGCCGTCGCCCTTAGAGGCCAACCACGCTGCTACTTCCACGACCGCCTGCACGGATTTGCCTCCCGGCCAACCCCCGCCCCCGGCGAACCGGTCAAGCTGCCCATCCTTGAAGACCGCAGCTCCATCCAGATCGCCCTCGCCCAGATTCTCGACGGCCTCGGTTCCGCGCAGCTCGACCCCCGCCGCGCCGGTCTCTTCCTCTACGCCCTCCAGATCGCCACCCAAAACGTCGATCGCAAACACGATATTGTCCCCAGGGAATCCGTACATTTCGTAACCCGCACCGCAGCCGGCGACGAACTCGGCCCCGAGACCGGCTTCTGCGACATACCCGACGATTGCGACGCCTGCGACGAGCGCCATACCTGCGAAGATTCCGAGTCAGAAGACGGTGACGACGAAGACGCTGTTGACGAAGGCTACGATGAGGACCAGGACTAGCGACGGAGACTAGGCCCCGTCCGATCCTCCCTCCCGCGCCGTCGCTTAAAATTAACCCATGTGCGGAATCGTCGGCTATGTCGGTCCTAAAAAGGTAGTTCCAGTCATCATCGAAGGCTTGCGGCGCTTGGAGTACCGCGGCTACGATTCAGCGGGCATCGCCGTCGGCAGCCCCTCGAGCGAGGTGCTGGAGATCCGCCGCGCTCCCGGCAAGCTGCACAATCTTGAGGAAGTACTGCGCGAGCACCCGGTTCAAGGCACCTTCGGCATCGGCCACACCCGCTGGGCCACCCACGGCCGGCCCACTGAAGAGAACGCCCATCCCCATCGCGACTGCTCCGGCCGCATCGTTGTCGTGCACAACGGCATCGTTGAAAATTACCTCGACCTCAAGCGCGAACTCATCGCGCAGGGCCACAAGTTCGTCACTGAAACCGACACTGAAATCATCGCCCACCTCATCGAGCAGGTGCAGAAAGATGCCGCCGCCGAGGGCAAGCCGGTGATGCTCGAGGTAGCCTTGCGCCGCGCCGTCAAGCGCCTCACTGGAGCGTTCGCACTCGGAGTCCTGTCCGCCGCCGAGCCTGACAAGATCGTCGTCGCCCGCTTCGGCCCGCCGGTCGTCATCGGCGTAGGCGACGGCGAGTACTTCGTCGCCTCCGACGTCCCCGGCATCCTCCATCACACCCGCAACATCTACTTCCTCGCCGATGGAGACATGGCCATCCTCACCCTTGGCGGCGTCGAGCTGACCGACTTCGCCGGCCACCCTATCCAGCGCGCCATCACCCGCATCCTGTGGGACCCCATCCAGGCTGAAAAGGGCGGCTACAAACATTTCATGCTCAAGGAAATCTGGGAGCAGCCGCGCGCCATACAGGAAACCACGCTGGGCCGCGTCTCCCTCGATTCCGGCAAGGTGTTCCTCGGTGAGATGGAAATCAGCGACGCCGAACTCGCCGCTGCCGGCAGCATCAACATCGCCGCCTGCGGCACCAGTTGGCACGCCGCCCTCGCCGGCAAATACATGATCGAGCGCCTGGCGCGGCTCCCCGTCGACGTTGACTACGCCAGCGAATACCGCTACCGCGATCCCATTGCCGGCCCCGACGCGCTCGGCCTGCTCATTACCCAGTCCGGCGAAACCGCCGACACCCTCGCCGCGCAACGCGAGATGAAGATGCTCGGCTCGAAGACCGTCGCCATCTGTAACGTTGTGGACGCCATGGTTGCTCGCGAAGCGCATGGCGCCATCTATACCCATGCCGGCCCTGAGATAGGAGTGGCCTCCACCAAGGCTTTCACCGCCCAGCTCACCGCTTTATTTTTGCTGGCGCTTAAGCTCGGCCAGCTACGCGGCAAACTCGACCCTGCCCAATCGGTAGCCCTGATTGAGCAACTGAGCCGCATCCCCGCCAAGATTGAAGAGGTGCTGCGCTCCCGCTCGGCGCAGTGCGAACAGCTCGCCAGAGAATTCTCAACCGCGCGCGACTTTATCTATCTCGGCCGCGGCATTCATTTCCCTATCGCCCTTGAGGGAGCGCTCAAGCTGAAAGAGATTTCCTACATCCACGCCGAGGGCTATCCGGCCGGCGAGATGAAGCACGGTCCCAACGCCCTCATCGATGAAACGCTGCCGGTGGTCGTGCTGGCTACATGCGACCAATCCGACCCCGCCTCAAAGCTTCGTTATGAAAAGACGCTGTCCAACATTCAGGAAGTGACCGCCCGCTCAGGCCGCGTAATTGCCGTGGCCACTGAGGGCGACGAAACCATCGGTCAACTGGTCGAGCACGTCATACTCATCCCCCCGGCGATGGAGCTGCTCAATCCCCTGATTGAAATCGTCCCTTTGCAATTGTTGGCCTATTACATCGCCGTCCGCCGTGGCTGCGACGTGGATCAGCCAAGGAACCTGGCCAAGTCCGTCACCGTCGAATAGGGTCGCTGTTCGTGGCACGGAACTGCATTTCCACGAGCAGCAAAAGGGCCCGGCCGATCTGATCGACACTGAATGGGCGGAGATAGAGTTATGAATGCCGCTTGCATTTCAGACTTGCGCAAGCCTAATCAGTTCAGATAAATCGCAAGTTTATGCGGACCCGCACGCCCACCTCGAACCGTGCTCTTGGTCGCCCGGCGTCTTTTACGCATCCAAAAATGAGCCGCTGTAGCCTCAAGGAGATTCAAGATGGTCGGCTCGAGTATGACGCGGGTGCTGTCGCGGCTATACATAACGCTTATTTCGGTCCTCGTCATTGCGATTCTCTACCTCGCCAAAGTTCTTTTTCTGCCACTTGCGTTCGCAATCCTTTTTGCTTTTCTGCTTGCTCCAGCCGTCTCTCTCTTCGAGCGAATGCGTCTGCCGCGTATCTTGGCCGTTCTCATAGTGATACTCGGATTCGGCAGTGTGCTAGGCATAATCGGCTGGACGGTGCTTAACCAATTAGTTGACGTCGCCGACGACCTGCCTGTCTACGGGACCGACATTGCTGAGAAGATGGCCGCGATTCACGGTCCCACAAACTCGTCCTTTGGCCGTGCGCGCCGGGAAGTCGAACATCTAAATCAGCAATTGGGACTTGCCAACTCTACGCCCGCCACCGCCGCAATGTTACAACACCCCAGCGACCAAAAGGCGCCGGGCACCTCTGCGGAGAAGCCCCTGCAGGTGCAGGAAGTGGAACGGCCCAGCGGAAGGCTTGTTCAGCTTGGCGGCATTGTCGAGCCGTTGCTCACCGGCTTCCTCAGCGTCGTGTTTACCTTTTTCGTACTCCTAGAACGCGAGGACTTGCGTAATCGCGTGATCCGCCTTACGGGTCACGATCATTTGAACTTGATGACACAGGCAATGAATGATGCCAGTCGTCGCATCAGTCGCTACTTCCTACTGCAGGCCATGGTCAACACGGTTTATGGCGCCCTCGTATTCATCGCTCTTTACCTGGTCGGACTACCGCACGCATTGCTCTTTGGAGCGCTCTCTGCAATGCTGCGCTTCATCCCTTATGTTGGGGCGCCCTTCGCAGCGCTGTTGCCCACTATCTTGTCGCTTGGCGTCTTCCATGAGTGGACCAATTCGCTCTACATCATGAGCATTTTTCTTTTCCTTGAGGTCGTCACCGCCAACTATGCTGAACCGCGCCTATACGGCAAACATACCGGCCTTTCCTCGTTGGCTATTCTCATCGCTGCGGCGTTTTGGACACTGCTCTGGGGACCCGTCGGACTAATCCTGTCGGTCCCTCTCACCGTATGCCTCGTCGTCGTGGGCAGGCACGTTCCCTATCTTGAATTTCTTACTGTCATGCTCGGCGATCAGCCGGCCATTGCACCATCTGCCGGCTTCTATCAGCGCCTGCTCGCCCGTGATGAGCGCGAAGCTGAAGAGATTCTCGAAAACTGCCTCAAGGAAAAATCACTCGAAGAACTTTATGACACGGTGATCTTGCCCGCTCTCGTCATGTCCGAACAGGACCGCCATCAGAAGGACCTCGAAGAATCAACCGTTCGTTTCATTCTCAAGACAACCCGCGACCTAATTGAAGAACTCGGCACCAAAGAGGCTGCAGAACCAACGAAAGAAAATACAAGTGGAATCCTCTCTGCGGAAGTCACGCCTACAATAATTCCAAAAGTTCTGTCGATCGCTGTTCACGATGATGCCGACGAACTTGGAGCCATCATGTTGGCGCAGTTGCTTGAGTGCCGCGGCATGCGGTCCATCGCAGTCCCGGTCGGACGCCTGGAGCAGGTGCTTTCAATCGCATCCACCGAAAACCCCGACGTCGCCTTTCTCTGTGGACTGCCGCCTTTTGGTATGGCGCGCTCTCGCCGGCTCTACAGGAGCCTTCGCGTTCAACATCCTCAACTCAAAATCATGATTGGCATCTGGAAATATCCCGACGACGGGGCCAAGGCCGCGCAAGAGATCAGCCGCGGCGAGGAAGGACGCATCACAACAACGCTCGCCGAAGCGGTTGCGCAGGTGAGATCATTTTTGGGAGTAAGTGACGCAACGGCTCCTGTCAATGAAGAGAACGCCGCGCTGGTTTCGGTTGGTGGGCCGAGCGTGACTTGATCGGCGGTTTGTTTGTCGAAGGGATCGTGGGGAGTTACATCCCCGTTGCGTTTCGACGGTTTGCCAAAGAGCAGCGCCTGATGAGCACACAGCCTGGAACCAGATGAGACGGGTACCCGCCTTGGCGAGAGCAATCAGAGCCGAGCTGTTTTATAAGTCGCCAATTTAGCGCTAATCTCTATCCTGGGTAGTACGGAAGTGTCGCGTACGTTTTAATTTGAGACGTGCAAATCGGAAGCAAAAGTATACTTGAAGGCGAACGGGATGTGCCCATGGAACCGATACTCGATCTGCCAGATATTTTGAAGTCTGAGCCCGTTGTCGGGCCGCAGCACAAGCCTGTTTCAGTCGCTGAGGTCGGTCTGCGACAGACTGTGCTTGAGGAACTTGCGCTGAAAGCGCTCTATCTCTCCGGACCTTTTTCAGTGCTTGAGCTATCCAAACTGACGCGACTAAGTTTTGAAGTTGCAAGTGAACTGCTCAAGCGGCTTCGGACTGAACAACTCTGTCAGGTTACAGGGCTGAGCGGCCACATTCCAAACCTTGCCATCACCTCGCAAGGCAGAGTGCGCGCACAAGAACTCCTGTCGCAAAATCAGTATACGGGTCCTGCGCCCGTACCGCTGGCAAGCTATGTAAACCAGGTTAAGCTGCAGAGCGTGAGCAACGTTCAGGTGCGTCCACCAGACGTAAAGCGCGCGTTCGCCCACCTTGTTCTGGATGAGGAGACACTCTGGCAGCTCGGTACCGCTCTCAATTCCGGTGCCGCCATCTTCCTGCACGGACCATCAGGCGTCGGCAAGACAACGATCGCCGAGACCCTTTCGCGCGTCCTTTCTGACGATGAGATTTGGCTTCCGCATGCTGTCGAGGTAGACGGGCAAATCATCACGGTCTATGATCCGATCGTTCACGCGCGAGTCGAGGAATCGGAAACTGACACTCACGACGAACGCTGGGTGCGCTGCCACCGACCGTCTGTACTGGTTGGCGGGGAACTCACCATTGAGATGCTCGACCTGCAATACAATCCGACCAGTAAGTTTTATTCCGGGCCCGTGCAGATGAAAGCTAACAATGGCGTGCTGATTATCGATGACTTTGGCCGCCAGCGCGTACGCCCCGATGAGTTGCTCAACCGATGGGTTGTGCCGCTCGATCGCAGGATCGATTTCCTCACCCTGGCGGGAGGAAGAAAGATCGAGATTCCATTTGAGATGCTAGTCGTTTTCGCATCCAACCTCGAGCCCAATCAACTAATGGACGCCGCATTTCTGCGCAGGATTCAGACCAAGATCAGGATCGGTGCCGCCACTCCCGAGGAATTCTGCGAGATATTTCGCCGGGTTGCTGCCGATCGCGGCATTGCGTGCGATATCAAGGTTCCCATAGAGCTGATCGGCTTGATACAAGATACCTTTAAGCAGGAATTGCGATCCTGTTTTCCGCGCGACATTATCAATCAAATTTGCTGGGCAGCGAAGTATGAAGGCATCGAGTCGCGTCTCGATCACAGCACCCTTGTACGTGCGGTTGAAACGTACTTTCTGCCAAAGTCATAGCGGCACTGATGCGGCTAAGAAAGGTTCTCGCAAAATGCGTTCTGTATTGAAGAATAAGGCGAAGCAGTTCTTAAAAAAGTACGATATAGGGATTACAAGATACAGCCGGCTTGAGCAACTACAAAAGGAAAGCAGGGCGAGTAACGTTATCAATCTGTTACTTGCCATTCCCGATCAGCCTCAAGCTGAGTTATTGAGGAACGCCTATCAGTCACGGTCCCAGTTTGGTCAGGACTTATTCGTCCTATTTGAAACAGGTTTTAAGAGGAATGGCTATTTTGTTGAATTTGGGGCTACCAACGGCCTTGAACTGAGCAATTCTTATCTACTTGAGAAGGAGTTTGGTTGGAACGGAATCGTTGCCGAACCTGCACGACGCTGGCATCCGGATCTAAAGGCAAACCGAAACTGCCATATTGAGACAGGCTGCGTGTGGCGAGAATCTAACTCAGTCTTAATGTTCAATGAGGCCGACTGGGGCGAGTTATCCGGAGTCGCCAGAGATGGGGTAGAACATAGTGGCAAGACTTATAGCGTACAAACCATTTCGCTAACCGACCTTCTCGACAAGTACGAAGCACCTAAAAACATCGATTATTTATCGATTGATACAGAAGGTAGCGAGTTCGAAATACTCAAAAGTTTTGATTTCGACAGATACCGATTCAAGATCATCACGTGCGAACATAACGATGATCCGCAACGGGCAAGCATATTATCTTTATTGACTGAGAAAGGGTATGTCCGTAAATTTGAGGGAGTCTCGGGTTGCGATGACTGGTATGTTACGACTTCCCACCCGCTTGATTAGCACGCTCACTCGTTGTACGACCATTCTTGGGTTGCAGACACCCATTTTGATAGGCTCGGCGTATGCGTTTTCTAAGGACAAATCCTCACGGCGTGGGTTCCGCGTATGAAGTTGTTGGGATCCAGAGAGAATTAGAACGTCGCGGATTCGAGCCCTATGATATGCCGACTTATCGTTGGCTCGACTTATGTGGGCGCGCTGCCGGCCGGCTGAAAATAAATATCCTGTTGAATCCGTTTCCTACGGAACCGATGGTGGTTATCGGTGGGTATGTTCCAGACGCAACATGTTTCCCCAAGTCGCTTTCGACTCGATTCATTCCATATTTTTTTGATTGTTGGGAACCGGCGTTCCCACGTTGGGAATCGTTCTTCAAACGCAATCGGACTCAACTAGCTTTTCTCACAGCACGTGACGCAGTCATGCATTTTCAGCGTAGATTGCCAGCGCGCCGTTTTGTGTGGCTACCTGAGTCGGTCGACCCTGCTGCGCAGAAGTGCGACTTGCCGTTGGCCAACCGAACTATCGATGTGCTGGAGTTAGGTCGAAAGTACGATGCGTTTCATGATCGCGTCACTCCCGCACTTGCGAAGGAAGGGTTAACTCACCAGTTTGAGAAGGTCAAAGGTGAAATCATTTTTTCGACACGCGATGAACTGGTAGCGGGTCTAGCAACAAGCAGAATTTCAGTTTGCTTTCCGCAGTCACTGACGAATCCTTCGCGTTGCGGAAACGTTGAAACGGTGACTCTGCGTTACTTCGAATCGATGGCTGCAAGATGCTTGCTTGTTGGCAAGTGCCCGCTCGAGCTGCGCGATCTGTTCGGCTATAACCCCGTAATCGAAATCGACAACCCTCCCGATGTCGTCGACATAGTCAGGAAGATCGCCGAATACCAAACCTTGGTTGATCGAAACTACCAACGGCTACTTGAAGTCGGCACCCACACTGCACGGGTCGAAACGCTAATTCAGGAAATAAGAATTTCGGGGTTGTCTGCACCCTAGTTATCTTTGACTAATCGGGAATTTAAGTTATCGGACTGCAATAGTTTTAAACGAAAGGGCCCAGTGATCGCTGATCCGTAGGCCGATCTATATAACCAGCATTCGTATCCTATACTCTTGTTTTGTATCGCTTCTCCCAAATCTTTGCGTCTATCAAAAAGCGGAACCAGAAGGTTTGTAACACCCAGAAAATAAAGCCTTCAACGCCATCCAGGAATCCGAGACGAAATAAGTACCTATAGGTAAATAGTGCGAAGGGTCTAAAGAATAAAGGCATCTGTTCGTATCGCTGGCGCAGATAACGTTTGCGCTGGGCGGGCGTGCCACGTAAATCGGGCTTGAGCCGGCTTTCTGTGTGCTCTGCATGGAGTTCTTCTACCTCCGCGTCCGACCACCGGTTATGACGCGCCGTCCACTCCGAAAGCGGCATCCGAATGTCATCGATCATCGCACCCCCCAATCGACCGCTTGAGCCCTTTGTAAGGATGAAGTGCTGATCATATTTGCGATCTTCGCAACGCCCGGCACCGGTTTTAAACAGACGCAAGTGCCAAGTTGGATTCATGCCGCCGTGACGAAGCACCCGGCCGAGAAAACGTACGTAGCGAGGCAGAAAATATCCGGCGTGCTCCCCGTCTTCTCGTAGTGCTTTGATCTCAGCGACCAGTACGTCGTCCATCCACTCGTCCGCATCGAGGTGTAACTGCCACTGCCGCGTCACCGCAAGATTATCAATCGCCCAATTCCGCTGAGCTCCGTAATTTTCAAAGGGTCGTTGAATTACCTTTGCACCCATGGATCTTGCTAACTCAACCGTCTTGTCGCTGCTATATGAATCGACGACGAAAATCTCATCAGCCACGAGTCGGGCTCGGGTAAGAGTTGCTCCCAATGTGTCTTCGGAATTAAAAGAAAGCACGATTACAGTTGGCTTCATTGAGGATGGTCGTTCTCAAGCGGTGCGATTGCCGTAGCCGAAGCGAGTATGACGCCGACCGCGCAAGATGAGTTGCACAAAAACTCTTCTTCTACTTCTAGACTACCTTGTGAGCGGTCGCGCGCTCGTCTTGTATTAGTCTGACAACAGTGCGCGCCGCAACCGTAACATCGAAGTGCCGTAAGTATCCCTGGCGCGCGTGCCTACTGAACTCTGCGCGTTCGTCAGTGGAGAGCGCGACGAATCTTCGAATCAAGTGCCGTACTCCATCGAGGGTATCGGGCTCGACAAAACCAGCGCGCGACATTTGCACTTCTCGCCAGATATTAACCTTATCGCTGATCAACACCGGTGTCGAGCAAGCCATCGCTTCAGCAACTACGAGTCCAAAATTTTCATGATGCGACGGAAGAATCAGCGCCTCGGCGCACCGGTACGCGCCAAACTTTATATTTCCTCCGACCATCCCGAGCCAATGGACACGGACAGATACTCCAAGCTTTTCTGCTTGCGCTTTGAGTTGCCGCGTCCATCCAACCTGGTCGGGGCCAGCTATGACCAAGTCGAGATTTAGAGGAAGCTGTGGCAGACACTGTGCAAATGCCTCAACCAGCAAATCGCAAGCCTTCACCTGATGTATGCGGCCAAGAAATAGTAGAAACTGTTTATCTTTGAGTGCCGGAAAGGCGCTTAGAAATGCGGCTCGATCTAGAGCGGGGTCTCCCGGCGGATCTGGGGCTCCGTATCCAACGACGCACTCTTTGTAAGGATGTCCGCGGAATACGTTTCGAGCATGCAGACATTCTTCGTCACAGGTAAAAAGCACTGACTTTGCGTCTTGCAAAACGCGGCCCTCGGCTAGCGTCCAGAACGTTTGTTTCACAAAGTGTTTAAGGGGGAAGTGATCACGAAACCACGGAGACATCATACCGTGAGAAAAAATATAGTACGGCGTCGGATGATTCCTGAGCGCCAGCCACGATCCCAACGAAGAATAGTTCCAGAGGCCATGCAAAATAACAGCGTCAAAGCGGCTAGCATTTTTGTGCAGCCACGGAACGAGCCGCGGATTGTATCCATACCGACCGATTCCCGCGCCTAAGGCCGTCACCGGGCATGGAAACCAACGCCTTGCTACTTCCTCTTCAGACTCAATGCTGACGATTTCGGTTTCATGTCCGTCCCGTTGTAGCACTTCAGAAATTCGCAGCACGCCCTCAAGCGGTCCTCCCGACTCAGGCCGCATACCGCGAATTACGTGAAGCATTCTTGTCATCTGTTCACCGGAAATCATGTGCGCCTTAACCAGAGCTTCTCTATTGATGTTTAAGCAAGTCGCTGTAAACTGCGTACGTCTGGGCGGCGCAACGCTCCCATGTAAAACTCTGCGCACGGGCTTGGCCCCTGGCGATCAGCGAGTCCCTGGTTTCTTTAGACGAGGCGATGCGAATCATCGCGTCGGAAATTGCTTTCACATCTGTCGGATCAAAGTAAATCGCTGCGTCCCCGGCTACTTCAGGAAGACTGCTCGTATTGCTAGTGATGATCGGGCATCCGCATCGCATTGCTTCGAGAAGCGGGATACCAAAGCCCTCGTAGAATGAGGGAAACGCCAAGGCTTCAGCGCCAGCGTAATAGCGCGCCAACACCGAATCATCTCCGCCGACCCGCACTACGCTGCTCTGTGGCACACCAGCTCGCGCCATTGCTGATATTTCGCGGGCACATAACGGCATTGCCGTAAAGCTGACCAGCTTATGTGTGCGGTGAAGGTTGGTCGCTCCAAGTGCTTGAATGAGACTGTCAAAGTTTTTGTACGGATAGCGAGAGCCAACATGCAGGAAATAAGGAGCGCCGATATTCATTGGTGCGCCTTTCGCAGGCTCAAGCGAAGACCCGAGCAACACTACCGATACACGCGAGGGATCGACTTCATACAACTTCAGCAAATCGTCACGGGTCGACTCAGATACGCAAATGATGCGGTCTGCACGGCGCAGTACTTGCTCTTTCTCGGCACGATGTTGCTTCGATCCTGGAAAGAACTGTGGAAACAACTCAGGGATCGTATCGTGAATAGTGGTGACAATCTTTGCAGACTTCGGAGCAGTCCTTGCGGGCGCATAGTACGTCTCATGCACAATGTCGGCAGCAGCGATGGCTGCGTAGCGTTCAAAGAGAAGGGCATTGATGCTACGCAGGGTGACTCGCGGAAGCTTCGGGAAAGCTGATAAATCCAGTCCGATTGTTGAGATGTGACTGCGTTGCTCAGAAAGAAACTGGCTTCGGAACAAAGGAGCCACTATCTTAACTCGTACGTCGTCATATCTGCTAAGTAGCGATGCTAGCTCAACAAAATATCTTGAAACTCCTCCATACTGCCGAATCATAAATATTTGATAGTCGTAGTAAATTTTCATAGGTTACGCGACTAGTTGGTAGACGTGCGTCGATCAAACATATCAGCGAGTCATTTGATTGAAATCACTTTCCATCAGGCTTTCCCGATGGAACAGCTTGTTCAACTGCCCTGCGATTCTAGGGCTGGTGGCAAGTCTGTACAAGAAGCGACTCTTCGGCTCATTTGTAAATAGATGATAGGGCCCGATCGACAGCACCTGCCGCCCAAAGCGGGACCCGAGAATTCGCAGCGCTTCCTGCGTATAGAACGAGACGTGCTGGCCGCTTCTAGGAACGTAATACCACCAATCGGACAAGCCAGGTGCGGGTTGAGGCACGAGCACCGTTGACACCAACACGTTGTGAGAAAGCTCCATTAGTTTAGCTAGCGCCGGAATAGGGTCGGCAAGATGTTCCAGCACTTCAAATGCCGTGAGGAAATCATACGTGATCCCCTCCCTGTATTCGAAGCCGCGCGCATAGTCATTTGTCGCGTGCAGGTCGTACCAAAAATAGTTGAACCCTCGATCGCGCATCATCCGAACGAGCACACCATGGCCGGCGCCAAAGTCGACGGCGCACTTAACATTGGGAATCAGAAGATTTAGCACCGCCGATGTCACTTCGCAATTCACTCGATTACGAAACATGATTCCGACATCCTGACTAGCGATTGCCGAAGAGTAGGCCTCTTCAAGCCAGTAAGGCGTTTCGGTCTGAATGAAACCGCATGTGTTGCACCGAAAATATTGCACACGATGGCGCATAAGAACATCCGCTTCTCCAAAGAGCGCGGACAGCCCATCACATACTTTGCAGATCGTCATGGATGCATCCGCGTTGGAGATAGAGCTCGTCATCAACCTAGTGTTCCTCGCGCACTTGTCAGCGCTTGTCGATCAGCAGCGAACAGCCGCTGGGAAGCGCAACCGAAATCTGCGACGAATTCTGCGCAAAAGATTCGGGGTATAAAAAGTGCGTTGCATCTCCATAGCATGCTCGGGCCAAGGCTCAACGGCAGGGGGATGTTGCAAAGGAAAAATGAGTGAGTGCGCTGGCAAAGTCAGGTCGGGGTCGGCACCCGATGTGTGTGTTGCGTCGGCGCCAAACCCAATATTTTGAATGAGGTTTCGGCTTGGAACAATGCTCAAAGCAGTATGGGTCCAGCATGCGTAGACCCATTGATAATCCCAAGTGTTTGGACCTCTACCCTGGTGCATGGCATCAAAAACTTTTTCCCAATACCCTACGGCTACTTTGTCTGGCAGAATTTGAGCCAACAGACCAGAGGCTTTCACTCCCGGCCAGGTCGCGATATTTTCGTCATATTGCTGCCATGCCCGCCGCCAAGTTGCCCAACCCCAAATGCCTACCATCACCGAGAAATAGTAGCTGTAGTTGAAGGGAAAGCTTTTCTCTAGTGGATTGAATCCTGCGATCATTCCAATTTGATTTTGGTCACGATAGCGCTCAAGCAACTGCGAGCAGTAGGGAAAGAAACTAGCATCGGGCAGGCAATCATCTTCGAGAATGATCGCTTCCTCCACTAGTGAGAAGACCCAATTCAAACCGGAGACCACACGACGCCGGCAACCCATATTTTTGGTCGCGAAGTTAGCTTCAACTTGGCAAGGCCAATCGACCGCAGACACGATCTGCCTAACGATTTCGCACAGTTCCGCTTCTCCTGCCCGATCAGCGCGAGGGCCATCTGCAATCAATAGAAGGCGAGCCGGTCGAGCAGCCGCAATGGCCGCGAACACCCGTCGAGTCGGCTCAGGACGATTGAATACAATCAGCGCCACTGGGGTTTCTAACTGATTCATTCCGCCGTTCCCGAAAAAAGCAGGCGTGGCAACATCCAGAATCGCAAATACGCCTTGGTCTTCATGCGAAATATATGTCGCGTATTGGGGTCTATCGCGTCACCGAAATAGGATGCAAAGCTCTGCGCAATCAACGTCGCCATCGCAGAGCCCATCCCTCCCCAACGCGGAATCCAAAGGATATTGAGTACCACGTTAATGATCGCGCCAAAAACGGTGCGCTGCATCGAACTCACCGTGAGCTTTTCCTGCACGAAATGTATCCCGCTTACACAGCCGACAAAGACGAACACCCCAGTCCATATATGAATTGAAAGTATTCCCGCCGCCGAGGCGAATTGCCGGCCGTAAAGAAGTCTCACGACAAGCGGACCTGCAAACTGTGTGCAAACAGCTACTAGAACGCTGAGCAGCACCATGCTTTCGTAAAGCCGCTGCAAACGCGCCGTGTACCGGGCTGGACTCGATTCGCGCGTTCGCAAAATGCGCGGCATTACACTCGCAGCGATGATGGTGGGAATGGAGTACCAGATTTCAGACAGACGAATAGCAGCCGAATATTCTCCCACGATCGCCTTTGAAGCTAGCTTGCCTAAAAGTATTTGATCCGAGCGCATGTATACAGTGATCATGACACTGGAGACGAGCAACGGCCAGCTCTCGGATAGCAACGACTTGGCCCGGTCAAGATGCCAATTCCAACGAGGCAGAGGTCGGCGGAAGCGCATGTATGCGATAGCAAGCCCAATCTCGCCGAATAGTACTTCCAGTGCCGCGATCCATGCGAAGGCCAGCAGGCCCCAGTGCAGAAACACCGCAGCTACCCGCGCTATGCTGGCAAGGATGAAAGCGATATTGCGCGGGACGACGGCATAGCGCGACCGTGTTTGTGCCTGGAAAAAGAAATCAATGACATCAAGCGCCTGCGAAATGGATGCGATCGACATCAACGCAACAATCTCGATCAGTACCGTATTTTGAGGCTCAAGTATTTTCGCCGCAATGATCGCGGCAACCGTTGTAAGAACACTTGCAATAGCCTTCAAAACAAAACCCGATCCGAGAATTACCGGCTCGCCACTCTCATCCAGAGCGATGTCGCGTACGACCAGAGGATCGAGTCCCAGATTTGAAACGATGTTGAGCAAGCCGTAGATGGCGAGACCGTAATTTAATAATCCAAACTGCGACGGCCCGAGGTAGCGCGCTACCAGCGTTCCAACGATGACCGCACCGAACATACGCAGAAAACGATCTCCGCCCAACCAGCCGATGTTGCTGACCGAGTCGCGGATACCCTTGCGCTGTCGAAATTTTTCAAGAACATTCATCAAGAGGAAAATAGATTGAGCGCGGCGAAAAGGGTTCAGATCTCGATCATTGTTTCTTCCATGCACTACAGCGTAAGTAACTTCAATACATCTAAGTTAAGGCGCGGCCCATTTCGATGGAATGATATTCGCCAAGCAGACTTATTCATAGATCACTGATAAGGGCCGCCCGTTGGCCAAACAGAAGTTCGAGATCACCGACGAAAGAATGTGGCATCCGCCTGTAACAACCTGCTGCTTTCAGGATCGACAAAGTTCGGCAATATATCCCACATCTCAAAGCCCATGCCCTCTAATTGGCTGATCAAGCCGTCGTATTTGCTTTGGCCTTCGTAGAGTGGAACGAACGAAAGCTCAAGATGCACCCCGACCGCCTTTTCCAAGAGTTGCGGCGCGCCTTTTAATACCTGCGACTCAAAACCTTGCGTGTCAATTTTTATGAAGAGGACAGAATCGGGATGAACAAATGCCTTGCCGATTGCATCGAGACGCCGCATCGGCAATTGCTCGGTTCCGACATAGGCAGATGCAGGCGCTGCTTTGACGTGCGCGTCCAGCATTTTTAGTACCGAACTGCTCACTGAATTTCCGGCGACATGCATTTCTGTCTCTCCATCTTCGCTGCCGATCGCAGCGCGCGGAGCAACCTCCCACTTGAGATCATCTCGCCTCGCTTCCGTCAGCTTATTCCATGGCCCCAGTAGAGGCTCAAATGAGACGATCCGGCCGGTGTACCCGAGTTCGCGGAGGCCGCGTCCGAATTGCCCCTCATTGGCACCCACGTCAAACACGAGATTTACGTTATGGCTTGACAAGGCTGCCATGAACCGCGCGCCATCGGAAGTAGCGGGATTGTATCTACGAAGATCAAAACCTAAACGATGAATACTGCGTTTGATTATGGATTTTAACATTCGATCAAGACCCCACCACTACAACTAAGATGCTTGCTTCGGTTGCGGAATGCGCATGCCGCCGCGGTTTTGGAACGGTTGCCGTTTCCATCCGCCCAATCGCGATGGATGTCGGAGTTTGATAACTTGCGGTGCGGAATCCAACAAATCAGTAATGATCACAATCACCAGGGCCTCTCCGATTCTCTCGGAGCTTCCGAAAGGAGAGAACAGCACAATCCAAAAGAACTCCACCATAAGGTAGGCATAAATCGGAGCCAGCGGTGGGCGCAGGATTGATACGCTCATGAGACCTTTGATGACGAGCCAGATAATGTAGAACCAGAACACGGCACCTAGCACTCCCGCCCACACCCACGCGCCCATCAAGTGAGAGTGCGACGGGATATTGCCGCCGATGTCCGCCTCGGCCACGCGAACGTCACTGCGCATTCCCTGCGCGGCTTGAATCTCCCACATCATCATGACGTACTTGTGTTCCTTGGGCCAGGAGCCATGGCCCAGAATCGGGCTGTCCCCTACGGCCCGAATGGATACCTTGATTTCTGGTCGCCCTCCCAGCAAAAGGCCCCCCGCATTCGCCTGATCGAGATTCTTTTGTCGCGCCTCTTCGCTGAGGAGCCCGGAAGATGTGACCACCTTGACCAGGCTGCTCGCGGCCAGTCCGGCCCCCAGTGCCATTCCTACAAGAACTACGACGTGCATGGCGCTGCCGGTCCGCGGCAGCAATCTCTGTTGACCAACTCGCTCGGGAATGATCGGAACCACAAGAACAAATGCAACCAGAAGGTTCAGCATGGGAGAGCGATAGTTCTCAATCAAATTGACGAACACAATAAAGCCAAAGAGAAGCCGAACCATCATGTATCTGCGTCGCCTATAAAAGTGACAACTGATCAAGACGACGAGAACAATGCTCCCGTACGCGTACCCAAACTTCCATGGTTCTTCGATAGCAGCTGAGGAAGGATGAAATCTAGTGACAAGATATGTGCCAATCGCCAGCCCTGCGATGAAAATAATCTTGCGCCGGTCGTTCCTTTCAAGCAGCGCGGCAATGCAAACTACATCCATAGCAAAAAAAAGAATGGACGCATTACCACGCATCCAATCGATCGTCGCAGTTCCACGATAAATATCTGTCAAAGCCTGACCGAACAGCCACAACCCCATCAGCAGGAGAACCACCTTAAGCCGGGGCCGGAGAGCTCTGCGCCCTGCAACGACAATGAAAATCGGAAAGAGAGGAATTAATAATGCTTCAGCAACGGGAAGATCGCCTACCAATTTTACTGAGAACGACGTCGCAACCGCGATCATAAAGGCCAGCACGTCCGCTCCGAATACAGATAGAGATTGGCGCGTAGGTATGCCTCTTGGGGCGATGGTTCTTCTTGTTCTGGTCGCTGGGTTCAATCAGGTCTCTCGGCCAATTCTTCCTTCGCTGCTTCGTGACGATTTGCTCGCTTATCGACGTACTACAATAAAATTCGCATCAAAGCGTAGGCAGATGGAGAAAATTAAATGTGGGATGCCCTCAAGATCGGGTCACTCGAAAAGAGCCGTCCTTGGACGCGCACTGACATTATTTTAATTGCGATATTCTCTTTATCGGTAGCCATCTTCTTATTCGAAGGACGTTCTGATGGGGCGTACGGGGATTTTGCGCACGTCTATGGCAGTGCGCGCTGCGTGCTCTCCGGTTCGAATCCTTACAGTCTCCCATGTGTCGAATCAGCCATTTTGACGAGTGGTGCGAATCCTACTCAATTCGGTCCGCAATATTGGCCCGACCACCGCATGATCTACCCCCCGCTCACGTACTATGTCTTTGCGCCGCTGGCAGCGTTGCCCTATCCTACCGCAGGCCTAATACTATTCTGGATTTCAGCGATCACTCTGATCAGCGCGTGCGTAGCAACTATTGTTCTAGCCCCAGCCTCTTCGCGAGTTTTTGTTTTTGTGGCAGTGAGTGCCGTACTAGCAACCAGCGGTGGATTGCTTCGTTTGGGACAGGTCAGTACCTCTACGCTCTCGCTTTTGATTATCGCTAATCTTCTTTTTCTTAATCGCAAGCAGCCTGTTTTGGCGGTAGTTCTTTTCGTCTTGGCCGCCGCGTTAAAACCTCAACTTGTGCTACCATCGCTGGCATATTTTTGTTTGCCACGTGATACCAGGAAGTATGCTCTGATCGCAATAGCAAGTTTCGCTGTCGGCTTTGGAGTCGCATGCTTCGCGCTTGCATATCAGCCGAGTTCATCCCATTGGCCCTCTGATCTAGCCCTGCAAATGAATACGGCGCCGCTCGGTGGAGTCGGTTCGCGCATCGACACAGGGATCATCAATCTTGAAGGGTTGACCGACCTGGTATTCAGTAGCCCGATGATTTTCAAGTCCATCGATCTTGTCATTGTCGCGACTCTGGCAGGCCTTGTTGTTATGGGTTTTTTAAATGGCAAGACAAGTTGCAAGAGAGACTGGATAGGCATCGCTGCAGTTTCGTTTTTGACTCTGCTACTGGTCTATCATCGCAGCTACGATATGCGTATTCAGATACTTTGCTTTCCAGCATTAGGTCTGCTTTGGGGCAAGTTCAAAAAAGTTGCAACGGTGTTAACGATCTTTAGCGGTCTACTTTTGTTCTCGACAGCGCTGATTATCTTGAAATTGTCGACTGCGCACTTCGGTGTGTCGATAACCCAAAACCTCTGGTTTCGCTTGCTCGTCGAACGCCAGCAAGCTGTGATCGTATTGTTTGCGGCGATTGTCTGGGCTCTTGTCAGCGCGTTTGGAGAATGGCGCACGCAAGTTGATCCAATCGTTCCTGAAGTGACTTAATCCACGCAGATAATTTCAGCGCTTCGGAGTGATTCGCCAGGTTTTGTCCTGGAGCAGCCGCGCAACCTGCCGCATA
>JANXYB010000136.1 GCA_025350325.1 Acidobacteriaceae bacterium
CTTGCCAATCTCGGGGATTGCTATAGAAAAGTCCCGATAGCATTCCTCCATTGTCGTCGGTGACAATTTTCCTTAGTTCTGGAACCGGAAGGAATCCCAGAAAAGCCTGATCTACCCCGGGAACCTCAGGAAGTGTGACTCGATTCTCAAAGACAAATTCTCGCTCGATTGCATTCTTAGATTGCCGATATAGCCTCTGAATTCCCTCGGCCCCAAGAGGCGTAAAAGTGACTTCGCGAAAAAGATTGGTCCCGAGAAGATCGTTGACTACTGCCTGACGCCGTCCCTCTAGCACAAGGTCATTGGTCCATGTTCCCGTTGTAGCGAAGTACAGCCTGCAAGCCGGATTGCCTCTTTTGAATTTGACCGCCTGTTTGTAAATCTCCGTCATGATCGCAGCGACTGGCGCAATTTCCGGAGTTCGTGGGAGGGTGGGGGTTTCCTTAAAAAAGTCGAAGACTGCAAATCCAAAATTGCCGATTTTGGCAGCGTCGAATCCAGCCCCTCTATCAGCCTGAACGAATACAAAAGTTACGTCGAAGTCTCCAGAGCTATCTAGGTCTGTGAGGCTTTCAATGTCGGTGATCAGCGCGCCGTTGATGATGATAGCAATGCCATCGATACCAGCCGCCTTGCCTACAAGAACTTCTTCGGTGTCGAAAGTACCACCAAAGTGATTTCCGACAGTTATGAAACTAGAGAAATGCTCGAATCGCTTGTCTTCGCTGAGAGAAGTGAGGCCGTGTTCAGAAGCGAAATCATTCATCATCGATTCAGACACACGATCCATTACTGTTCGTCCTCCGCTAATCCCTAGACGTATGTGGTCTATTTGGGCCGTAATCAGCATACGCGACCTCCGCAATGGAAGTCGCGTAGACGTGCGGTTCCCGCTCCAGCGCCCGGTTTAGGCGCGAACTCAGAATAGCAGAGTTGATGAGTCTGCGATATTATTGCCTTAATAATCTATTGTAAACAAGGAAGTTACGTTGGTGGCGGAGGGCAGGATCGAACTGCCGACCTACGGGTTATGAATCCGTCGCTCTAACCATCTGAGCTACTCCGCCGGGTAGGCGGGCCGGGCGGCGCGCCATTCATGATGATACGGGGGGTTGGAATCGCGGTCAAACATTTGCAACTTCCTATTGACCAGATCGATTGATGTGGGATCGAGAAGAACTTGATCCTGTAGACTCGCGTGCATGAGCAAGTTACGGATCGCGGGCGTGATTCCCGCGCGCCTCAATTCGACGCGACTAAGCCGCAAGGTTTTGCGCGAGATCGCAGGCCGGCCCATGCTGGAGTGGGTTTGGCGAGCCGCCGCAGCAAGCGGCCTGATGGACCCGGTGGTGGTAGCGACGGATTCAGAGGAAGTCGCCAGCCTGTGCCGCGCACGCGGCATTCCCGTGGAGATGACGTCGGCCACCTGCCCCAGCGGGTCTGATCGAGTGAGTAAAGTCGCAGAGAAAATCGATGCCGATATTTACGTAAATATTCAAGGCGATGAACCGACCCTCACGCCGGAATTCTTCGGGCCCCTGTTGGCGCTATTCGACCGGTCAGAGGTAGATGTCGCGACGCTCGCGGTGCGATGTCGGCCTGAAGAGTTCGCCAACCCCAGCACAGTAAAAGTGGTGACCGATTTGAACGGGCGCGCAATGTATTTTTCTCGCGCCACTATTCCTTTTGATCGCGACGCAATCGGATTCACGGGGTACTGGAAGCACTTGGGAATTTATGCCTACAGAAAGGCCGCTCTGGAGCGCTTCGCAGCGCTGACCCCATCGCCGCTCGAACAACTGGAACGGCTCGAACAGCTGCGGCTCCTCGAAAACGGCATCGGCATTTTTGTTGCCGAGGCTCCCGATGACACCATCGGCGTTGATACCGAGGACGACCTTAAGCGCGCCGAAGCCGTGCTGCGAGGACGCGAGTTTCGTGCCGGGTCTAAAGAAATTTCAGAGCCATCACAGCAGCGGTAGTCGATCAATCGTAAATCGGAATTGAACGCAAGAAACGGATAGCGCCGCGTGTGCTACATCGGCGAACATGGTTCACATGAGCAGCAAACCGCAACGTTTGCAGAAGACCGACGCCGCACGAACTATTGATCCTGATGAGGCATGGCGGCAGGTGTTAAGCCGCGACCCGGCTGCGAACTTCGTTTACGCGGTCGAGACGACAGGCGTGTTTTGCCGGCCAGCGTGTACTAGCCGGCGTCCTTTGCGATCCAATGTAAAATTCTTTAGCTCAGGAGAAGAGGCTGTTGCTGCGGGCTTTCGTGCATGCAAGCGCTGTCGTCCCGGGGATGCGTCCCCGCTCGAAAAGATTCGTATCCACATTGAGAAAAATCTCGATCGCCGCGTTCCCCTGGCTGAATTGGGCCGCGTCGCGGGTCTGAGCCCGTTCACCGTGCAGCGCCTTTTTAAGCAGTCTATGGGTGCCAGCCCGCTTGAATATCAACGCGCTCTGCGCGCCGCCACCCTGCGCACTGCGCTGAAACAAGGAGATACCGTGACCAACGCTATTTACAACGCCGGATATGGTTCCGCGAGCCGGGCTTATGATTCAGCCGCGCTGGGTATGACGCCCGCACAATTCGCGCTAGGCGGTCAAGGCGAAAAGATAGGCTTTACCTCGGCCGAGACGGCTTACGGCTGGCTGGTGGTAGGGGCAACGGCGCGTGGTCTTTGCTGGCTCGCCCTTGGGCTGACTGCCGCTGCGGCAGAGCACAGCCTGCGCGAAGAGTTCCCAGAGGCAACGTTGCAGCGCGATCCCACACTCAAGGACATGGTGCATGCGGCGGTGCGCCTGGTCGAGGGGAAAGCCAGCCAGTTCGACGCTCTGACTCTCGATCTGCGGGGAACAGCTTTTCAGTTGCGGGTGTGGCAGGCGTTGCGTGAGATTCCGCGCGGCGAAACGCGCACCTACAGCCAGCTTGCACGCGAAATGGGCGACCCCAAGGCGACGCGTGCCGTCGCGCGGGCCTGCGCATTGAATCGCGTGTCACTGGTGGTGCCCTGCCATCGTGTCGTGGGCGTAAGCGGCTCGCTCACCGGCTATCGCTGGGGAATTGAACGCAAGCGCAAACTGCTCGATGCGGAAAAGATCTGAAATGCGCCGTTGCCACCTTGACGCCACAGAAGCAGCAAGGTGGCGCACGGAGTTTTAGAGGCGAGCGCCGCCCGAGGCGCGAATCGTCTGGCCGGTGACCCAGTAGGAATCATCCGAAGCCAGGAACGCTGCGATGGTAGCGACGTCTTCTGGCTGACCGATGCGTCCGAGCGGTGTTTCCGCTTCAGTCTTCTTTTGAAAATCGCTGCCGATGATTCCTGCAGTATGCACGCCCTCTGTCTCGACCATGCCGGGATTGAGCGAGTTGACGCGAATTTTCTTGGCGCCCAGTTCTCCAGCGAGCGAGACGGTGATGGAGTCGACAGCGCCCTTGGTCGCGCTGTAGGTCGAAGCGGCGGGTACGCCCGCAGCGGCGACGGAACCGATGTTGATGATGCTGCCGCCCTTGGGGTCAAAATTGCGCAGCGCAGCCTGCGTAGTTAACAGAAGACCGAGAACGTTCACGTTAAACTGCTTGTGAAAATGTTCAGGCGTGATCGCATCGATTGCGCCGAATTCGTAGACACCCGCATTATTCACAAGAACATTGATGGGGCCAAGCTGCTTTGAAACCGCGTCGATCAGCGGACCGATCGAATCAGGATTCGAAAGGTCGGCCTGCACCGCGATGGCCTTGCCTCCAGCGGCCTTAATCTGGGCGACGACTTTGTCTGCACCGCTTTTGCTGCCTGAGTAGTTAACCGCGACCGATGCGCCTTTCGATGCCAACTCGAGGGCGATCGCTGCGCCAATACCTTTGGATGCGCCGGTGACGAGCGCTACTTTTCCTTGAAGATTACCCATGATTTCGCTCCTGTCGATGTTGTCATCGTTTCGACAATTCGACAACTATCGAATTGATTGCGCGGAGCAACAATCGATTCACGATGATTGCGGAAATCTTTTTTAAATTCTTCAGCGGCCGGGGCAAGAGCCGGGAGTCAGAGCTTCAAGGGCGGCCGCAAGCGACTCGAGCACGCCGGCCCGCAAGGTGAGGAAGTGAAATTTGCCTTCGCGCTCGATTGCGATCAGGCCGGCTGATTCGAGTTCTTTGATGTGGTGGGAAAGTGTGGCGGGTGCAATCGCAAGAGCGGCGCGGGCCTCTGTGCAGCCCAGCGGACAAGCGGCTTTGGCGATGCGCTCAAGCAGTTCAAAGCGCTTCGGATCGGCCAGTGCTTTGAGCATCGCAGTGCGACGCGCGCGCGTCAGGCGACTGACTCTAGCGACGACAGGATATTCCTCGACTTGCGCAGGCGCTCTCATCTCATTGCTCCGGTCGTTGGATGCAATGGTAGCGCAATCGACTGCTAAACCCGCTTTTGACCGACGGCCAGCAGGGTTTGAAAGTGTGGCGCCTCGGGCTCTTTGTGCACTACGGAAGTTTGCACATTGATGAATCCCGCGCTCTGAAGCAGCCCTTCGAGGTCAGCCTCGCTGAAGCCGAGCCACTCATCGGCATACATTTCGCGGGCCTCTTCAAAGCGATGCTTGGCCAGATCGAGCACCACGATGCGGCCGCCGGGACGAATAATACGTGCAGCCTCGATGACGGCACGGTCAGGGTGCAGCGCGTGATGGAGCGACTGGGAGAAGAAAACCAGATCTACGCTGGCGTCGTCGATGGGCAGCTCCTCCATATCGCCAAGACGAAATTCGACATTTTTTATGCCGTGACGCAGCGTCTGTTCGCGGCCAACATCGAGCATCCTGGCTGATGCATCGACGGCGATGACTTTGGAGGCTGTTTGCGCCAGCAGCAGGGCGAACGTCCCGTCTCCGGCTCCCAGATCGGCGATCACCAAAGGCGGCAGTAAGCGAATCAACGCTTCGGCCAGCGCCTTCCACGATTTCCCGGGGACGTAGTCTTTGCCGAGGCGGCCTGCCACGCTGTCAAAGAAGATGCGCATCTTGTCCTGGCGCTTCTTCACCACACGGCGCATTGCTGCCTGATCGCCGACGGCCTCAAGCGTTTCCTGATGTGCCTGCGTCAGCAAACTGGTGAGAACGCCTTCAGCGCCATCGGTTAAAAGCCGGTATAGATTGTTCTTGCCGGTGCGCCTGTCTTCAACCAGCCCCGCCTGTTTTAGCTGCGACAAATGGGTTGAGATGGTGCTCTGGCCCATCACAAGAATTTCCTGCAGCTCGGCTACCGACAGTTCGTCGCCCTGTAATAGCAATAAGATACGAAGCCGGGTGGGGTCGGCGGCAGCGCGAAGAAGTTTGATGATTGACGGCATGATTGAATTCTGTTACATATCAAGATATCACGATGGCTCGATACAAGGAGATTTATATGGCAACTTCAACACTCGAAATTACCGAATTTAAGGTCGCAGATATGGCTTTGGCCGACTGGGGCCGTAAAGAAATCACAATCGCCGAGCACGAGATGCCGGGATTGATGTCGATTCGCAACAAGTACGCGGCGTCGAAGCCCCTGGCTGGCGTGCGCATTACCGGATCGCTGCACATGACGATCCAAACAGCAGTATTGATCGAAACGCTGACCAGCCTGGGTGCGGAAGTGCGCTGGGCAAGCTGTAACATCTTTTCGACGCAGGATCACGCAGCGGCAGCCATCGCGGCGACCGGCGTTCCGGTGTTTGCGTGGAAGGGCGAATCGCTCGAAGAATATTGGTGGTGCACTTACCAGGCGCTGGCACACAAGGGCGGCAAGGGTCCGCAACTGGTCGTGGACGATGGCGGCGATGTGACGCTTCTCCTGCACAAAGGATACGAGCTTGAAGAGGGCGACAAGTGGGTTAACACCGAGTCAGGCAACCACGAAGAGCAGGTCATCAAGGACTTGTTGAAGAAGGTCTACGCCGAGGACAAGAATCATTGGCACAACGTGGTCAAGGCGTGGCGCGGCGTTTCAGAAGAGACTACGACGGGCGTTCATCGGCTCTACAAGATGTTGGAGCAGGGCAAGCTGCTGGTGCCGGCGATCAATGTGAACGATTCGGTGACCAAGTCGAAGTTTGACAACCTATACGGCTGCCGCGAATCGCTGGCTGACGGCATCAAGCGCGCTACCGATGTGATGGTTGCGGGCAAGATCGCGGTTATCTGCGGATACGGCGATGTGGGCAAAGGTTCGGCTCATTCACTGCGCGGCATGGGGGCCCGTGTGATCGTGACGGAAGTCGATCCGATCAACGCTCTGCAAGCGGCGATGGAAGGCTTCGAAGTGACCACCGTCGAAGACACGCTCGGTCGCGGCGACATCTATGTCACATGCACCGGCAACCTGGACATCATCACCCTGGACCACATGAAGAAGATGAAGGACCAGGCGATCGTCTGCAACATCGGCCACTTCGATAACGAGATTCAGATGGATCCACTGAACGAGGAGAAGGGCGTTAAGAAGCTCAACATCAAACCGCAGGTCGATCAATACACCTTCCCTGACGGGCATAGCATCTTTGTGCTGGCCGAGGGCCGATTGGTGAACCTGGGTTGCGCGACTGGCCATCCGAGCTTCGTGATGTCGAACAGCTTTGCTAATCAGACACTGGCGCAGCTCGATCTCTGGGCCAACAAGGACACCTATAAGATCGGTGTCTACGTGCTGCCCAAGAAGCTGGACGAGGAAGTGGCGCGGTTGCACCTCGACAAGATCGGCGTGAAGCTGACTACTTTGAGCAAGAAACAAGCGGACTATCTCGGCGTGGCGGTCGAGGGTCCATACAAAGCAGAAACTTATCGCTACTAAAGCGACTCAGTGAGTTGAACTACAAAGCCCCGGCTTCGGTCGGGGCTTTCTGTTTGGGCGGCGGATTACTTGCTGTGGTTGCGATGAAATATTTGGTGGTAGAGTCGCCACGGCGCGCTGTGCAGCAGGCTGGTTTGCTCTGCTTTGAGCACGGCATAAGAGCGCTTAACATAGACATCGAACTCCGGCGGCCAACCAATGGTGGAACGGCGCTCGGTGTATTCCCCCTCGGCCCACCTGGCCATCACCGCTTTGTAGCCTACGACGTGGGTGACGAAATCGAGCAGGCACTGCGGCATCCGTTCCTCAATGATAAGGTGAGCCTTCTCGATGATCACCTTCTCGCGAATGTCATTCAGAGGCATAAAAATGGTGGTCATCCATAGCATCCAATCCTTCATGTCCTCATCGCGAATGGGGTAGCTTTTATCTTTGCCTTGTTTTCTCAAGAGTGCACGATATGCGATATCCCCGGCTTCGGATGCGACGTAGAGGGGACCGTAAAATTCGTTGATGCGTTTGTTGACGAGTTTGAGTTTGTCGCGGCGGCGGGCTAGCATGTGGGCGCTGACAGAGGTCATGACGTAGCCTGAGAGCGCCAGAATGACGGTGAGAATAGCTGCATTCTGCAGGATGGTTGGAACGGACAATATATCCATGGTGGCCGGGCCTTGGCGACGAGTATACGCGGATGCGGGAGCGGTCAGCCGTGATGGCGGATGGCGAAATTCACCCCGCCTAGGAATTTGCCAAAGTTACGCGTCAGCAAGAGACATGAGCGACGGCGCGAACTGCGTACAGGCTGAAGGCGGGTGCTAGCTGCTTCCCAAATAAATGAAGCGGGCTAGAAAAAGTGCGGCGAGGATATAGAGCAGCCAATCCTGCTTACGGCCTTTGCCGGTGACGAGATGCAGGATGGCCCAGGCAATAATGCCGAATCCCAAGCCATTGGCGATCGAGTAAGTGAGCGGAATCAGCACCAGTGTAAGGAACGAGGGAACCGCGACCAGGGGATCGTTCCAGCGAATCTCGGTGATGGTAGAGAACATCATGGAGCCGACAAGAATGAGTGCGGGCGCGGTGGCAGCCTGAGGAACGATGCCAACGAAAGGCGCAACCACAAGCGCGCCGAGAAACAGCAGGCCGGTTACGATGGCGGTAACGCCGGAGCGGCCTCCAGCGGCCACGCCAGCGGTTGATTCAATGTAACTGGTGACGGTCGATGTGCCCGTCAAAGAGCCGAAGACAGTGGCAGTCGCGTCGGCGAACAGGATGCGATTGAGGCGCGGAATGGAGTGGTCGGCGGAGATGAGGCCAGCGCGCTTGGTGACGGCCACCAGGGTTCCAAGATTGTCGAAGAGGTCGACGAAGAAGAAGACGAAGATGATTTCAAGTAGCCCTTTGCTGAGCGCTCCACGGATGTCGAGTTTGAAGGCAGTCGCGGCGAGACTACCCAACCCGCCAACGGCCGGAGTCCAATGCACGAGGCCCAGCCCCCATGCCATTCCCGTCACGGTGAGCACACCGATGAGGATGGAGCCGCGGATTTTTTTTATGTCGAGTGTGACCATCAGGATGAAGCCGAAGAGGGCGAGCGCGGTGGTGGAGTTCTTGATATTGCCCAAGCTGACGAGGGTGTTGGGGTCACGTACGACAAGGCCCGCATGTTGAAACCCGATGAAGGCAATGAAGAGGCCGATGCCGCTGGCTACGGCGGAATATAGTTCGTGGGGAATGGAGCGCAGGATCATTTGGCGGATGCCTGCTGCGGTGAGGGCAAGAAAAATACAGCCGGAAAGAAACACAGCGCCTAGAGCTGTCTGCCAAGGGATGTGCAACTTGATGCAGACGGTGTAGGTGAAGTAGGCGTTGAGTCCCATGCCGGGCGCGAGCGCGATGGGGTAGCGGGCGACGACTCCCATCAAGATTGAAGCGAAGGCTGCGGAGAGGCAGGTTGCGGCGGTCGCCGCTGCCAAGGGCACGCCGGCATCGGCCAGTATGGCGGGGTTGACCAGGACTATGTAGGCCATGGTCAGGAAGGTCGTGACTCCGGCTAGAATTTCGGTGCGCCAGTTGGTTCCTAGATATGTAAATTCAAAATAGGTCTCGATACGCTTGAGCATAGGTGGGTCCCCTTAGAAGACCACAGGGGCGGCGCATCGCAAAGTGATTTTTGCCGCGCGCGCGGCTGCTGTAGGTGGGGCGGTTGAATTGCGTCCTTGTCGGCGAGGCTCGTCGTCACGGCGTTGCGGGTTGTGGAATGGTTCTTGGTACTATTGATAATTCGTGCAGGAGAAACCAATAAGTCATCGACGCCTGACAGCCCTGCGGGTTGTGATCGAAATCGCGTTCATCCTATTCTGTTTTATTCGAATCTGTTGATGGGCGAATATACGGTCGCGAATGGGCATGGCAAGACGCTGGCAAGCGCCCTGTACGACATATTTACAGCTACAAATTTTATGGTGGGCGTTATTTCCGCGATCATAGGGTATCTCGTCTTCGAATACCTGCGAAGAAAATCGTAATTCCGACGCGGTTCTAGAGGAGCTTTGCGGCGTCTTTAGCGAAGTAGGTGACGATGAAGTCGGCGCCGGCGCGGCGGATGCCTATGAGGGATTCGAGGATAGTGCGGTCGCGATCGAGCCAGCCTTTTTCGAATGCAGCCTGGAGCATCGAGTACTCACCTGAAACTTGATAAGCGCCGATAGGCACGTCGACCCGTTCGCGGGCGGCGCGCACTACATCGAGGTAGGGCATGGCCGGCTTCATTAGGATCATGTCTGCGCCTTCCGCAATATCGAGGTCGATTTCGCGCATCGCTTCGCGGACGTTGCCTCCATCCATCTGGTAGGTTTTGCGGTCGCCGAACTGCGGAGCGGAATCGGCTGCTTCGCGAAATGGCCCGTAGAAGGCAGACGCAAATTTTGAGGCGTAACTGAGGATCGCCGTGTTGGCGCTTGCGTCGGTGTCGAGTGCGCGGCGAATGGCGGCAACGCGGCCGTCCATCATGTCGCTGGGAGCTACTATGTCGGCGCCTGCTTTTGCCAGGCTCGCGGCGGTACGCGCGAGAATCTCAAGGGACGGGTCGTTGTCGACCAGGTAATCATCACCGGATTTGACGACGACTCCGCAGTGCCCGTGACTGGTGTATTCGCAGAGGCATACATCGGCGATCAGCACCAGCTTGCGCGCAGCGCCAACCTGCTTGAGCGCGCGCAATGCTTTTTGCACAATGCCGTCATGGTGCCATGCGCCGGTGGCCTGTTCATCTTTAGTGTCGGGCAGGCCAAAAAGAAGCAATCCGCCCAGGCCGAGGCTGGCGGCGTCTTCTGCCTCGCGCACTGCCGCATCGACGGAGAGATTGAAGACGCCGGGCATGGAGCTAATGGGGCGGCGCACGCCTTCGCCAGTGCAGATAAACATGGGGAGAATCAGGTCGCCCGGCTCAAGCGTGGTCTCGCGCACCAAGGCACGCATCTGCTCACTGCTGCGCAGGCGACGCATACGTGTTTCTGGGAAGCCCATGGATCAATAGTAGAACAGGGGTTAGGGGCAAGGGACTCAGGGACAGGGGACTGAGGGACTCAGGGACGAGTTGGCGCGTCTGCGCTGGGTCAGAGCTGGGTCAGAGCTGATCGTAGAGGGTGCTGTTGCGGTAGCCGAGCAGCGTGACCAAAGTCCAGATTCCCAACGCTGTGCCAAAGGGAATTTTGATCAGGCTTAAGAAAGCTGCCACCAGAGCGACGAATCGTCCCCACGGAGCCCGTTCCATCAACCCGTAACCGGCCGCAAGAGCCAATGCCGAGCGGAGAATAACCATGGCCCACGCGAAGTGCACGATGGCAGGGCCAAACCACGGTTGATCCATAGGACCGTGGGCCCAGGGACCGTGAGCCCAAGGCAAGCCGCCATGGAAGAACGCGTTGGCAAAAGAGAGGCCAAGAATGCCGAACGCGAGGGAGAGGCCGGCGTATATAAACCAGACCACGCTCAGAGCTCGCACGCGGGTGGCGTAGTTTGCCAATTGAAATCCAAGATTGGGCATCGGAGCGACGGGAGCGGCGGCGGGACGGCCGCATTGAGGGCAGACCTGCTGCCCGGGTACAAGAGCCTGACCACATGCACTGCAATACATGGTTTACCTCCCTGTTGCCGAAACCGGCGCGACGTTCCCATCGTCGCTTGAAAGCGCGCAGATGACAAGCGACATCCGGTTCGGCGGTAAAACTTCGCCTACAGCTTATTACGAATGGCAGGCGCACTGAGTTCCAGCGAAGATGAATACAGAAGTACTTATGACCCGGCGCGGCCTGACGACTGCTTACTGAGTGTCCGTACTCGGACAGGTCGGCGATCGTCGCTCTTCTCACTGACAGCAGCGTCGAGCCGCGTAGCAAGAGGAACGAACGCGTCGGTAGGTCCTGTCCAACGCAGCTCATCGGGTGAGTCGAATACGGGAATGTCGGTGCGCAGAGTGGCGAGATCGCGAAATAAGAACGCGCGCTCCCGTTCTTCGTTTAACACATCGGCGAGGGCGCGCGGAGAGGCTATTCTCACTCCCCATGCAAGGGGGTCTTTAGGTATGTCTTCGAGATGGCCGAAGCGGGCAAGAACGGCCGCAGCGGATTTTGCGCCCCACCCGCGCAAGCCGGGAAAGCCGTCGGCAGCATCCCCTACGAGGGCGAGGTAGTCGGGGATCGATGTGGGTGCGACGCCGAATTTGGCGATTACACCCAACTCGTCGCGGACGACATTCTTACGGCGATCGAGTTGGACGATGCGCGTGCCGCGAACGCACTGCGCAAGGTCCTTATCGGGCGTACAGATGACGACGCGAGAAACCCGATCGTCCCTAGCGGCGGCCACCGCGGCTGCGGCGAGTGCATCGTCGGCCTCGAACTCCACCATGGGCCAGACGGTAACGCCCATGGCGACGAGTGCCTCTTCAAGCAAAGGAAATTGCGCCAGCAGATTGGGGTCGACCCCTTCTCCGGTTTTGTATTGCGGCCAGAGATTGTTGCGAAATGATTCGATGACGTGGTCCGTTGCGACACCGATGTGCGTCGCGCCTGATTGCAGCATGCCGAAGAGCGACCCGAGGACGCCGCGTACCGCAGCGACCTCATTGCCATCGCTATCGCGCGCCGACGGAAGCGCGTAGAAGTGGCGGAAGAGCTCGTAGGTGCCGTCGATCAGATGCACTTCCATAATGCAACTCTAAATTGGCGAGCATGTATGGTGACGAAAAAAGGCCGCCCGATTTTGGGCGGCCTTTGTTTGCACGATTGGAGTTAGTTATTTCCCTGCCAGGCAGCCCTTCTGGCCGGAACTGTTGGCATAGCCAGTACCGGAAGTGTAAGCGGCATTGGACCATTCGCCCTGGATCTTCCATTGAGAGCCGTTGGAGAAGGTGACCAGCGGAGCGCCGAAAGTCCATGCGCACTTATCGCCATTCTCCGCACCGGATGCGTCGTACCAGGCACCGGGAGTAGCGGGATCGGAGCGGGCCTCAGAGAGCTCGTGTCCGCTCACATTCGCGATGGCCGCGAGGCCTTGCGAGTGCAGGCCTGACGTATCTCCCGGATCGCAACCAGAGTCGCCATCAAGCTTGAAGAAGTAGGCGAACTGTAGTGGCTTGCCGCCGCACGTGCCATAGCTGTGCCAGGCGCAGTAGCCGGCATTTCCACGCGGTGTATCGGCGTAAACGGCGTAGTAGCCGTTGCCGCTGGGATCAACGTTTGTACCGATGGATTTGCAGACCTCATTCAGAATTGCGGTGGTATTACCGCCGCCCGTCGAGGCCGACGTGTCTACGATATGACCCAAATGAGTGGTCGCGGCTCCGACCTGGCCGTTGGTGCCGGTGTATTCGTCAGAGGTCCCGGCGTAGTTGGAATTTTCAAAGCCGATGTACCAGGTGTCCATGCCGGTGATTTTGTCGCCGGAGTACGATCCCCAGGTGGTCCCCCAGAAGATAGCCTTGGTAACCGCCGTCGGCATGATTTTTCCACCGTGATAGGTCATGTTCGCGCTACGCCTCGCAGGCGCAGCCTTCGCCTCATGCGTTGCGCGGAAGTTGGGTTCAAAACCGCGAGCCCAGTGGATGCCCAGCATCGGAGGACCGGTCTTGACGTTGAGGTTTTCAACTGACTTGCTGTCTTGCGCGGTGATCGATTGCGCACAGGCTAGGCCGGTTGCGCAAAGAAGTAGGGGGAGTAGCAGTTTCTTCATACGGGAAAGTCTCCATACCGATTGAGTTGGGATTTCCGCAAACATGCTTCCGTCTGGGTTCGTTGAAGAGTGCTTGATTAAAACGCAAATGTCAACCGCCGCGGAGATGACCAAAGACGCGATTCAGTGTTAAAGGAGCTAACGCTTTCGTTCCCAACGCTCTTCGTGCCGGTCGTCGCGTAGAACGAGACCTGTAACCCGGTTCTGCGGGTCCCGTTCAACGGCGATGCGAGCGAAACTGTTGCCGCCGGGATAGAACAGCGAAGTGGAGGATTCCGCGGCAAGCTCTGCAATCTCCCCATGTAGATTTTTTTGATAGAGCGAATCGCCCTGGCGAAAGAGCGTGATGACGGGCAGACCGTGAAAGTCGTGATATTCCCCGGCAAGGCTGTCGAGCTGCGGCGGCGTGAGGTGAATCGCAGGCGGATGGAGGGGCACGATCAGCCTCTCTGCGTGCACGATCTGCGGGTTGGCATGGAGATGTTGCGCGAGAATCCAACGCGGCAATTCGGGCTGATTGAAGGCGCGGGTCCAGCAATCGTGTTTCAACCCCTGGTAGACCCAAAGGCGAATGTCCCCTCCAGCGGCCTTGAACGCTGCAAACATCAATTCGCTCTGACGCGGCGCAACGATATTGTCATCCGCACCGTGAAAGAGCCATACGGGGACGTGCCCCACGGCTTGGGCGTATTCACTTGGCAGAGTGGAGGAAAGCAGCCAGCGTTCGGGCGCGTAGCTCCAAAAAATGCCGCCGGCTGCAATCGCGACAGCGGCCCAGCGTGTCGGGTGCAGGCGAGCAAGTTCCCAGACGCCGTAGCCGCCGAGTGACAGGCCGGTGAGAGATGTGCGCATGGGGTCGGCGTGGAATTCGGCAGTCTCTTGATCGAGAGACATCATGGCTACGGTAAGCATGTCGTGGTCGGTCCAATAATGACCCTGCGGGCATTGCGGCATGACGACGATGAAGGGCCATCGTTCAGGGTGATCGCGCAGTTGTGCGGGCAGGCCGACCTGTGTCTGCCACATGCCCTCTGACCCCCGCTCGCCACGCCCATGCAGAAAGAGAATGATGGGCCACTGCTTATGATCGTCGCGTCGCCACTCTTCGGGAAGGTAGACCTGATAGCGATAGATCGCCCCGCGCACGGCGATCTTGCGATTGAGAAATCCGGTCTCTTGAGGAGGCTGCGAGCGGGAGATATGCGGCAATTTCACTGCCAGCGCCATAGGCGGACCCGTCGTGCAAGCGATCAAGAGGCAGGCCGCCAGCATTTTCAGGGTTCGGCACATAGGCTTCTTTCATCATAGAACCACGCATTGCGCCGGACTTTCAAAAAAGTGAGCGGGCAGTCAGAGCAAGCGACTGGTGGCAATTGCCGATCCGCACAACCTGACTTGAGGATGGGACGCGAATGGGCATGAAACAATCAGTTAGCTTGCAGCGCGCCTATGACCACCCTTAATACAGGAGACATGCTCGACCACTACCGCATCGACGCGGTGGTGGCGCGCAGTGGCATGTCGATGCTCTACAAGGCCACTGACCTCACTGGCGACAGGCTGGTAGCCATCAAAGTTCCGCATAAGGAGATGGAGGCGGACCCGGTTCTGTTTGAGCGATTCAAGCGCGAACAGGAAATTGGGCAGTTGCTTGACCATCCCGGCGTGGTGAAGACCTTTAACAGCGAAGAGCGAAGCCGGCTCTACATGGTGATCGAGTGGGTAGATGGGCGGCTGCTTAGAACCATTCTCAATGAAGAAAAAAAGTTATCGATAGAGCGCGCCGTGAAAATCGCATTGGGGATGTGCGACGCGCTGGACTACATGCATAAGCGCGGCATCGTGCATCGCGACCTCAAGCCGGAAAATGTAATGGTCGATGCGGACGACAACATCAAACTGATCGACTTTGGTATCGCGATGAAAGAAGACGCACGCCGCCTGACGTTTGTAAATGTGTCTGCAATGCTTGGGACGCCGGACTATATTTCGCCTGAGCAGGTGAAGGGCGGACGAGGCGACCAGCGCAGCGACATTTACGCTCTGGGCATCCTGCTCTATGAAATGTTGACCGGGCAGGTGCCGTTTGTGGGGTCCAACCCTCTGGCGGTGATTAACGAGCGGCTGCTGCACGAGCCCAAGTCTCCGCGAGAATTGGACCCGGAGATCACTCCGGCGCTTGAAGAAGTTTTATATCGAGCGTTAGAGCGCGATCCTCGCCATCGCTATGCCACGGCACACGAGATGATTTGGGATCTTGAGCATCAGGAACAGGTCGGCGTCGAAGACCGTGGCGCTAGACCGGCAGGGCGCAAGGGCACTTCGCCGATCACTAGACGAGTGATGCTCTACGCGGCGATGGCGTTAGTGCCGGTGGTGCTGTTCGGATTGATGTTGTTGTTGGCGCGGCGATAGAGCGAGTTCACCGATAGGACTCGTCGCGGTGGACGACGAATTCTGGATAAGCTCCGCCGCCAAGTTCGTGCAGGTCCATCCCCAAGCGCTCTCCGTCTGCATCCACGCGGAAAGGCACGACGCGATTGAGCATCCAAAACAGTAAATAGATCGAGGGAAATATCAGGCCGAGCAGCGTGGCGATGCCAATGAGCTGCGCGAGAAACTGCCCAGGCTGGGGAGCGAAGATACCGGCTGCCGCGAGCCCCCAAAGACCAGCCGCGCCGTGAACGCTGATTGCGCCCGACGGATCGTCGATGGAAAGGGCGAGCTCAAAAAGCTCGACCAGCAATGGAGTGGCGATGCCTGCGATGAGACCAGTAAAAAGCGCCTGGAGCGGCGTAACCAGAGCCGCACAGGCGCTCGAGGTGACGAGGCCAGCGAGCCATCCGTTGGCGCAGAGGCTTGCATCGGGCTTACCAAATCGCACCCGCGTGACGATGAATGTGGCTGCCAGGGCTGCGGTTGCCGACAGCAGCGTGTTGATTGCAGTCATCACCAACGTCGCAGGCGCCGCACTTAGCCAAAGCAGAGCGCCGGCCATGTTCCATGCCATCCAACCCAACGATGCCAGCAGGCAGCCGAATAAAACGTGAACTGCGTTGTGACCGGGCATCGCGGTGGAGAGGCCTTCGCGAGGAAATTTTCCTTTGCGCGGTCCGACGATCCAGATCACTGCCAGCGCCGACAACCCGCCAAGCAGGTGAATGGTGGCCGCACCGCCGGCGTCGAGGAAGCCGGCACCGAGCGAAAAATTCAGCCCAAGTTGCGCCAGCCAGCCGCCGCCCCATATCCAATGAGCCAGTAGCGGAAAGACGAAGACCGAGAGCAGCGCGGTGGTCGCAGTCGCCGCGGCGAGGCGAAAGCGATCGGCACCGGAGCCCCACGGCACAATGGCGGCGAAGGACGCGGCAAACAGTTCAAACAGCGTCACCAGCTGCGAGCGACCCGAACTTGCGGCAAGATCCGATAACAGCAGGGGACCGCGGCCCATCCAATTCCATGGCTTGCCGACGAGATGAATAACATGATCAGCGTTCATCGAGGATGCGGCGAACGCGGAACCGATCACCGCGAATGCGATTACCGACACGGCAATGATCACCAGCGCGCCGAGCAAAGATTGCGCGGCGGAGCGGGAACGTCCCAGGCCTGTGTTGATCAGCGCCACCCCGGCAATTGCCAGCGGCGCAAGCAGCAAAAGCATGAGCGCAAGAGCGAACTCGGTTTCGTTGAAAGGCATGACTGGAGGGTGGTTCATGGGCGGGTTTCTGAGCGCGACAGCATGTGGCCGCGGACCGCGACAATCAATCCCATGACCTCGACTGCGATGCCGCAAATCACAAAAATCGCACGGTACGCGGGGCTGGGAAAGAGGATGATGGCGGCAATCGAAAGTATGAATCCGGCTGGCATGATCAGAAGTCCGGCATATTTCATTGGCCCTTCCTTTCTTCCGTTCGGTGGGGTCGGCCGGCGGTTTGCGTGAAGGGCCCTTGCCGGTGGTGAGGGGCGTCGCTTGCGGACACCTGTCCGTTGTTAAGTTGGCTGTAGTGGTGAGAGCGGCCTGTGGCAATGCTTTGGTAAATTCTAAAGCATTCAATTCGACGTGAAGCTGGCTACGTGGCGGTCAGTAGAAACTCCTTGGAGTTCTTATCGTGCCCCCGCAGGGCGGCTAAGACCGCGAGATTGTCGAATCGCACGTTAGAGGTCACAAAATCCCATCCACTGGGACGCAACGCCGTACAAAGCAAAGTGGGCTGGCCTACTTTTTAACTCCCCACAACATCTATTACTTTCAGCAGATTACAAAAATGACAACTCCGACAGATATTTCTGGTTCTTAGGGTTAAGTGGCCGCTGTGTATAGTCTTGGGCTGTTATATTGAACTTTCGGGTTTCCCCGCCGTTTGGATGTCGTTCGCCCGAAAACAAAAGATAACCACAACCCGTGTGATCGCCAGCACAGCGCGCACCTTACGACACGAAATCGATTCAGGAAAGCATTCATGGCGCAGATATTCGATCGCAGCTCCAATGCTTTGGCTCGGGCGAGCCTGGTTTTGACGGGGCTGATTGTGATCGCATTGGGGGTCACGCTGGATCAGTTGCAGCGTTCTCCCTGGGTGACGCGACAGGGCCAGCGCCCGGAGCAGCCCGTACCTTTCAGCCACAAACACCATGTGCAGGGGCTGGGACTGCAGTGCCAGTACTGTCATACGACGGTCGAGAAGTCGAGTTACGCCGGCATTCCTCCTACCAAGACCTGCATTAACTGCCACGCACAGATTTGGACCAACGCACAACTGCTGGAACCGGTGCGGGCCAGCTGGGCGAGTGGTCAGTCGGTCCCCTGGATCAAGGTGCATGACCTGCCGGATTTTGCATATTTCAATCACGCAATCCACGTGAATAAAGGGCTGGGCTGCTCCAGCTGCCATGGACGCGTCGACCAGATGCCGCTGATGTACGCACAAAACACTTTGCAGATGGAGTGGTGCCTGGATTGTCATCGGAACCCATCGAAGAACCTGCGTCCGACCAGCGAGATTTACAACATGGCGTGGGAGAAGCCGGCTGAGGAGCGTCCGGTGTGGTGTTCGGTTGCGGATGAAAAGAGCGGCAAGCCAACTGCGCAGAGCGTGCATTGCGTGACCAAAGAGCCGAGTGGCGCAGGGCCGGAGATGGCAGCGCTTGAATTGCCCGTAAGGAATGGAGTTCACGGGGCGCAATCTGAAGTGGCATCCGTGAATCTTCCAGCCGCGCTTCATTATCAGAAGTTCACCAGCCAGGACAAGCTGGGACATTTCCTGGTGCAGCATTACAACATTCGCACTCCAAAAGACCTAACCAGCTGCGAGGTCTGCCATCGATGAGTCATGAACCGATGAATGAAAGTAAGCGCAATACGGGGAACATCGTGGAGAACGAAAAGATCGTGGCGGCGGTTGACGAAGCACCGAGGACGCTCGCCGAGGTGCGCGAGCACGTTAAGACTACGAAGAGCAAAAAATTCTCCACCCCGCAGACCAAGACCCGTCTGCGGGGACCCCGGTTTTGGCGCTCGGTGGATGAGTTGGCCAACACCGCTGAGTTTCAGGCGGCGGTTGAGAAGGAATTTCCGTCGGCGGCGCAGGAGTGGGTCGATCCGGTTTCGCGCCGCGGATTCATGAAACTGATGGGCGCTTCGATGGCACTTGCGGGCCTGGCCGGTTGCGCGAAGCAGCCGGACGAGCCTATTTATCCTTACGTAAAGCAGCCGGAAGACCTGGTCCTGGGCAAGCCGAATTACTTTGCCACGGCCAATCCTTTTGTCGCGGGCGCAGTGCCGCTGCTGGTGAAGACCGATCAGTTTCGTCCGATCAAAATAGACGGCAATCCCGATCACGCTTACAACCAGGGATCTTCGGATGTGTTTTCGCAGGGTGCGCTGCTGGACCTATATGATCCTGATCGCTCGCAGCATGCGACGTTTGAAGGCGAGAACCGCGAGTGGGCAGAGTTTGCGCAGGAACTGCGGCAGAAAATTTCGGCGTCGAAGGACGGAACCGGGATTTATTTTCTGAGCGCGACCATCACTTCGCCTACCCTGGCGCGGCAATGGAAAGCGGTTCAGGCGGCGTGGCCCAAGGCCAAAGTGATTCAGTATGACCCGGCAAATGCAGGTACCGCGGCCTCGCAAGGGCAGAGCGTGCAGTATGCATTGGGCGATGCGGACGTGATTGTTTCGCTCGATGCCGATTTTCTTTCCGGAGCGACGTTCCCGGGCTTTCATCGCCTGGTGCGTGACTACGCTGAACGCCGCAAGCTGTCGGGCAAAGAGTTGAACCGGCTTTATGCCGTGGAAAGCATGCCCACAACTACGGGGCTCAAAGCTGAGCATCGCCTGGGATTGCGCGCCAGTGAGATTCCTGCATTTGCGGCGGAGTTGGCAAAGGCTGTCGGCGCAGGGGGCGTGAATGCTCCGACCTATGCGTGGACCAACGAGCAGCAGAAATTCCTGGCGGCGCTGGCAAAAGATTTGAAGGCGCATGGGGGCAAGAGCGTGGTAATTGGCGGGGAGCAGCAGGATCGTTCCGTTGCCGATCTGGCGCTTGCCATCAACGAAGCGCTGGGGAACATCGGCAAAACGGTATTCGTTACGGAAGCAGTCAACCCGCTACCCAGCGATCAGATCGCGGACATGAAGGGCCTGGTTGCCGATTTGAATGCCGGCAAAGTCGATTGGCTGGTCATGCTCAATGTGAACCCGGTCTATTCATCGCCCGCCGATCTCGATTTTGCCACCGCGTTTACGAAGGCGAAGATTCTGGCGCATTTGGGCTCGCACTACGACGAGACCGGACATTTGGCGCATTGGCATATTCCTGCGGCGCACTTTTTAGAGTCGTGGTCGGACGCCCGCGCTTATGATGGCACGGTTTCAATCGTGCAGCCGATGATCGAGCCGCTGTATGGCGGTAGAACGGCACACGATGTGTTTCAAACGCTGCTTGATGAGCCGCGGCTGAGTGCGTATGAGGCGGTTCGCGAGACGTGGAAGTCGACCATCAAAGGCGACTTCGAAACGGGTTGGCGCAAGGCGTTGCATTCTGGTTGGATCGAGGGAACCGCATACGACAAGACAGCGAGCGCGGGTCAGAAGAGAGCTATTGGAGCGATACCTCAGCCATCCTCTAAAGATGCGATTGAAATTATTTTCAAGCCGGACCCGAGCGTGTATGACGGGCGATGGGCAAACGTAGGCTGGCTGCAGGAACTGCCCAAGCCGATTACGAATTTGAGCTGGGATAACGCAGCCATCGTTTCAGGCGCGACGCTTGAAAAGCTCAAGCTTGAAGAAGATGACATCGTTGAGTTGTCGGTGGGCGGACATACTGTGAAAGCGCCGGTGATCGTCGCTCCGGGGCATCCTGATAATTCAGTGACCGTGCATCTGGGCTACGGCCGTCAACTTGGTGGCCGGGTTGGTTCGGGCGCGGGGTTCAATGCGTATTCGATACGGCCAAGCTGGGCGCCATTTTTTGCAATTGGGTCGATCAAAAAAGTAGAGGGCAAATGGGGCATTGCAATCACCAAGAGCCACTACCAGGATCATCGGTCAAAAACGTTTGGCGGGCAAGGCAATGGGAACAATTCGCTCGAAGCGGATGAGGCACTCGGGCCGCGCGGCGTCATTCGCTACGCAACTCTCGATGAATTCAAGGCCAACCCGGGATTTGCAAATGAGGGCGAGGGCCACGAGAAGACCGACATGGGCAATTCTCTGTTCCCCAACTGGACGTATCCAGACAATGCATGGGGCATGTCGATCGATATGAATAGCTGCACGGGATGCAATGCATGCATCGTGAGCTGTTACGCAGAGAACAACATTCCTGTGGTCGGCAAGCAGCAAGTGCGCATCGGACGCAATATGCAATGGCTGCGCATCGATACATATTTTGAAGGCGACCTGGCCGCGCCGCGCGCGCACTTCCAGCCGATGGCCTGTCAGCATTGCGAAAACGCTCCCTGCGAGCAGGTTTGTCCAGTTGGGGCAACGGTGCACACGCCAGAGGGCCTTAATACTATGGTCTATAACCGCTGCGTGGGCACGCGGTACTGCTCCAACAACTGTCCCTATAAGGTGAGGCGCTTCAACTTCCTGCTGTATGCCGATTACGAGACGGAAAGCCTGAAGCTGTTGCGCAACCCGGATGTTTCGGTGCGTTCGCGCGGCGTGATGGAGAAGTGCAGTTACTGCGTGCAGCGCATCGTGGCGGCGAAGATTGAAGCCGATAAAGAAAACCGCGGCGTACGCGATGGGGAGATTGTTACTGCCTGCCAGCAGGCTTGTCCTGCATCCGCAATCACGTTTGGCAACATCAACGACAAGGGCAGCCGGGTAGCAAAATTGCGCGGCGATGAGCGCAGTTACCAACTGCTCGCCGATCTGAATACTCGTCCGCGGACAACGTATGTGGCCGCGGTTTTGAATCCGAACTCTGAACTCGAACAAGCGCCGGTGGAACACGCACCGGCCAAGGGTTGAAGCCACGATGGCCACCAGCGACCTGAAACCGAACGAAGTGAAGATCGATCCCGCGACCGGTGAATACCGGGTAATCGCGCCGGGACAGACCTTTAAATCGGTCACCGAAAAAATCTCGCGTATTGTGCTCACACCGCACACGCCGCTGGGCTGGTTTGCCTTCTTCGGTGTGGGCGGCGCGGTTGCCACGCTGCTTCTGACGGCGGTGAGCTGGCTATTTCTGGTCGGCGTCGGCATCTGGGGCATCAGCATGCCGGTGGCGTGGGGCTTTGCCATCATCAACTTCGTCTGGTGGATCGGTATCGGCCACGCTGGCACGTTGATCTCTGCGATTCTGTTGCTGTTCAAGCAGGGTTGGCGCAACTCGATCAACCGCTTCGCTGAAGCGATGACAATTTTTGCGGTAATCTGCGCCGGAATGTTCCCGCTGATTCACGTAGGCCGTCCGTGGCTTGGTTATTGGCTGCTGCCCTATCCAAACACGATGACGGTGTGGCCGCAGTTCCGCTCGCCGCTATTGTGGGACGTGTTTGCCGTTTCAACGTACGCTACGATTTCGGTGGTGTTCTGGTACATCGGCATGGTTCCTGACTTCGGCACCATGCGTGATCGCGCTGAATCGAAAGCAGCGCAGTATGCATACGGGTTGATGTCGCTGGGCTGGCGCGGATCAGTCCGCCACTGGATGCGGTACGAGACGGCATCGTTGTTGTTGGCGGGCCTGGCAACTCCACTGGTGCTCTCAGTACACACGGTCATTAGCTTCGACTTTGCGGTGGCGGTCTTGCCGGGATGGCATACTACAATTTTCCCGCCGTACTTTGTGGCCGGCGCTATTTATTCGGGCTTTGCGATGGTGCTGACGCTAGCGATTCCGCTGCGCAAGTTCTATCACCTTGAAGGATTGGTCACTGATCGCCATATCGACAACATGGGCAAAGTCATGTTGGCCACGGGCTTCATCGTTGCTTACGGCTACGGCATGGAAGTCTTCATGGCCTGGTATTCGGCGTCGCACTGGGAAGCCTTTATGATGTGGAACCGAATGTTCGGGCCGATGGGCTGGTCGTACTGGGTGCTGGTGACATGCAACCTGCTTATCCCACTGACGACGTTGTGGTCGCGCAAGCTGCGCACTTCAATTCCATACATGTTTTTCATTTCGATCGTGGTCAACACGGGCATGTGGTTTGAGCGGTTCGTCATTGTCGTGACCAGTCTCTACCGCGACTTCCTGCCTTCATCGTGGGGCACGTATCGCGCGACCAAGTGGGACTACATGACGTATGTGGGCACGCTGGGATTGTTCACGGCGCTGTTCCTGTTGTTTGTGCGCTTCTTGCCTATGATTCCGATGTCTGAAATTCGCATGATGCTGCCGGGAGCGAAGATCACTCCCAAGCAGGCAGCAAAGGTGGGTGACTGATGCCGCCGCGCCAAGGGACATACGGCCTGCTGGCCGAATTTGAAACGCCGAGCGACCTGGTGCGCGCAGCGCAGCAAGCGCGCCAAGACGGATGGCGGCGCATGGATTGCTACACGCCCTATCC
>JANXYB010000037.1 GCA_025350325.1 Acidobacteriaceae bacterium
AGCTGATCAACCGCTCCATGTACGGCCGCGCCAATTTCGACCTGTTGCGTCTTCGCGTCGTGAACGCCGGATGAAATCCTCAATCCTTCACACCAACGCGATCCACCTGGATCCCTTCACCAAATGTGCGGAAGAACCCAAGTTTACTTGCCAAACTCACCCAAGGGATTTTTGCAGAGCGAGCCATCGGCGCAGACCAGCTCGCGGAGATCTCGCCGGAACTGCTTCCGCTCAACGAGGAAGCCGAAGGAAAGCGAGCTGCGCAGGTGCAGGCAAACTTCGGAGAAACGTCACAGGGGGTAGTCGAGAACACCGCGAAGTTCCTCTTCCGCGACTTGTGGCTGCGGCCCGCACTTGCACCTCGCGATCGCAGTCTCATCACCGTGGCTGCGCTGGTTGCGGCTGGTCAGGCCGCACAGATCCCGTATCACCTGAATCGGGCTATGGACAATGGCCTCACACGCGGTGAGGCGTCGGAAGTGCTTACTCACATGGCCTTTTACTCCGGCTGGCCGACAGTCTTCTCGGCTCTGCCGGTCTTCAAAGACGTGTTCGCGGGACGAAAGAGCTAGCAAAGTTATTTGTGCACAGAATTGGAGTGAGTGATGGAAAAACGAAATCTTGGAAATAGCGGTTTGGAGGTATCGGCGCTCGGACTCGGTTGCATGGGGATGAGCTGGTCCTATGGGCAGGCGAAAGACAAGCAGGAATGATCACCCTGATCCATGCTGCCGTGGAGCGCGGCGTGACGTTCTTCGATACAGCTGAGGTTTACGGTCCGCTCAAGAACGAGGAGCTTGTGGGTGAAGCGCTGGCCCCTTACCGCGAAAAGGTTGTGATCGCAACGAAGTTTGGCTAGGAGCCCAATTCGGGCGACAGTGATCGCTGGACCGCGCTGAACAGCCGGCCCAAGCACATCAAGCAGGTAGCCGAGGGTTCCCTCAAGCGGCTGAGAACTGATGTCCTTGATCTGTTCTACCAGCACCGGGTTGACTTGAACGTTCCAATTGAAGACGTCGCGGGAGCGGTTCGGGATCCCATACAGGAAGGTAAAGTGAAGCACTTCGGCCTTTCTGAAGCGAGTGCGCTGACCATTCGCAAAGCGCATGCTGTTCAGCCGGTGGCCGCGCTTCAGAGCGAATACTCGTTGTTCTGGCGTGAGCCTGAGCAGACCGTGATGCCCACCCTTGAGGAGCTCGGCATCGGCTTCGTGCCATTCAGCCCACTTGGAAAGGGATTTCTGACTGGAAAGATCGACGCGAACACGAAGTTCGAAAGCACGGATTTTCGCAACAGCGTGCCGCGGTTCAGCGAAGAGAATCGCAGAGCGAATCAGGCACTTGTGGACGTGATCAGCTCATTCGCAGCAAAGCACGGGGCCACTCCGGCACAGATTGCTTTGGCGTGGCTGCTTGCGAAGAAGCCGTGGATTGTGCCGATTCCAGGAACGACCAAGCTTTCGCGCCTCGAGGAAAATCTTGGAGCCGCGCAGGTGAAGCTCACGGCAGACGACGTACGCTCGCTTGAAGAGTCTTCGTCGAAGATCAAAATCGAAGGTGCGCGATATCCCGAGGCCCATCAAAAGCTTGTCGGGCGCTGAGCCCAGGAGGACATCGATGAAAGTGTTGCAATGGATTTTGGTTGCAATTGTATTGACGATCACCGGAGCTCAGGCCCAGTCTCGTCCGCGTTCTTCAGACAGAGATGCCCTGATCGGCGCATGGCATCTAGTACGAATCGATGCACCCGGTGCGGATGGGAAGGTGGCTCCGGCGCAGCAACCGAAAGGCATGCTGATCTACACGCGCGATGGTCACATGTCCGTACAACTGATGTATCCAAAATCGGCGAACTCGCCAGACAACGAGTACGTGCTGGGTGGATACGAAGCTTCTTTTGGCAGCTATGACCTCGATGAAGCAAAGCACATCGTTACGCACCATGAGCAGGGTTCCGTCCGCGGGACCTTCTTGTAGGCAAAGACCTGCCCCGTGTCTATCAACTGACGGCAGACGGGCATCTTATTATTCGTTCAGCGGATCCGCGGGAGCACTGGTCCGTGACCTGGGAACACTTCTAAGGCTAAGGGAGCTGCGGCTGGATGAGGACCACCGTTCACGTTCAAAAGGCGAACTCAAGTTTTTTGCGGGAAGTCGCTTGCAGTAACGACGCCCGCTCCGGCGAATGTTAGTTGGCAATATCAGGCCAAAGCACTCATAGACAGCTGGTTACGCAGAACTGTAGTGATCACTCCCCGAAACGCCCTTCGCTTTACTAAAGTTCACTCCCCATGAATGACCAATTGCCAACGCTCAGCCTAACGCATGCAGGGTCTCCAGCCTTTGCAGATGATTACCTGCCTTTAGCGCACAATCTTCCCATGGCGCTTTCTAACCCAATTCTTCGATGACTTTGATTCGCGCCGCTAACTCCCTTAGAATCAGATTTCTGCGAATAACTCCAATAGAATCAAATTTTTAGCGCACACGACCCTGCGCAAACCCAGGAAAGCAAACCACTTCCATCCAGATATGGGGGGGAGGGGTACCCCCATAATGGCACGCACCGGGGCGGAACCCATCATCCGGCCGATGCTTCCATGCCCCGCATTAGGCTGAGGGACATCGGCAGGCCAATGCGCACCAGCACTCGCGCCCGCCCGCGCAGGATAGCCACTGGCAGGCATCATCGCCGACGGTGGTAGCGAACCGGCCCAGCCTGCGACAATCCTTTGCATCGATATGAGACTCGACGCACATCAACATTTCTGGAAGTACGATCCTCACGACTACCACTGGATCACAGACCAGATGGCGGCCCTGAAGCACGACTACTTGCCCGGCAACCTCTCTCCCCTGCTGGCTGCCAACGGATTCGACGGCTGCATCGCGGTGCAGGCGGTGCAGACTACGGCAGAAACATCATGGCTGCTCGATCTGGCGGACGAGCACGACTTCATCCGCGGTGTTGTTGGTTGGGTGGATTTGTGCGCGCCCGACCAGCCCGACACATGGGCGCACGTGGCCGCCCGGAAGAAGCTCGTCGGTGTGCGGCACATCCTGCAAGGCGAGCCGGACGATCAATTCATGCTGCGCGCGGATTTCCGCCGCGGCATCGCGCAGTTGGCGGAGCGCGGGCTGGCGTACGATCTGCTGGTATACCCACGCCATCTGCCGGTGGCGGTGCAGCTGGTGCGCGCATTTCCAGCGCAACGCTTTGTCCTCGATCACATCGGCAAACCGCCCATCGCCGTGGGCCTGCTCGCGCCGTGGGAGTCGGATCTGCGCGAGCTGGCGCGGTGTGAAAACGTCCACTGCAAGGTTTCCGGCATGGTGACAGAGGCTGACTGGAAGCGGTGGCAGGCTAAAGATTTCAAGCGCTATCTCGACGTCGTTTTCGACGCGTTTGGAGCGGAGCGACTCATGATCGGTTCGGATTGGCCGGTCTGCACCTTGGCAGCGGATCACGCGGCGACCATGCGAATCGTAATCGACTACGTGCGCCAGTTGCAGCCGGAAATGCGCGATGCGGTGCTCGGCAGCAATTGCGCGCGCTTCTATCGCGTTTGACGAGTCGATTGCAACTTCGCGCGGGTGACGAAGTTGCGGTCATTCTTTGGCCTAACGATTTCAGCCAGCTATAGTTCTGATATGCGTTTCCGATTTGCAAGCTTGATCCTGCCCGCCTCTTTCTGTGTTGCCGTTCTCGCAGTGGCCCAAACCTCACAACCAGCCATCACGCTGGATGAGTACCTCAATACCACTGAAATCAGCGACGCTTCTCTCTCCCCCGACGGCACGGCTGCCGCTATCTCTACCGAGAGTCCCGACTGGAAAGCCAACACCTATCGCCACGACCTCTGGCTATGGACAGCGCAGGCCGGGCTGCGTTCCCTCACCCATACCGGCACCGAAGAAAAGCCGCAGTGGAGCCCAGACGGCAAGTGGATCGCCTTCGTCTCCGACCGTGCCCTCCTCGGCGACTCCGCTGCCGGAGACGACGGCGACTCCGGCAAATCGAGCCGTCTCTGGCTCATCGCCGCAACCGGCGGCGAGGCCCTGCCGCTCTATGGCGAAAAGCTCGATGTCCGCGCCTTTGCCTGGTCGCCTGACAGCTCCACAATCTACTTCTCTGCCGCGTCGCCCCTCACCCACGACCAGGAAGATGCCCACAAAGATGAGTGGAAGGATGTCATCCGCTGGCGCGAACAGCATCGTGGCGACCTGCTGCTCAAAATCCCGGTAGCCCCCGCCCTTGCCCATGCCGTCGAAGTCCGCTCTCCCGCCGCGGCACCGACCGCAAAGACAGCCGATGCCGAGCCCAGCGCCAAGCTGCCCACGCTCGCCGAAACCGTCGCTAAGAGTGATCTGTCCATCGAAGAGATAGCCCCCTCCCCCGACGGCAAGCACCTGGCCTTCGTCACCGGCCCCGTACATCGTCGCACCGAGCGGCCCGCCGACTTTGAAGTCTTTCTCGTCGACCCATCCGGCGGCACGGTCCGCCAACTCACCCACAACGACGCCATCGAATCCATCCTGCGCTGGTCGCCCGACAGCCATTGGCTCAACTTCAGCGTGCAGGCGGCCGCCGGCTCCCTTGAGGGCAAATACCGCGACGTGCAGGGCCGTCTTTACCGCCTCGACCCGGTCAGCGGAAAGACCGAGCGCCTCGGGTCAACCTTTGATGGATCCTTTGAGCGCTTCTCCCTGTTGCCCGACGGCCGCATCCTCGCGCTCGGCCTCAAGGGCACCGAATCGGAGCTTTACCTCGTCGAGGGCCAGAAGGCCACCAAGCTTCCCGGCCGCGCCGGCAGCTATGCGGGACTCGAGTCGGCGCGCGCTTCCAACACCATCCTCATCCGCCACTCCACCATCAATGAGCCAACGCAGGTGTACCTGGCCTCCGACCCGCTTCACCCCGATCACCTGACCGCGCTCACCAGCTTCAATCCCATCTTTGCGCAGCGCGCTCAGCCTGAGTGGGCACCCTATAGTTGGAAGTCCGATGACGGCCGCTCTGTCGAGGGTGTGCTCATCTTTCCCCCGGGAAAGAAGGACGCCAAACGCCTGCGCATGCTGACCTTTATTCACGGTGGGCCGGCTGACGCGGACGGCAACCGCTTCGGTGCCGATTGGTACGACTGGGCGACCATGGCGGCAGACAACGGTTGGCTGGTCTTCCGCCCTAACTATCGCGGATCTTCGGGATACGGCGATGACTTCATGCTGGAGATTGAACCCCACCTGGTCTCCAAACCCGGTCGCGATATCCTCGCGGGCGTCGACGCCCTGGTCAAAGACGGCTACGCCGATCCCGGCCATCTTGCAATCGGCGGCTACAGCTATGGCGGTTACATGACCAACTGGCTCATCACCCAGACCACACGCTTCAAGTCCGCCGTAACCGGTGCCGGAGCGGTCGAGCACGCCGCCAACTGGGGCAACGACGACGAAACCTGGGATGACGCCTGGTATCTCGGCGGTCAGCCGTGGGAAAATCCCAACCTCTATCAGAGTGAAGCCGCACTGTTCCGCTTCGACAAGGTCAAGACCCCGACCCACCTGGTACAGGGAGGCGCGGACGTCCGCGTAAGCTATCTTGAGGGGGAGACGATGGAGAGGGCGCTCCAGTCACTCGGCGTCCCGCATACGTTCCTTGTGTTTCCCGGTGAGGGCCACGGCCTGGGCAAAAACCCGTGGCACGGCTACATCAAACTGCGCGAGGAACTGAAATGGCTCGAAAAATACGACAAGTGACGCGAACCTTAACCGCCTTCGTCTCACTGATTGTCGAAGCCGCATGGCTCCCTGGCGCATCTTCTTTGTATAGGTATCAATGAATCCGACCGATCAGGTTCAGGTCCGCCGACAGGCTTTTCAGCAGACACTGTTGAGCGCGCGGCGCACGATGCTGCTAAGCGAGATCCTCAGGCTGGCAATTGACAGTTTCAGCTCGAGCAAACTCCGCTTCGCACTCACGGCCCTGGGCATGGTCATCGGCACGGCTTCGGTCATTCTAGTGGTCACCATCGGACTCACCGGCAAGCAATTCATCCTCAATGAAATTCAGAAAATCGGAACGAACGAGGTTGAAGTCGAGTATTCAGGCGGCGGCGCCACCGGTACTGAACACGCCCTGTACAACGATTTCCTCACCCGCGAAGACGAAAAGGCTGTGATCGCCCAGGTTCCGAGCGTGCTTAACTCATCTCCTGTGCTTGAGAGCCATGACCGCATCAGCTTTGGAGGGGGTGTGGTCAAAGATACGCTGGTCCTGGGCGTGAGTCCGCAATACCGCTACGTGCGCAATCTCATCGTGCTCGCCGGCCGCTACTTTGATGAAGAAGATGAAGCTGCTCATATCAAGTGCGCTGTTGTCACAATGCCGTTTGCCCGCGAAATGTTCGGCAGTTCTGAGGCCGCCATCGGCCGGGATTTTTCGATTCAAGGCGTCCCTTTCACCATTATCGGAACCTTCAAAGAAAGTGTCGATACGTTTGGTGAAACCGAGATCACCGACAACACAATTTTGATTCCCTACTCCGTGGCGCGCTACTTCACTGGCACCGACAGCGTGAAGCAGATCTACTTTTCCATCCGCTCAATGGACGAGGTGCAGGACGCGAGCCGCGACATCGTGCGCATTATCAGTTCGCGCCACAAGCCGAATTCCGTCTACAAGGCCTTCGATCTGAGAGAACTGCTCAGCACCGCCGTCAAAATCTCAAACATCCTTACCGCCGTGCTGGTCATGGTGGCTGCAGTGACCCTCGCCGTCGGCGGCGTTGGCATTATGAACATCATGCTCGCTAACGTGCGAGCCCGCATTCGCGAAATCGGAATCCGCAAAGCGCTGGGCGCAACCTACCGCGAAATCAAGCTGCAATTCCTCGCCGAAGCTGTCATCATCTCGCTTTTCGGTGGAATTGTCGGCTGCATCGTCGGACTAACGGTTCCGCTATCAGTGCGCCTCTTTACCGATTACCCGCTGCCGATCTCCTACTGGTCGGTGCTCATCGCGCTGGCGTCGGCGACGATTGTCGGTGTCGTCTTCGGCACCGTGCCCGCTACTCGAGCCGCACAAATGGATCCAGTCGAGGCGCTGAAGTATGAGTGATTCGCAGAAAATAAAACCGGCGCAACCTGAAGACACAGACGAAGAGGAACCCGCAAAAGGTCTAAATCTGTTCCTTATTTACAGCCTGATTGCGCTCGCTCTAATCGCCGCCATCGGCTTCGCGCTGATGATCGTGGCGCCCTTTTATCATCGCCAATAAGTCGCCATTCTACGGGCATGCATAGGCTGTCTCAATGAGGAGGCGGAACGCTACAGCAATCCGTATAGCTTGCGAAAGGTTCGCTCAAAGATATTCATGACACTGCAGCTGCAGTAGTAGTTAGTGGGAAATTATTTGGACTCGCGCAATGCTCCGCGTTCCGCGATCAGGATCGGAATACCGTCGACTATGGGATAGCCGCGGCCACAGCTCGCGCAAAGCACCAGACCGTCTTCCAAGCGCAGTGTTCCATGGCAAGCGGGACACGCCACCCGGTCCATCCACTGCTCGAATAAACGAAGATTGGATTGGTCTGCAGGCATCCGCTTCCCCTAGTGAACGATCGCGTTTGACTTGTCAGCGGCGCCTGCCGCCTGCCGATTGGCGCTCGCAGCAAATTCCTGCTCGATGCGATCGATGGTGCCCGCTTTGGCGAATTCATACGCAACGCGAATGCCATTGAAGATCGCGCGATCGTTTGAGGAACCGTGCCCGATGATGCATACCCCGCGAACGCCAAGCAATGGCGCACCGCCGTATTCGCGGTAATCGAGGCGCCGGCGAAATTCGTTGAATGCCTGTCTCGACAACAACGCTCCAACCTTTGCCGTGACGGTGCGAGTGAGGGATTCGCGCAGCACATCGCGCACAAACCGGCCTACCCCTTCGCTGGTCTTCAGGGCTACGTTGCCAACGAAGCCATCGCATACAATCACATCGGCCAGCCCGCTGAAGATGTCGCGGCCTTCCACGTTGCCTATAAAACGGATCGGCAAAGCCTTAAGCAGCGGAAAAGCCTCGCGCGTGAGGTCGTTGCCTTTGCTTTCTTCTTCGCCGATTGAGAGCAAACCGACGCGCGGCTCATTAATCTTGAGCACGCTGCGGGCATACATTTCGCCCATCACGGCAAATTGCTCGAGGTTGTGCGGCTTGCAATCCACGTTCGCTCCCACGTCGAGCAGCACGCACGGATTGCCCGTCGCACTTGGCATGGGTGTCGCCAAAGCTGGACGATCCACGCCAGGGAGAGCGCCTAACACCATCTTGGCGGTGGCCATGGCAGCACCGGTATTGCCGGCCGTCACAAAGCCTGCTACTGTGCGCAGTTGCACCAGCTTGAGGCCGACACGCATCGAGCTGTCTGGCTTTTTGCGCACCGCCTGCACCGCCTTCTCCTCCATCCCGATACGTTCCGAGGCGTGGTGAATGACGATGGGCAGATCTTCGTTGTCGAGGTGCTCGTCGAGCAGGTCGCGCAGTTCCGGTTCCGGCCCGATGAGATGCACCCTCACGGGAAAAGCCCGGCAGGCGAGGATTGCTCCCCGAATCTCTGGCTCAGGTGCTTTGTCAGAACCTACGGCGTCCAGCGCAATATCAATCAACATGGGTGGCCTGTCTCAGGTGCCCAGTCTACTTGGCTGCTTCTTTGACGTCCAAAACAGCGCGGCCCTTGTACTCTCCGCACTTGGCGCAGGCACGGTGGGGCAGCTTCTTTTCGTGGCAGTTGGGGCACTCGGAGAGGCCTACCGGCGTCAAAAAATCGTGTGAACGGCGAAGGGCAGTACGGCGCGTCGAATGGCGCCTTTTCGGATTCGGCATGGTGCAATTCCTTTCGTGTCCTCACCCGCTCGCTGCGGTCTCAAAGCAGACCGTAAACGTCTTGCTTGCCTTCCGGCACAGGCGGCACACCCTGAACTAATCGGGGTTGATTTTCAGGACCCTATCCGACCGCGGAGCCCAGCCAGAGCCTCCCAGCGGGGGTCACGAGGACCCACTTCACAGGAGCATTCCTGGCTGTTGCGATTCTGACCGCAGCGCGGGCAAAGTCCTTTGCAGTCAGGCTTACAGAGCGTTCTGACTGGCAGGGACAAAAGCACCTGCTCACGCAGCACATCCTCAAGCAAAAGACTGTCTTTCTGATAATAACCGATTTCGGTTTCCGGCGCAGTAATAGACCTTTCCGGAGCCTCGGAATCTGCCTCAGCGGGCCGGAAAATCAAGTCGAAATCCGCCTCCAGTGGCAAATCTACCGGCTCGACGCAACGCGCGCAGGGAACCTGAAACTTGCCCGCAAACCGCCCCCGCAGCCGGATATCGGCCACAATATCCTTCGGTCCCCGATGTTCATGCAGCACTTCAGCTTGCCCCGAAGTGATCAGGTTCCCGTCCTGCTTGGCTTCTTCGCCCAAATCAACTGAGCCCGGAGCCAATTGCAGGTCAAAATCGATTGGCTCCCGCTCCAGTTCGCTAACCTTAAATTCCATATTATGAGCCTACGGCGCAGCACCCCGCGCGTCAATGCGGCCATCGCTTTACGCGCCGGCGGCAGCCATTTTCGCGCGAATTTCCTCAATCTGCTTCGCATGCCGCGCCGGATGTACTGCCATGGTCAGCAAAATTTCTACAAGGTTCACTGGACCCGGAATCACCGGATGATCCGTCACCCAGCATCGCGGATCATCGTCGAAGTCCTGGACGAACTTCACCGTCTCGGCCCGCGCTTCGTCGAAGTTTGCCAGTGCCGCGCTCACCGTGCCAAATTGGCCCCTCGGCAAGCCGCCCTCCGGACAAACAACTGGCCGCGAACGATCAACGCCCCGCTCCAGCATTTTGCTTTCCCTCACTCGATGGTCGAGAGGCTGCTCAAGGCGCGTTGCCGAGCGCAACCTTGTTTGCAGATAGCGTTCCGAAATATCGACATGCTCAACGCATTCCAAAATTGACCAGCCACCGGCGACCGATCTGCGCACAGCAAGATCTTCACCCACCCCAGCCAGTGCTGTACCCAGCGCATCTCGCCCGCCGCGCAAGGCGCGCAATATTTCCTGCTTTTCCGTCTCCAGCATGCGCACTCCGCTCCCGACCCGTCAGGCGAATCGCGGCCAATACGATCGTAGATCAGACTCCGACGATGATTCCGTTTTCATCGACATCAATCGAAAGTGCACGGGGCGTGCGCGGCAGTCCCGGCATAAGCATCATGTCCCCTGCGATTGCCACCACAAACCCCGCCCCCGCCGAAAGCGACACATCCTTCACATGCAGAGTCCACTCCGAGGGCGCTCCCATGCGCTTGGGATCGTCGGTCAACGAATATTGTGTCTTCGCAATGCAGACTGGCAGACCACCAAATCCCCACGCAGCAAAGCGCTCCAGATCGGCACGCGCCAATGCACTTAGCGTCACGCCAGCGGCTCCGTACACCTGCACGGCCACCTTGCGAATTTTCTCTTCCAGGGTGTCGTCGAGCGCGTAGGCCGGCTGAATTGTTGGAGACGTAATCGCTTCAATCGCGGCCACAACTTTTTCAGCCAGGTCCGTTGCGCCAGCGCCACCTTTGGCAAACGATTCAACGATTGAACTGGCAACCCCAAGCCGCGCACATTCCATGGCGATCGATTGCAGTTCCCCCGGCTGATCGTCAGGAAAACGATTGATGGCAACCACAATCGGTGCGCCGTAACCGCGTAGCGTCTTCACGTGATGCTCAAGGTTGCCGAAGCCCGCTTCCAGTTTGCCCTCGCCTTGCGCACGCAGGCTCTGCGCCGTGGTCACAAGCACCGTGGCCGCAGGTTCAATGCCCGAAGCCCGCATCACGATGTCGAAATATTTCTCAGCGCCAAGATCGGCAGCAAACCCCGCCTCGTTGACAACATAATCAGCAAGGCGCATCGCCATCTGCTGTGAAAGCACGCTGCTTGTTCCGTGCGCGATGTTCGCGAATGGTCCGGTATGCACAAACGCCGGTGTTCCCTCAGTGGTCTGCACAAGATTGGGCAAAATGGCTTCTGAGAGCAGGGCCATCATCGCGCCTGTCGCTCCTAAACCAGCCGCAGTCACCGGCCGTCCCCCGCGCGACACGCCAATGACAATCGCGTCAAGCCTGCGGCGAAGATCGGCGCGGCTCGATGCCAGCCCCATGATCGCCATAATCTCCGAAGCCGCAGTGATGACAAATCCTGTTTCGCGATTTGCTGCGTCTCCCTTTGAACCAACGCTCACCGTGATGCGCCTCAAGGCGCGATCGTTCATATCGAGGGCGCGTGGCCACGCAATCTGCGCGGGATCCAGGTCGAGTGCATTGCCAAAGAACAGGTGCGAATCGAGCATCGCGGCCAGCAGGTTGTGCGCCGCGGTAATGGCGTGAAAGTCACCATGAAAATGCAAATTGATTTTCTCGCTTGGCTCGACCTTAGACAAGCCGCCGCCCGCAGCGCCGCCCTTCAATCCAAACACTGGTCCCAAAGATGGCTCCCGCGAAGTGACAATGGACTTGCGCCCAATCCGTGCCAATCCCTGCGCAAGGCCGATTGAAACCACCGTCTTGCCCTCGCCTGAAGTCGTCGGCGTAGTCGCGGTGACGAGAATAAATTTGCCGCGAATCGGAAAAGCGGAATCGGTCAGCAGATCGAGATTGAGCTTTGCCCCGTGCGTGCCAATCAGCTCATATTGAGCGGGACTCAGTCCCAGATTTTCAGCAATCTCAACTATCGGTCTCAAGGGATTCCCCATAGGATCATCGAGTACTCTACACCTGTAAATAACGCTCATTATGTGACGGGCGTCTCGTTCCCTACATCGCCTCAGGGCTTTCAATCCCAAGCCAGCTCAGCACTATTACCAACTCGCGCAGAGCGACGGCCGCCGTGGCCAGCAAAAACAATTTTCGCGGCGCATCTTCTTCTGTGAGGATGTGGTGCTTGTGATAGAAGTTGTTGAATTCTTGCGCTAACTGAAACGCATGTTTCGCCAAATGCGCCGGCTCCGACGTGTTGATGCACTGCTCAAGCACCAGTGACCGCCGCCCCGCGCGCAACCATAATGCCCAGATATCCTGGTCCGATTCATCGGTCAGATACCTGCTCGCATCGCTGCCTGCAAACTCCGCCAGCACCGCCTCCGCGTCCGTTGCCGCCTTGCGAAAAATGTTTCGCGCCCGCACCACCGCGTATTGAATGTACGGCCCGGTCTCGCCCTCAAAACTCAGCGCGTCTTTGAAATCGAAAGCGATCACCGAATTCCGGGTGAACTTCAACATGAAATAGCGCAGTGCCCCTATTGCGATCTGCTTGGCTATCTTTTGCCGCTCTTCGTCATCGCGTCCGGTCTGCCGCGCATCCACCTCCGCGCGCGTGGCCGCGATCAGTTTGTCGATCAGATCGTCGGCCTTCACGCCAAAGCCTTTGCGCCCGCTCACTTCTATGTAGGCGCGGCCGCGATCTTCTTCTGCAATGGCATATCCCAGTTCGACCGCGCAGCGTGGTGTGAGTGCAACCATCTCGTAGCTGAAGTGTGTGTAGTGGTCAGCCTCGCTGATGTGCCCCATGCCGCGCAGCGCCTGGATTACGTTTGCCTGCGGGTCTGATTGCCGGGCATCGATCACGTTGTAAATCGCCTGCGCCCCGCCAAAGTGCGGATGATTTGCCTCGCCCTTTTCCGCGGAAATCCAGCAGGCGCGATCCTCGTAACCGAAAAAAGGCAGGTAGCCAAAATCTCGCCCCAGCAAGCCGAACTTCCATAGGTGATACGCGATGTCCTTACCCACGTACGTCACTGTGCCATTCGAACGAACGATGACTTTGGCATCCTCGTTGGTTTCCCCGTCCGTGACGTCAGCACCGGGCCGCGTCATCACCCAGCAACCTTTGTTCTTCCCATCTGTTTCGAAATACAGCACGCCGGTCTGCTTCAACTGTTCAAACGCCAGCGACCAGAAATTCAAATGCAAAATCTCGCTTTCACGAGGCAAAAAATCGTACTCAATATCCAGCCGTAGCATGGTTTCAAGATGACGACGCAGCACCGCTGTCGAAATAAGTTCCGCCATCGCCGACGTCTCATTGCCGCCTTGCTCCAATTCGTGCAGCGTGGCGTAGCGCAACTTCTTCCGCGTTGCGTTTTCCTCTGCATCGCCCTGCTCATACCATTGCGATATGCGCGCATAGAGATCCCAACAGTAGTAGTCGATGCGCTCGCCTTTGCTATTCAATTCATCTAACAGCAGTCGCACATCCGCGAGCGACTTGCCTTCAAGATGCATGAAACCGACTACCACATCGGCGACCTGCACCCCGGTATTGTCGATGTAATTCTGCACGGCGACATGCTGTCCGGCCGCGCGCAGCAGGCGCACAAATGTGTCCCCCAGAATTGCATTGCGCAGATGGCCGATATGCGCTGCTTTATTGGGATTGATGCTGGTGTGCTCGACCAGCGCGTGTACCCCGCTCTCAGCCAGAGTCTCGCCGGTGCCTTCAGCAACCATCCCGACGACTGCGGCGCGATCAAGGCGGGCGTTGATATACCCGGCGCCGGCTGGTTCAAACGACGCAAACCCTTCGAGCCTGCCCAGCGCAGCAACGATCTCAGCGGCAATCACTTTGGGCGCTTTACGCAGCTTTTTAGCCAGCTCAAACGCTATGGGTGTGGCCAATTCCCCAAAGCGCAGGTCAGGGGGAATCTCCATCGGAATATTCTCGAGCAGTATTTCGTACTTGGCCAGCAAGACACCGCGAAGGTGCCCTGCGAGCCGCTTTTCAAGTTCCAAATACACGTCAGCGAGCCTCGGAAATCCTTGAATTTCAAGGGCGATTCTAACAGAGTGATGCATGGCCCCAAGTTTGACGCACCCCGCGCTGACCCCTAAGATTGTGCTGTAGCTCGCCCTGCCCAATCTCACCGATGACCGATTCTGTTTCAAGCCAAGCCCGCTTTTATCTCACCACGCCGATCTACTACGTGAATGCGCATCCGCACCTCGGCCATGCGTATTCAACAATCGTGTGCGACGCCATAGCTCGCCGCAAACGCGCCTTGGGCATCGAGACCTGGTTCCTCACCGGAACCGACGAACATGGGCAGAAGATCGAGCGCTCCGCGCAGAAAGCCGGTCACACCCCCGCTGAATTTGCGACCATCATCGCCGCCGAATATCGCACGCTGTGGGACAAGCTCGGGCTCAGCTACGACGACTTCATCCGCACCACTGAAGAGCGCCATATTCGCGGAGTGCAAAAGCTTTTCGCCACTCTGCGCGATCGCGGCTTCATCTACAAGGGTTCCTATACCGGCCAGTATTGCGTTACCGACGAGGCCTACGTTGAGGGTCCTCCCGGAACCTACTGCCCCGACTGCGGCCGCCTGACTGAAACCGTCAGCGAAGAAAATTACTTCTTCAAGCTTTCTGCCTTCGAGCACAAGCTACTGGAGTTTTACGAGGCCAACCCCAATTTCATGGGTCCTGAATCCACGCGGCGCGAAGTCATTTCTTTTGTCCGCAGCGGGCTCAAGGATCTCTCCGTCAGCCGCACCAGCTTTACTTGGGGTATCTCGGTGCCGGGCGATGAAAAGCACGTGGTATATGTCTGGCTGGACGCCTTGGCGAACTACATCACGGCACTCGGCTACGGATCGGACGATCCCGCCGACCTAGCTAGATTTGCCAAATTCTGGCCCGCGGATATGCACCTCATCGGCAAGGAGATCAGCCGCTTTCATTGCGTCTACTGGCCGGCCTTTCTAATGGCCGCCGGCATAGCACCGCCGCGCTCCGTAAAGGCCAACGGCTGGCTACTGTTCGACCAGGGAAAGATGTCTAAATCCCGCGGCAACATCGTGCGCGCCGAGACCGTTCACGAAGTGTTGGGAACCGATGCCTTGCGTTACTTCTTGCTGCGCGAAATTCCCTTTGGTCAGGACGGAAATTTCAGTTTCGATGCGCTTGTGCAGCGCTATAACAGCGACCTCGCCAATGGCTATGGCAACCTTGTTAGCCGCGTGATCAACATGGTGCACAAGTACTTCGGCGGAGTGGTGCCCGAGCCGGGCCGTGACACCCCGGCCGAGGCCGCTCTGCGTGAAAGCGCGACCCGCACCATTGCAGAATTCGGACCCGCCTTTGACGACCTCAATTTCTCCGACGCGCTCAAGACGCTATGGACATTAGTTGCTGAGACTGACGGCTACCTGACCGCTAATGCTCCGTGGAAACGCCCCACCGACCGGTCCGAGTCCGACCACGCCCTGCTGCAGGCGCGCGTGCTCGCGACCGCTGCGCAATCGATTCGCATGATCACCGCTCTCGTATATCCCGTTCTGCCCGAGTCCGCCGCCAAGGTTTGGCGTCAGCTTGGCCAAGGTGAGATCGCCGACGCGGCCAAGCACGCTTTCTTAACACAACTTGCCTGGGGCGGATGGAAAGCCGGGACCAAATTCGGCGACCCCTCCCCGCTCTTTCCCCGCGCTGAAAAGGACGCGAGCGACCGTATGCAGAAACTAGAAGATGAGAACAACGGCAAAGCTGAGAACCCATCCAGCCAGCCGGAAAACGCCCCCAAGTCGGCTCCCGAAGCGCCCATGTCGGCGCTCTCGATTACGCCTGCCCCGGCCGCGCCACCGCCCACCGTGGATCCTGCTCCTGCGGCTACTTCGGTGCAGGCGCCCGGCTACCCGGCCACACACACAGGCGGCGCTAAAATGACACCCGCCACCACCGCCCCGGGCATTAGTGACCAGCCGGTCGCGACCGCGCACGTGCATGAGGTTCCAGCGGAACTGGCCAGCAGCCGGCTCAGTTCTATACCAGCGAGCGCACCGGGAAACGCGCCCTTGCAGCAAACGGACAACCCCCCGGACCCTCCGACAGCGCCGCCGCAGCCGACGCAAACCAACCCCTCGGTGATAAGCATTGACGATTTCACCAAGGTGGAGCTGCGAGTAGCACAAATTCTGGTCGCCGAACGCATTCCCAAGGCTGACAAATTGCTGCGCCTCGAAGTCGATCTTGGCTACGAGAAAAGGCAGATCCTGGCCGGCATTGCCCAGTACTACGAGCCGGAAAAGCTCATCGGCCGCAAGATTGTCATTGTCGCCAACCTTGCCCCGCGCAAGATGCGGGGATTGGAATCGAACGGCATGCTACTGGCCGCCTCACTACCCGACGGAGCCCCCGTCCTTGCTGGATTCCTCGAGGACGTTCCCCTCGGCGCACGACTGAAATAAGCGAACTATATATGTTTTTGTTTGGTTGCTGTGGGGCCCACTTTTTCTGCAACGGCGCGGCATTACCGTACGCAAGAGCATCGACTGCGTAATTGCCACCTTTTGCATCGTTGCCGGCCACGAGTTGCTGCACCACGACAGCGACTTCGAACCCTTTGAGAAGCACTTGGGACTGCGCGTGATTCACCCCTCCCCCGTTCCTCCGAACTGAAGTATCTGAAGAGGCCTCATGCTGACTGATTCCCACGCCCACCTCGACAGCGAGCGTTACGCTGAAGATCGCGAGGCAATGCTCGGCCGTGCATGGGCCGCCGGCGTAGGTACCGTGCTGGCGATCGGCATTGGCGACGGACCGGCCGAGATGAACCAGGCACTCGACATCTGTCGCCGCTACAAAGGCATTCCAGGGCTCCCCAGGCTCTTCGCCAGCGCCGGTATCTATCCCCATAACACGCCTGAAGCCGACGATGCGGCCCTCGCCAAGCTGGACGGCCTGCTCGCTGAGCCCGAAGTGGTCGCATGCGGCGAAGTCGGCCTTGATTATTATCACGAAGGCGCGCCCCGCGAAGTGCAGCAGCAGGGGCTGATTCACCAGCTTGAGATTGCCGCCGCCCGCAAACGGCCCGTCCTCATCCATTGCCGGCCTAAAGACGGCGAAACCGACGCATGGGATCATCTCTTCGAGATTCTCGACTCCCATTGGCGCCTTACCGGGCTCGGGGGTGTGATGCACTGCTTCGGCGGCGGCTGGGAGCAGGCCACACGCTCACTCGACTTCGGCTTTCTTGTCTCCTTTGCCGGCAACATAACTTACCCTAAGGCGCAACCGCTTCGCGACGTCGCGGTTCGTCTTCCGATCGACAGCGTTCTGGTTGAAACAGATGCCCCCTGGCTGGCTCCCGCTGATCGACGCGGTAAGCGGAACGAGCCGGCCTGGGTAACGCAGACCGCCCAAACCATGGCCGAGTTGCACAAAATTTCTGTGGCCGAAATCGCTGCCGCTACAACCAAAAACTTCGCGCGCCTGTTTAACCTCCAGCCTGTTGTGGGAAACTGATAGAGTTGCAGAGGCCATCCGACAGGCTCGGCCAGGCCCAGAGATTGAGGAATATATGGCCCAGGACAACTCATTCGACATCATTAGCAAAGTGGACATGCAGGAAGTGCGTAACGCCATCGAGCAGGCTCTCAAAGAAATCCGACAACGCTTCGACTTGAAGGATTCCCAGACCGAAATCACTCTCGAAGGTAGCGACAGCATCGAACTGGCGTCAATCAGCGAGTACAAGCTTGAAGCTGTCAAGGAGATTCTCGGCCAGAAGTTGGTCAAGCGCGGCGTTTCGCTCAAAAACATGACGTACGGCAAGCTTGAGCCTGCGGCTGGCCAGAGCGTCCGCCAGAAAATAAGCCTTCAACAGGGAATTCCGGTAGAAAAAGCCAAAGAGATTGTTCGTATCGTCAAGGACTCCAAAAAGAAGGTGCAGGCCAGCATTCAAGGCGATACTGTGAGAATAGCGGGCAAAGACCGCGATGACCTTCAGGCCATCATGTCGACTCTGCGTGGCAAGGACCTCGGCGTCGATTTACAATTTACGAACTACCGCACGAATTAAGACATTGCCTTTGGTACGCGGCTGCGCCCCCGAAACGCCGTCGAGCGCAGGCAATGGGCGGTCAAGTCTGTACCGGACCGTGGAGCTTGAGACCGGAGACCATTGAGCACCTTAGCGATAGCGACGGCGAGAGAAGTGTTTGAACTGCTGCGGGAAGACCTCGTGGCCATCGAGCAGGAGTTGGGCCGCGACTCCGCCTCCAGCGTAAGCACCATTACCGAGATCGCGGAGTACTTGCGCGAAGGCGGCGGTAAGCGCATTCGCCCCTCTCTTCTGCTATTGGCTGCGCACTTGCTTGGCTACTCCGGCGCAGGCGCCATTCGCCTCGGCGCAGTCGTTGAAATGGTGCATACGGCAACCCTGGTGCACGACGACATCATTGATGGAGCCGAAACGCGCCGCGGACGCCCCTCGCCCAATACAACCTGGGGCAATGAAAAATGTGTCCTGGCAGGCGACTGGCTTTACATGCAGGCCTTTCGCGTAGCTCTCGAAGAGAAAAATCTGCGCGTGCTCGATCTGCTCATCGGCTTGACGCAGCAGATGGTTGAGGGCGAACTTCTCCAGATTCAAAAGCTGGGCAAAGCGGTTTCAGAGGCAGAATACTACGACCTCATCTTCCGCAAAACGGCGTGCCTGTTTTCAGTCTCGATGAAGCTTGGCGCGGTACTGGCCGGAGCCAACGAGGCGCAGGAAGCCAGCCTGGCGTCTTACGGCCGCTGTGTCGGTCTCGCTTTTCAGATTGTCGACGACGTGCTCGATCTGACCGCGACCGAGGAGGTGCTTGGCAAGCCCGTCGCCAGCGATCTGCGCGAGGGCAAGGCTACCTTGGCGGTCATTCACTCCATTGATCACGGCACTGCGCGCGAGCGCCAAACAATCCAGCGCGTCCTAGACGATCGCAGTTTTGAATACGTAAGCCGTGAGCAGATCCGCGAAATCCTGGTGCGTAACGGTTCGGTTGAATACGCCATGGTCGCAGCCGACCGCTATGCTGAACAGTCGCGCGTTGCCCTTGCTTCGCTGCCGGAATCCGATTTCAAGCGTGCCCTGCTTTGGGTCCCGGACTTCGTCGTTGCGCGCGAAAAATAATCAGATCACACCTTAGGGCTGAACAATAACCCTTCCCACTCCAGGTCCTCTTTATGAGAGAATCCTGCAACCCGTATTCGGTTTGCCTGCGTGTATCTAAAAAAGGATGTTCCCGATGCCGAACCCAGCGGTTGCTAATCTGCTCACCCTCGACATTGAACGCAAAGGGGAAGTCACTGTCGTACTATGTCACGGCAAGTTGATTGCCCGCGTTTGTGAACAGCTATACATCAACGTCTCCCCTCTCATCCCCGTCAGCAAGCGCATCGTGCTTGACCTTGGCGACGTGAACCAGGTGGATAGCATGGGCCTGGGTACGCTGGTCCGTTTGTACGTCTCGTCCAAGTCGTCCGGCACGTCTCTTGAATTGCTCCATGTCGGCAAACGCATCCGCGAGCTTTTGGGTATCACTCATCTGCTGGATGTGTTCACCATAATCGGCGAGAGCGGAATCAAAATCGGGTTCTGAGTTTTCGTAGCTTCGGAGACTGTAGCAGTTTTGGAATTGGTGTAGACCGAAAGCACGCACTCAAATGGCTCTTCAATCAAGAAAAGGCCACCCTTCACCAATCTCAAAAAGTCTACGTGCATTCCGAAACTGATCAGTCCATCAGCTTGCGCAGCGCCGCCGCATATTGGTCGGGCAGGGCTTTGCGGTTCAGCTTCTCGTCGCAGACAACGTGCACCGTTTCGCCCTCCGCCAAGAGTTGCGGCTCCGCACCGTCGACCGCTTTACGCAGAATGCGATAGGCGAACTTGAGCACTGATCCGCGCAGCATCGAGGGCCGTGTCTCAATTTGAATCTCGTCGTCATAGCGTGCGGGTGCACGATATCGGCATGTGGCCTCGACCACTGGCAGAATGTATCCGTCGGTCTCAAGCGCACTGTAGGCATGACCCAGGGCTCGCAGTAATTCAACGCGCCCAATTTCAAACCAGACCAGGTAGTTGGCGTAGTAAACAATGCCCATCTGGTCGGTTTCGGCATAGCGCACCCGCACTTGGTGCGTGACTACCGGCATCGGTCGTACTCTTTCATCGAAAATGCCTCGTCACGGCTTCAAATGCGTAAAGAACGGCAGTTTGGTGACGTCGTTGATGATGATGAAGGAGAAGAACACCACCAGCACCACAAACGCCGCTTGGTAGATGCGTTCTTTCACGACAAGGCTGATGTCGTGGCGCAACAGGCTCTCAATCAAGAGCAGCAGGATCAGGCCGCCGTCGAGAATTGGGAATGGCATCAGGTTCAATATCCCCAGGTTCAGGCTGATCTCGCCAGCCAGGTAGAACTTTGAAAACCAGCCGCGCGTTTCCGCTGCATCGCCCGCCATGCGCGCTATTCCCACGGGACCGGAAAGTTGCGATGCCGAGACTTTATGCGTCAAAATCCGCTTGAGCATCTGGACAATCAGCGTCGACCCATCCGTACAGAACTGGGCAGATTTTGATGCGGCTTTGGCTAGCGGCAATGGCGATTTGCGAATCGGCACCGGGGCCGCCAGAAATCCCAGCTTCCAACCTGTATCAAGCTTGGCGGGGTGAGCGACCATGGGCTGCATCACCGCTCCGTTGCGTACAACCACCAAAGAAATCGGTTTGCCCTGCCCGGCCTTCATGTACGCCAGTAGCGTGCTCACGGTGTGAAATGCATGGCCGTCAACGGTTTGAATCGCGTCTCCAGCGCGCAGACCCGCCAGGGCCGCCGGGGTACCCGGTGAGACCTGCTGAATGCTGATCGGGCTCGGCATGTACTGCGGCAAAATGCCGGCGATGTCCTCGTCGGTCGGTTCGGCGGGCACGTGAAACGACAGAGGAAGGGTCTGTCCGGCGCGCTCTACCGTCACTGGGACGGTCATGTTGGGATCAAGCGACAAGCGCGCAAAAATCTGTTCCCACGTGGGATTGTCGGCGCTGTCAAAATGCCGGATGGTGTCGCCCGGCTGAAAACCGGCTTCGGCAGCGGCGGACCCCGGAACCACCCACTCGATGGACGCTGATTTTACGTCGTACGCGGGCACTTCGTTGATCCAGCCAAAGTAAAAGATCATCAAAACGAAGGCCAGTACGAAGTTGGCGAATGGACCTGCCAAGCCGATGAGCATTCGCTGCCAGCGCGGGTGCGCCATGAAGGCGCCACGGTCGTCGAGGACCGGTTCGTCCCCGGGGTTTTCACCGGTCATTTTGACGAAGCCGCCGAGGGGCAACAGGCAGACCTTATAGTCCGTGTCTCCGTATTTGAAGCCGAAAAGACGCGGTCCAAAGCCAAACGAAAACGCCTCGACACGCACTCCACAGAGCTTGGCGACGGCAAAATGGCCAAACTCGTGCACCACGACCATCAAGCCGACGAGAACAATGAACGCAACCGCGGAAACTATAAACTCATGCATAGACGTGAAGTTGTGACCTCAAATGCTGGTTGGCCCCAAAGCCAATATACGTAGCTCAGACAAGCAGTGCGCGAGCCTTTACACGCGCTTCCCGGTCTGATGCGAGCACCTCGGCAATCGTAGCCGGATGCGACTCGGGCGTGGACGCAAGCACTTTCTCAATTGTACCCGGGATTCCATTAAAGGGGATTTTCCGTTCAAGGAACGCTTCGACCGCGATCTCGTCGGCCGCATTGAGCGCGATTGCGTGGGCTCCACCCTTTTCGGCGGCGTCGTATGCCAGCCGCAGGCAGGGAAAACGGTCAAAATCGGGCGGCTCGAAGTCCAAATGGCGCAACGAGGCCATGTCGAATGTCAAGGACGACGCAGGCCGCTCTGGATACGCCAGCGCATACAAAATCGGCAGCCGCATGTCGGTCACCGAGATTTGCGCCATGATCGACCCGTCCACATATTCCACCAGCGAATGCACCGTAGACTGCGGATGCACCATAACCCGCACCTGGCTCGGCGGCACGTCGAATAGCCGGCAAGCTTCAATGATTTCGAGCCCTTTGTTAAGCATGGTCGCCGAATCGATGGTGATGCGGCGGCCCATGACCCACGTAGGATGCTTAAGCGCCTGCTCCGGCGTAATAGACGCAAACTCGTCAAGCGGAAGCTGCCGGAATGGACCGCCCGAAGCCGTCAGCCAGATCGCCTTGACCTCAGCATGTTGGCCGACACGCAGACACTGATGCACGGCGTTGTGTTCACTATCGATGGGCACGATAGGTACGTCGCGTTTACGGGCCGCAGCCATCAGGATCTCGCCGGCGGCAACCATGCACTCCTTGTTCGCCAGGCCCACCGGTTTGCCGGCCAGAATGGCGGCATGCGTAGCCTCAAGACCCGCCACGCCAACGATAGCCGAGACCACAAAGTCCACCTCAGGCAGGGTGGAGCAGACCACCGTACCTTCCGACCCATGAACGACTTCGATTCCAGTCACACCGGCAGCTTTCAAGCGCCCCGCCAGTTCCCCAGCCAACTCTTCAGTGGCCACTGAAACCACTCCAGGCCGCCACCGCACCGTCTGCGCAAAAAATTCATCGAGATTGCGACCGGCCGCCAGCGCGGCTACCGAATACCGCTCTGGGAACTGCTCAACGATGGAGAGGGTGCTTTTTCCGATAGAGCCGGTGGAACCGAGAATGGCGAGTCGTTTCAACGTGTCAGTGATTCCATGAAGAATTTCTATATTTCTGATTATAAGTGTCTAAAACCGCAGGTGAATAACCTGCGCATACCACAGCACGGGAGCAGCAAGCAGGAGCGCATCAATGCGGTCGAGCATGCCTCCATGACCGGGCAGGAGCGTGCCGGAATCCTTTACGCCGGCAGATCTTTTCAGCGCGGACTCGGCCAGATCGCCTATCTGGGCAGCCAAGTTGACCACAACTGCAAGCACTAGCCAATACCACCAGACTTCATCGGAATAGGACAACTTGACCGAGTTCCACTCGGCCAGGAGCGACCCGACTTTAAGCAGGATCGCGGCCACGGCAATGCTGCCAACAATGGAGCCAATCGAGCCTTCCCAGGTTTTGTTAGGGCTGAGAGTCGGAGCCAGTTTGTGCTTGCCCAGGCTACGGCCCACATACATCGCGACCGTGTCTCCCGCCCAGACCACGCCGAACATGAACACCAGCAGCGAAGGCCCATTGGGCTGCTCCCGCAGCAGCGGCAGCGAAAGCATGGTAAGCCCGAGGTAAAACAGTGCGAAGATCGCGGAGGTAGCGTCCAAAAGCATCCGGTCCATCGTCGATGTAAAAGTGCAGCAAATCAGCAAAAATACACAGAGAAAACCAAACACCACCAAGGTTTCATCAGGCCACTGATAATTGCCGAGAAACAGCGCGAGGATGGAAGCAAGCACCGCAATGCGCGGCGGTTTGGCTCCCCGACTGTGCGCCAGCCCCAGAAATTCCCATGCCGCCAGCATCGCGGCCCCCGCCACTGCCAGCGTGAATAGCCATTGCCATCGCGGCCCCAGGAACACCAGGACCATGACCAATGGAATCAGTAAAAGAGCGGTAAGAACTCGTTTCATTGCAGGGTTGAGAATACACCGACGAGGTATATCCGGAAGGCAACGGAAAGATTGCTTACCGCGACGGCCATTCCCATTTGGGCGCATTGAACCGTGTGGCGGCGCCGAGAATCGTCTCACCGAAGGACTTTTCGAGGTAGCCGCTTGCACTGATCGCTCCGCTCCAACGCCTCGATCAGCACTCCGGCATGAGAGACGACCACCAACTGTGTCCGCCCTGAAGCAACCGCGATAAGCCTCGCCAGCGCTGGCAAGAGGTCGGGATGCAGGCTGGTCTCCGGCTCATTGAGGACCATCAATTCCGGCGGCCGGGGCGTGAGCAGCGCCGCCGTCCACAGCAGAAAGCGAAGCGTTCCATCGGAGAGTTCACCTGCCGCGAGGGGCCGCAGCAGCCCGTGCTGCCGCAGTTGCAGCTCAAACCTGCCGCCCTGCGCATCAATCGCAATGCTGCTTCCAGGAAAGGCATCGTCTACGGTGCGGGCCAATACTTCTCCGTCGCCAAAGGTCCTGATGGTTTCAAGTGCAGCCGGCAAGTCCGCACCGTCGTCGCTCAGGACTGGCGTAGATGTGCCGATTTGTGGAATGCGTGCTGGGGAATGTACGTCGGTACGAAAGCCGTCATAAAACCGCCACCCGCGGATTGATTCGCGCACCGCCAGCATCTCCGGCGCGCGCTGGGGGTCAGCAATCGCCGCCAGCATGCTGTCGGTTGAACTCAGTTCCTTGGTAAGAATGATCGGATCGTCATCGCCGGTCTGAGGCAATAGAACAAGGCGATTATTGCGGTCAACCAACACGGATGATCGCCGATAGACGGCGCCATGCCAGATGCATTCGCGCTTGATCGCCGGGGCGAGCGGGAACGCGGTCTGCGCCGGGGGCGGATACCCTAGGTCAATCGCGTAGCCAAATAGGTCACCTGCAAAACCCAGCTTAAGGCTTACCGCCTTCTGCCTCGCCGCCCCCTCGACCGCATGCTCCCCGCTGCGCACACTGCGCGCAATCGTCCCCGGCCCCGCCCACAGCGTCTTGGTCAAACCGCCTTCTCGGGCTAGCGATGCGACGACAGAATTTAACGCCGCATCCCCAAGCAGCCGCAGCGCTCGATAGAGGCTCGATTTGCCCGTCCCGTTGGCGCCCGTCACGAGATTGAGGCGCCCCAGCGGCAATACAAGGTGCCGTAGCGAACGATACCCCGAGATCGCCAGCGTTTGAATCGTGAATGGAGGATACGTCAAAGACGAGAAGCATCCAGAGCTTGGTTGGACGCTCACACTCCGTACGAAAAAATGTCTAGAGTGTCTGTGTTTAATATAGAATCTCTGCTATATTCTAAATATGAAAGTAGGTGAGCAACAATGAATATAGGTCTAAGTAACAAAATCCGCGCATTGGCTCAGGCGAAGTATGTTGAGCCTGCCCTTAAAGCTGGGAATGACAAATTCTCAATTCGCGTGAGAGATCTGTTGAATGACTTGCAAATGGAAGGATTTCCCGGGGGTCATACACCTCAAGTATGCAGCGCACTCCAGACGGCCAAATTCCTCCGCGACAATGGAATCCAAATTGAAGCAATAGAAGGACCGCCGTCAAAAATGAGCCCGACCGTTGTCGTCCGATACCGAGTGGCGAGTTTAAAGCAGCGGCAGCATTCTTTGGAAAGTCGTGTAGAACAAACGAACGTAGAGGATCCCGCAGCTCGCGCCTTGCGATTGTCGGAGAAGTTACGTGGAATTTTGAAAGATGAACTCGCTGAATACGGTGGTGGAGAAGCTTTTTTGCGGTGGATTCGCTCTGAAAATGAGCATGCGGCATGAGCCGCATTTATTGGGATTCAATGTTGTTTATCTATCTGCTTGAAGCCAATCCTGCCTTCTCTCAACGTGTGCAGGACCTACTTGAACGAGCCTATAGACGGAATGATCAACTCTTCACAAGCTGTCTCGGGTTGGGCGAAGTGATGGCAGGCGCCGAAAAGTCGCCTCACCCTCAAAAGGCAACAGTGATTCGAAATAATCTCGAAGACATGGGGTTTTCTTTTTTGCCTTTCGACGGCGGTGCAGTCGGCCCATTCAGTCGGCTTCGCGCTAGAGAGAAATTGAAGATCGCCGACGCGATTCACCTGGCCTGCGCTGCTTCGGCGGGGATCGATCTGTTCCTGACAGGCGATAAGCAGCTTGTAAAACTGGACATTCCAGGGATTCAGTTCATCGCCGACTTCAATACGCCGATTTTATGAGCGGCGCTGGCAGGCCCAACGATCCCTGACGATAGCTTAGCTGGCCGCGATCTTCATCCGCTCGGGGTCTTCTTCAACTTCGCCGCAGTTTTCGCCTATGCCGCCGTAGCGCCGTTCCCGTCGTTGAAAATCGGCAATCGCTTCGAGCAAATGGATCCCGCGAAAATCGGGCCACAGCCTCTCGGTCACAAAGATCTCTGTGTAGGCAATCTGCCAGAGCAGATAATTTGAAATTCGCATCTCCCCTGAGGTCCGAATAAGCAGATCTGGGTCGGGCATATGCGCCGTGTAGAGATGGCGGTGAATATCTTCTTCGCTGATGCGCTCGGGACTGATGTGTTTTTGCTGCATCTCATTGGCCAGAGAACGAAACGCGTCGACCATCTCCGATCGTCCGCCGTAATTGAGCGCGAGCGTCAAAGTCGTGCCTGTATTGCCCGCCGTAATCCCCTCGGCCCAATGCATCTTGTCCTGCACCTCAGTCGGCAACTCGTGAATGCGACCGATGTAGCGAATACGGACGTTGTTGTCCATCATGCGCTGCACATTGCTCTCGAGGTAGCTCTTGAGAAGGCGCATGAGAAAGCTGACTTCCGCCTTGGGCCGCCGCAGGTTGTTTTCTAGCGAAAATGCATACAAGGTAAGCCACGGCAGGCCGATGCGCGAAGCCGTTTCGGTAACTAGTTGCACGCTTTTGGCGCCTTGCTGGTGCCCGAGGAAGCGCTTTAGAGAACGATGCCCTGCCCATCGCCCGTTGCCGTCCATGATGATGGCCACGTGCTGAGGCAGCCGCTCCGGCTTGAGCGTCGCATAAACGGCGCGCTCCTCAGACGTCAGCTCATTGATACGCAGCATGGCAGTTAGATGCAAGGGAATGCCTCTACAGAAACTTTCCGCGCCCTGAACTTTGGCTTTGAAAGCCGCAGGATTTGTTGAGCAGGCTCGAAGACCTGTCGCGGTCGCCAGCCTGTTCATCAGGATATACCCGTGGGGAGCTTTAAGTTCGCCCTAGGGAAAGGGCGCGGCGTTGGCACCCACTCTCACCCAGGAGCGCATGGTCGCAAAGACGAGAGATGCGAACTGCCTCCGGAGAGCGCAGCGCAAAGACGCGGAGGTTACGCCGCGCCACCCTTAGAACTCACGCCGCGCGGCGCTGGTACCCTAGGCAGTGCGGCGACGGCCTGAAGCCATATCGCGCAGCGAACCATACAGCAGCGTCCGATGTAGCGAATCCAAATTCGGCAGCATTTCCGCAATTTCCGCCAGGAACGGGTCGGCTAGAATCGCTGCGACTTCTTCATCGCGACGGCTGCGCGAATCCCGCACCAACTGGCGCATATCCACCTCGAGAGCATTCGCCAGGCGCTGAAGCGATCCGAGCGTGGGAATGGCCTTGCCGTTCTCGATTTTGGAGATGTAGGTGCGGGGCACTTGCATGCGTCCTGCGAGTTGGCGTTGGCTCAGGTGGCGTGCGCGACGAATCTCTCGGACTTGGCCGGCAACCTGCAGGCCAGCCTCAGCCGAGGCCGCCACCGGCGGGGTCGAAACCAATTGAGGCAGCAGGGCCGCCGGCTCCTCAAGATCGAGAGGCTTGTGGCATTTTCTGCACAGGGCGTTGGTTGTTCGATACTGTACCAGGCTGCAGAAATCGCATCGCACGACTTCGCGCGTATCCACGCTGACAAGAGTGGTGTTGGCCATGGGTAGGGTGCGGAGCGCCAGAGCGAGGCTTCCGTCGTGATCTTTTTCACCACGATTGATGCTACTTTGCGGGGAATGAACCATAATTGTCAAGTACAAACTTAGGGTCAAACCTAAGATTCCCTCATCATACACTGCAAAACCCGAACAATCACGAACCAAATGAATAAACATGGAGAAAAATAAAATGCCAACTGCGGACATTGGTGGTCCCCCTTCCAGACGAGACCAGGCATGGCAACTGCTCACCGAATGGACTAAAAGTGAGAGCCTGCGCAAGCACGCCATGGCGGTCGAAGTCTGCGTTACGGCATGCGGCGAGGCCGAGGCTGACCGGCTTGAATTGGCCGGCGACGAGCGCGCCCGGCTCATCGAGCTTTACTCGACCACGGCTCTGCTCCACGACTTCGATTACGAACGCCATCCCACTCGTGAGGAGCATCCGTTTGTCGGGGTGCGCGAACTCGAACGGCTCGGCTGGCCGGCGGAGATGCGCACTGCGATCCTCGGCCACGCGCAATACTCCGGCGTGCCGCGCGTCACGCATCTAGATAAGACGCTGTTTGCCTGCGACGAACTGGCTGGCTTCCTGACTGCCTGTGCACTGGTCAAGCCGACCAAAGCCATCGCCGATGTTGAAGTAGCCGGCGTGCGCAAAAAGATGAAGGACAAAGCATTCGCCCGCGGCGTCAATCGCGAAGACGTGATTCAAGGCGTAGCCGAACTAGGCGTCGACCTCGATGCGCACATCGGGTTTTGCCTCGCGGCGATGAAGAAGAGAGCGAGCGAGTTGGGGCTGTGACGGACAGGACGCAATATAAAGCGTGACATCAGACCACACGCCCATGGCCGGGGAGCGGCCTCTCTACGTAAGGCGAGCCCCAAGGTGGACTTGCCAGTGCTGAAGAGTAACTTCCGCATAGGCGGTAGTACGACTGGAACGTAACATGAGCTAATCGGGGTATTTCAATTTCACTTTAATCGAGATATTTCAATTTCACTTTAACGAACGACGTGGAAAGTGCGTTTCCAGCGCGTATCGGGGAAGAAATGCACCAGAACGTGGCCGATCCACGCGAGCTTGTGACCGAATCCTGTTTGTTGAAGTTGCCCGTCTACGGCCTCGAACGACCAATAGTTGAAAAGCGGACGGCCAAGTATGTTAGCGCGCGGCACGAAGCCCCAGTAGCGCGAGTCCAGGCTGTTGTGCCGGTTGTCGCCCATCATGAAATACATGCCGGGTGGAACCACCAAGTCGCCGCCCTGGATATAACTCGAAAAGTTCACGGCCCACGACTCTGTTGACCCTGGCACCTCGGCTGGAGGTACTGCGGGGAAATCATCGAGGAACTCGTTGAAGTTATCCGTCGTCGTCGGCTGCGCAAATCCCATAGGCTGTGCGACACCATTAACAATCACGATGCCGTTCCGTAGATGAATATGATCTCCCGGTACGCCAATCAACCTCTTCACCAGGGGAGTGTATTGTGGTGTTCCATCGGCGTCAGTGGCATCAATACCAGGCTGATTGACGGGCTTGTGGAAGACCACGATATCGCCGCGCCTCGGCTCGCGATACCTGATGAGCGGCATCCACGAAGCGGGTGGCATTAGCGTGATCTGGTCGACGACTAGGTGATCGCCTACAAGCAACGTGTTCTCCATCGAGCCCGATGGAATGACGTAGTTCTGAGCAAGAAACGTGAGAATGAAGAAACCCACCACCAGCACATTACAGATGCTAGCCAGTGCCTCGAAAGGAGTCTCTTTTACCTCGGGCGGGGCCTGTCCCTTTGGGGCCAGCCGCGTCGCTTTCGTCATCCATACTCTCCACTCACCCAGGATCGATTCACCCAAATTCTAGCGCGATGCGGAAGTTTCGACTGAACTGGATCACGTTCCCTGCTCCATCGGATGGAGGGTGTACCGAACGCGGCAGACTCGATCGTTACCAGCGCGACCGAAACAATCTCCGCAATGAATACCTGATCACGCCAACGGCTTGCTAGCCCGCAACTCAGCCACAATTTCTGCGGCAGCTTCGCGGGCGCGGTCGGCTTGGTCGGGCGGGAAGCTGATTGCTCCCACACGCGCATGACCGCCGCCGCCATAGCGCTCGCAAACCTGGGCCAGATTGACCATCTTGGCCGGGTCGGCCTTGGTCCACGGATTCGACCCCACGGAAACCTTGGTGCGGAAGCTCGACTTTGAGAGACCGATTGAGTAAGTCGCCTGCGGATGCAGGTAATACGGAATGAACTTGTTGAAGCCCTCGAGTTGGCGATCGGTGATGTCGAAGAAGATTGTGCCCTGGCACTCCTCGCTGCGGCTGCGAATCAGTTCGATTGCCTCTTTGTGGCGCTCGAGCAGAGGCGGTAGCAATTCGGCCACAAAGGGCTGCGCAAGCACTTCGGCAAGCGGTAATTCGGTTAGCAGCGGGATCAGCTTGGGAATGAATCCCGGATCTTCGCTCGACTCGATGATCAGGGTCAGCTTCATCGCTGGCGCGGCCATTTCAACGGCTGCATTGG
>JANXYB010000039.1 GCA_025350325.1 Acidobacteriaceae bacterium
AGCTGATCAACCGCTCCATGTACGGCCGCGCCAATTTCGACCTGTTGCGTCTTCGCGTCGTGAACGCCGGATGAAATCCTCAATCCTTCACACCAACGCGATCCACCTGGATCCCTTCACCAAATGTGCGGAAGAACCCAAACCAGAATGCCAGAATCAGCCCGCTAACCGCTGCAAAATTCGGTCGTCCCCAAACTCTGCGATATGTTTAACACCAATCTGAGTTAGATAGTCGTCTATTGATCGATCGTGACTCGTGGTCATGATGATCTGGCAATCCTTCTCGCCCGCCGCGTGACGCAACATCTCCCTGAAGGAAGTTTCTTCCACGGACTGCTGCTGAGGTTCGTCGAGGATTAGCAGTCCGGGGTGATTACCCGTCTCTTGTGTACCGACTTCCAGAAGTCCCAGAAGGTACGCCCAATGAAGTCTAATCAGGTCACTCGCTGAAACGTCTGCACTGAGATTGACACCTGCCACTTCCGGTTCATAACTGCCCGGAGAGATTTTCACCTCCGCCACGTCCAGACTCCCCATTTTGTACTGCGTGAGCTGCCGGTGAAATGAACTTTGTAGGACAGAAAGCTTCAGCTGATCCCTATCCGAAAGAGCACCCTTTGGGAGCGCTTTTAACCGCTCTTGCGCTTCTAACCATCCACTCGCTAGCTCAGCAAATTCAGCCATATGTTCCTCGAACATTTGCTGTTGCGTCTCTACGCGGTTGATTCTCTCCTGTAGGCGGATGCGCTCCGATATGGCTTCGATTGATGGCGAACCAGAGGCAGATACAAGTGTCTCGCGTATGTCGCGAATTCGATCTCGCAATCGGGTAACCTCAGAGCGTCGTGCGCGTAAATCCTTCTGGGCGGCTTCGGTATTGTTGATCGCGTTCGCATATACCGCAGTGAATAATTGAATTTGCTCCTCATAGAAACTCACGTTCTGGTCCACTGTCATGGGAGTCGCTCGATTGGCGGTGTCGAGAAGTGAATCAGCGAGGTCCTGATGACAAGTTGGGCAATGTCCGCTGACCACTGCGGGCTGATCGTTTGAACCCAATCTGCGGACTTTCCGCAAGTCCTTGTACTTTCGCAAATCATCGTTGATGCTGTCGATACGTTGCTGGAGGGATTCTGCTTCGGCGCTATCGCTCTCAAACTGTTCGTAAAGGGAGGCTACAGTGTGCTCCTGCGCCGCAAGCAACTCCTCAAGTTCACTGAGTTCCGCGCGAATCTTTGGCTCCGCGCTGATCGTTGACGGGACCTCAATAGCCTGCAAGTCGGAGAATCGTGCGCGGAGAGACTTCAAATGGTCACCGATTGGTACCCATTTGGCTGACTGCATTACAGAAAGGCTCGGGGACACTTCAGGCGGCCAGGAGGCGATCGGATCCTCCGGGAGACCACGGACAGTCCCCATCACCGAGGAAGCCGTTTTTTCCGTCTGTGACCTGGCGGTGGACCACTCGCGCTTCAGTCGCTTGATCTCATCCTGCACAGCAATTCGTTCTAGAGCAGTCGCATAGGCATCCAAGCCTAAGATGAACTCGACAGTTCGACGTCCCACGTCGCGAATTCCAAGCCAGGTCGGATAGCGAGCCGGAAGCCGACCCCAGCCGAGTTTTTGCTCTACATACATGAGCGGAAATATAGTTTCGAGATACAGTGGGCAGTCAACGTCATTGAACCTCGGAGCCATCGGTAGGGTCCACCCTATGAAATCTTTAAGCAATCGATGGAAGCCAAGTTCGCTACTGGTCGCTCCCCCCTCTCGAACAAAGTAATCACGAGCCGTGCTTAGCCCTTCACTCTTCGTGACCGCGCGTCCTTCATATACGGTCATAAGGTGGCGGTTTCGTTCGCCAGAAATTGCGCGCTGCACAGTCAGAAATTGCTGATGACCGTTTTCAATCTCAATGGAAACCATCGAGTCAATAACCTTCGCATTTAGTTTGCTTCCGGCGACATAGTAATCAAGATACTCCGTCATCGCGTGGGCCAGTGGAACAGAGTGGGATGGCCCCTGCATCCCCTCCATCCCGAGCGCATACATGATGGACTGAACCACTTGCGACTTTCCAGCGTAGTTTTCTGCTCGAATTATGTTCAGGCCATCTTGGAAATCTTGCTGCGTTCCGAACTTACCGTGATCCGTGTTTATGTTGATATACAGGTGCCGTATGCGCAGCATTAGACGATTTTCACCGTGATCATCTCCGTAGCGATGCCTTCCGTAATGTCTTTGCCGATACGCTCCAGAAACTCCCGCTCTTGTTGCATAACAGACTTATCTTTCAGGATGTCTTTGACCCATCTTTGTCCTTTTGGGGTGATCTGAAGACGGTTTCCGCCGACCCACTCAACGTATTCTTCACCGACTGCTAGGTTGATGGCGCGACCGAGCGCAGGTTCAAAGCGGAATTGGAAGCTGAACAGTGGCTGCTGATGCTCCCTGACCTGCTCAAACTCTGCCCGATTTTTAGACGAACGGAGCGCCCAATTAAGAATATAATCGCCGCAGCGAGCTCTTGCCCCCGCGTGAACTGATGTGCAGAATAAGCAACATGGCGCCGATTTTCCAATCTGGCCGAAGCTCCGCCGCAATTGCCATAGGTCTCCGCTTGAATCTAAGTGACTGATCACTAGCGACTGTGATGCTCTTCTCGTCCATTATTCAAACTCCAAAGGACAACGCAAAAGCCAGTCCGCAACAGCTTCTCGTGCCAGAAGGTCTGCCGCGTGTGGACTAATTCCGGACACAGCTCTCAACTGCGATTTATATCCAGCAAGCGTTGCATTGAAAAACTCGCCTGGCACAGACGTGTTGGTGACACATTCAGCCTCTAATTCATCTTCGCGGAATGTCTTCCGCTCGATCACGTTCTCATACACATCGGGCAGATCTAGCTCCAGCTTTCCCAGCACCACTTGACCTTTGGTGAAGTCTCTAACTATCCGGTTCAGGAATCGTCTTCGCATGTCCTCAGACTTACCCTTGGCTATAACGATTGATTTACGAGTCAGGTTTTCTGCCATCTCCAACCCGTTGTTGTCATCGAACCACCGCGCTACGGCGGCGACACTGTCAGGTATTTCACCTTTGACATCGAACTGATACAAATCCCGTTTTGCTAACGCTTGCGTTTCGATGGCAAACTCGTCATTCGTAATGACGGAAATCTTGAAGTCCGAGGTGACATGCTTGGGACTCTTCTTCCGTACCTCCTCCTCCTTCCTGCGAGCGTGCTTCAGGAGATCTTTATCGTTCCAGAACGGAAGGACGAAGTTCCATATTCCGATCCTGATATCCCCCATGATCTTCTGCAGTTCCTCTTCTTTTCGCAGGAGCTTGCCGATATCGGCCGTCATCTTGTTTTTCTGATGATCTAACAGGACGCTGAAATCGTTCCAATTCTGGCAGGCGTAGCACTGGTACGCAGTACCGTCATGGGCAAATCCTTCTAGTCCGCAATCTCCCTTGATATCCGCAGGAATATGCTGATAGCTGCCGACCGGCTGCCCGTAGCGCACCTTGAGAACTTTTTGAATGTGTTTTTCCCAATCACTGGGATCCCACGGATTCATGTCACCCGGCATACGTGCCTTTCGTTCTTCTCCGACGCAAGTTGTCCTGACGCAGGATGACGTGCTCAAGAGGCTCGATCATTAACGCATGCATAACAATAGCGTATTCAGGGAAGTCATACACCACATTAACCAGAAGGGGTCTGGTAAGGTCGGGTCGGAAACGATGACGCATTCGCGCCTTCCGCCCGCAGCCGTACGTAAGTCAGATTTGACTTTCAGGGGGAGGGCGTTACGGACGCTGTCTTAGCCGAGCGCCGCAGGGAGCCAGGGGAAAGTGCAGAAAGGGGAACGTCTTCTGCCGCGGGCGAAGGCGGCTGCGCAGAGAGCGCTGGAAATTGATCCGCAGCTTGGCGAGGCTATGACCGTGCTTGCGTGCGTATCCGCCCTTTATGAATGGGACTGGCCGCAAGCGCAGCGCGAATTTGAGGAAGCGATTCTTCTGGCTCCTCTCTACCCGGTTGCGCAGCAGTGGTACGGCGCGTGCCTTTGCGCGCGAAAAGAGTTTATGGCAGGAAAGAAACTCCTCAGCAGCGCCCTCCAACTGGATCAGCTTTCCCCGATGATTGGAACTCAACTCGCCGTCGGTTATTATCTTGAAAACCAATACTCCGAAGCGATTCGGCAGTGCAATTCCGTGCTGGAGATTGACGCGCATTTCTGGGCGGCGATGCTTTTCCTGGGTTTGAGTCAGCTTGCAATCGGGAATGCCGAAGCCGCAATACGCACACTGCGGGATTCAGTACAATTCTCGAACCATGCACCAATGGCGGTTGCCGGACTGGGCCAGGCTCTGGCGGTTGCGGACAACAAGGACGAAGCGAGGGAACTCTTCTCGCGCTTGTCGAGTCGCTCCGCTCGAGAATACGTACCTGCATTCTGGCTGACGCTCTTCTGTTGCTCTCTTGGCGAAGTGGAACAGGCGCTGTCACATCTGGAACACGCCGCAGAGGAAAGATCGCCGACGCTGCCGTTCTGGCTCGCGGTTGAGCCACGGCTCGATCTTCTGCGGCGGGAAGAGCGCTTTCAGCTGTTGCTGCAGCGCGTCGGTCTCAGCGGTGCCGCATCGAATCGCCTGCCAGTCCCGCAACGAACGCCTCAATGACAGCCGCAACCGCTATCGGCATCTCCAACGGCAGGTTGTGACCGCAATCGAGCAGGGCCATGCGGGCACCGGGAACCCTCTGCACGATTTCGCGGCGAAGATAGTCAGGCGTCATCAAAGGATCGTGCATTCCAGCGATGACGACCGTGGGCACATGAGCTTCCGCGAGACGGTCTTCAAACCCTTCTTCACCACACATGCGGAGGGTCTCGCGCAAGGAGTACTCGGGCGTGCTTTGCACGGCGCTATAGCATTCGTCCAGTTCATTTTCGCCGAGGCGCATCTTCGTAAATTGGCTTTCGAAATCGTGATAGGTTTTGCGCGTGCGCACGCGCGCGATCCAGTCATCCACCACCTGTTCTGGCATGGGCAGAGCGACAGCCGCGACGGGCGCAATCAAGACCTGCCCTATGACACGGTCGGGACAAGAGAGAGAGAGCCATTGGGACCATCGACCGCTCATACTGTAGGCGACCAGCACAAATCGGTCTGCGCCCACGCGATCTGCCACTTCGAGAATGTCTGCGGCAAAGCGTTCGGTGGTAAAGCCGCTCTCGGTGTGCTCAGAGCGGCCATGACCGCGAAGGTCCATCGACACGAGCCGCAGATCGCCATGGTTGAGGAGCCGCAACAACGGGTCCCAGGCAGCCCCCGAACCACTGCCTCCCCAACCATGCACGAAGAGCAGGGTGGTAGCTCCTTCGCCCTCCGTGCGGTAGAAGACGCTCACATCATCGCTGGTGCGAACTGCGTTCTCGCCGTCGCTGTACACGCTCAACATGGTAGACCTTCCCATCCAGTGCGTCGAACACTGCTGCGTCGCGCGCTCACCTCTCAGGGGTGACGACTCCCAGGATTTCGTCCTTGAAGGTTCCTTGTCCGAGGTCGGCGCTGCCATGAAAAACGATGGCGCCGGACATTCCTTCAAATTGCCCGGTGCCTCCGCTGATAAGTCCTGCTACGTCGTACTCGATCACGTTAGGTATGCCGACCATGTGCGCTGTTCCCTGGTAGGTGCCGCTCAAATGATCTCCATTGGCCGCGGTGAGGGTGAAGTGAGCTTGGCTGATCTGGAGGGTTTGCAAGTTGATGTGCTCTTGTGCGCTGAGAGTAAAACTTCCTATCGAAGTTACTTCTCCCACCGCGTGATCGCTGGTGATCACGACCTGAGGGTTCTGTGTGACGGCAACGGTGAAATGACCGACATCTGTGCCCCTGAGAAGGATGACTCGTGAGTTTTGTTGTGCGTGGGAAACGGTCGCCGATGCGGCGAGCAGGGCGCCGGCCAGAAGCACCAAGGCGGCGGAAAGGGAGCTGCGATTGTTGGGGTTTGGCATGAATTCCTCCTGAAACAACATCAGGATGGAGCCCAACAGCAGAAAAGATAAGTAAGTTACGGTAAGAACAGGATAGGGAACGGAAATCAGGTTCGATCGGCCCACTCGCGTTCCTGGGGTGAAGACTGCGGCTTCAATTCGCTCCGAGTAGCCATTCCACTGTGCACGCAAAGCACTCTCGCGAGGTAAAGGGCGCTTTTCCACTCCATTATTCTTCAAAGGTCCAGGCGATGCACGAGGTGCAGACTGCAAAAGTTTTTCGTAATGACAGAGCGCATTTTTAGCCTTCTCAAGTCCTGATGTTCTGCTCTGCATGCAGGCTTGCGAGCACTAAGGATCACAGCATTGGCCGCCTTACTTAGAAATGGCCGCTTTGATGATGTTGACCCGTTCGACCAGAGTTGCTGGCTCGACAGACACCAGGTCGAAGCCAAAGTCTCGGTAGATTTCTTGGTGAATGTTCTCAAAGCGGAGCGTCTCCTCGAAGCTGATTCGCCGCGCTTCGGTCGCTGTGATAAAGCCAAGATTGCGAATGAAGAAGACCCGCTGTTGGTAAATAGCTTCTTTTTTGATACGCTCCAGTTCGCGGGCAAGAAGGGGCGTATAAGGATGCCCGAGGTAGGTTGCCAAGGCCGCGGTACACACTGCGCAACGGTCGTGAAATTGAACCTCATCCGGCTGATAACACGCCCGAATCTGACGTTCCCTTTGCAGATTAGCAACTACATCGATAAACGATGGATTTCTCCAGATTTCAACAGTTCCTTGCGCATGCGCGGCAGCGATGACATCCGTGGCTGCCTCTTCGACTACGCTGAACCCGTCGAGTTCTAACTGACGGATGATGGAGGTCTTTCCTGCCCCCGGTGCGCCGGTGATGATGAACCTTCTCATTTGATTTCTTTTATGAGAACGCAGGCTTGAGCCGGAAGTCCAATGACTGATATTCCTATTGAATTATCGCCACCACCCCAAGTCACCGTACAATTCAGTATGACGATGGGGTACGCAAACCTTAACAGCGGCCATAAACTTAGAGTGCTGCGGTGAGAACGTGAACAATTATGCAGCGAATGAACACAACAACACTAATTACACAAAAATGTAAATCGATGTTTTTATAGATACGCGAAAGTGGCGGAATTGGCAGACGCACCAGACTTAGGATCTGGCGGAGCAATCCATGAGGGTTCGAGTCCCTCCTTTCGCACCAGACTCCTGGGGGGCTTAGGAGAGGGTTGCGATCGGCAGGAAAAGCGCGTGGGGTTCAGCAATGAAGTTACAACGCATTCCATATTGCGCATTTAACGATAAAGCTTGGGAGCGCACCTTTCAGGTGCACATTATCCAGAGCATTGTCTAAGTGCGCTCAGTGCGTATCGGGCTGTTTAGCCCCGCCATTCTGGCCGTTGGGGTTGCCGATCCCGCCGTTTCTGAAACGGACCCATGCTAATCCAATCATGCGACGGGCCACCCTAGGTCAAGACCGCGCATCGTATCCTGTTTTGGGTTCAACTCAGGTCGGTCCTGATCGGACTGGCACGCAAATCAGGAGCTTGACGATGAGTGCAAAGTTGACGGGTGTAAAGTGGGCGGGTGCAAAGCTGGCGGTGGCTGTAGCTGTTGTTCTCGTCTCGATTCCATGCCTTGCCCAGGTGCAGCCGGCGGGAACTGCGGGGAAGGCGTTTCCCCTTAAACTGAGCGCCGGCGGGGGAATGAACTACTGGTCTGGCGATTGGGGAACAGCGCACATCAATAGGTGGGGGCCGAGCGCCTGGGCTACCGCAACGATAGGGCATTGCCTCGGGATCAATGCGGAGGGCCACTCCATGATCCTTGGCGGAAACGACGCAGCTTCCCGTTACAAGCTCTTTGTCGGCGAAGGCGGTCTGATTTGCACCTCGGGTTACTGGGGCAGGCTGCAGCCGATTTACAAAGGCGAAGTGGGCTTTGCCAGCCTGACGCAACCCGGAAACGGTACCGGCCATCTTCATTCCACTTATGGCACTTGGGCTGTCGGGGTTGGCTTGGAATACCACACGCGGGGGCACTGGTGGACGCGTGTGGATTATACCTACGAAGCGATTCCGAACTTTCACAGTAGCATCACAAACCAGAATCATACCCTGAATCCGCGCGGCATAACTTTCGGTGAGACTTACCGTTTTGGCGCTTCGGGGACGCGTTTCTGATCTGGCTGGAGTGCGAACAGGGTTAAGGATGGATGGCGGCGCCCGCAGATGTTGAGCACGGTCGTGACTGAGAGTGTTCGTTGATGTCTCTCTGGTCACACATACTTCGATCCTCCGACCGAACTACTTTCGGATTCCAAAGCTGTTTCAGGACAGCCGGTAGGCACCATGGGAGATGGAACGCAGATCTGGAAGATCACCCACAACGGCGTGGACACTCACTCAATTCACTTCCATTTATTCAACGTTCAGTTGCTCTACTCGCTGTGGCTTGGAACCACCGGCGTTGGCTCGCACGATCTCTACAATCCGCCCGCGATGAGCGGACTTTCTACAACCGTTTCGGATTGCCCATCACCGGGAACACAATCTATGCGCGCATGTATTCGTGGATTAATGGAGCCTGGCAGGGCACTGACTACACGTACATCGCTCAGTAAATTTTGTGTCATGGCATTGAGGGGTATCTCGGCGTCTTGAGATACCCCTGATTTTTTGCGTTTTGTTTGACGGAAATTCAACTCTTTGGTCAGTTTGGCTAAAGGTGGTGTTTTAGATTCTGTTTGAATGCGATTTGCTCAATCGGGGACGGCCGAATGGGAATTTGAGAAGGGATTGCATCTGGAAGGTCAAGTCGTTGGAGAGGCCAGCGAGTGAGTCAAGCGCGCAGGTGCGTTGATGGGTGTCTACTGGTATCGTCGCTGCCATGAAACGAGAATCGCGTCGAACGGCTCAGTGCCCACAATTGTGTTCACATGTTGGGGTCATTCGCTCAAATTCTCGAACCTCTACCCTACACTCCCGCCCAAGCCAGGCTAATGCAGATACCGGCGGCGGTGAGTAAAACAGAGACCGCTCCTATGGTCATCCTCGGATACTTCTCGGTAAGCGATAAGTTGCAACTCTTTTTACATCCGAAACAGTGTTCACATTTAGTAATCATCACACTCCTTTTCATGTCTGTGTGCCTGACAACCCTCGGTTAGTTCTCTTTGAATCTTCGAATGCAAGCGGCCCACGCGTCAGCCATTGCTAATAGAAATGCGAGGGGTGGTTTTTCTTCGCGCCTGTACCTCTCGCGCACGCACAACACCTGCGTTGACAGTGAATGAATACGCCCTTTGATTAGTTGATCCCGTTGATGCGCGTAAGTCCCCGTGCAAAGCTTCCACATCCAGACGGCTTCGTCCGGATGTGAGGTTTACAACCATTACGAGCATTCAAATTATAGTCTGATGTATAAAACTTTACTTAGGTGAAGTTAAGTAAGTTATCTCTGAAATTACTTAGTCTGAAGTTATCGCGTAAACCAATTTGGTAACCGCTATAGACGGTACTTCACAGCTATGAGGCCAGCGACACATTCGGAAATGGCGGCGCAGAAGCCGGTTACGCTGAAGGCTTCCCACCCGGCTTCGCAGTGTCTTCGCGCAGTTTCGAATCAGGGCAAAAGTTGGGAATGCTCGAGAAGAATTCAGCTGTCGGAGTCAAGCTTCCGAGAAAAAAGCCGTCAAGCCGACTGTGCTCCTCTTACTTGGGGACATGCGCCGGATCATCGATTTTCCAATCGAGCCGACGAAGTCGATTATGATTTTGATTGTCTTCGCCTCATGCGACCGGGGGAAGTTCTGGCACTCAGATGGAGGACATTCTTCGCGCTCGCATCGTCGTGGACGAGCGCGTTTACGACAATGAATTCGCCGACGTAAAAACGGATGCCGGCAAGCGACCAGTGTCGTACGACAAACACGGAGTTATTCTCGGCGCGATACGGGCAATGTGGGCACGCAACAAGGAATTGCGCAAGCCGGACGACCTTGTCTTCGCCGAGAGGGTGGGCAAGAAGTTGGATCGTCACAATTTGCTTCACCGGCATCTGAAGCCCGTGGGCGAAAGTGTCAGCCTGGAGAAGACGATCGACTTCCGCTGCTTTCGTACCACGCACGCCAGGCTGATGCCACGCTTCGGCGCTCGTCCCGAGGTTGCCGGTGACAACATGGGCCACTCTGGAAGCTCGGGAAGCATACGCTCGATGTGCATTCAAAGACGTGATGGAGCGAGCGCGTTGAAGCCGCATCCCAGATCGTTGAAGCCGTGTTCGCAGAACCGGACGGGGAAAGAAGGAAAAGAACCGCGCTTCCGCTGAAGGGCGTCCCCAGTGGCGGATTGTGGGAAGAATGGGAACCCTTTTGGGAACTGTAAGCTAGTTAACGGTATTGGAACCTAGTCTAAGTTATTAATTCTAATGGTCGGGGAGAGAGGATTCGAACCTCCGACCCCCTGGTCCCGAACCAGGTGCTCTACCAGGCTGAGCCACTCCCCGAACATGTTTGCAGACGGCGTTTAGTGGGCGCTGCCTGTAGCGTTATCCCATCTGAATCGCTCGTTGTAGTGTAGCAGAATCTGCAGCTACCATTCGCTGAGGTCCGCAGACCGTGATTCGCCGAAAAGATCTCAGCCTCAATGAACATGCAGGCTACGCACGCATTTCCGTTCATGTCATGCCGGCGACGTACGCATTTCCGTTCATGTCATGCCGGCGACGCACGCATCTCCCTCATCTAGCGAGAATTGTGACTAAAGTACTTGTAATGCCACGTTTGGGTCATTCGTCGCCCTTACTTCTTTGCTAGTCTGCAAAATAAGGAGAAGGATTATGTACGAACTGCCCGATCAACACGCATACTGCGATGCCTACAACACTGGTCATACTGAACTCGAAGAGATTTCCGAAACCCTGGAACATATGGAGATTCGTCGAACACATCTCGAAAGAGTGGTTGTAGCACTTGTGTCGTGCATCAATATTGCGGAGCCCGCTTTTGAGCGCGGCGAGCGGACCATATCCAATCCTGTGGCACCGGTAATATTCGCTGAAACGCAAGCGCAAAGCACGTTGCACGAAGTTGAGCCTATTGCCTCTACTTTTGCTCGAGTTCCCGAGTCGCCCAAGGACGCAATGCAGCGCAGGATCGACGATGCGTTGAGATTGGCAGTCGCCTAAGCTGATCAGCCCAGCGGGTTGCAGTTCAGCGGCGCGGCTAGAGCCGCGCCTAAAGCAGTCAGATGTCTCCGCTCAGTTGATTTGGCCTGAATTCTAGTCGCTTTTGCTGCCCATCGATGTAGGCAGGTCGAGGGCTACCAGGGCAAAGCGCGTCCGATCATTCTTTGAATCTTCAAAACCGACTACGTGTTGATGATGCTTGGAACCGGCCTTCAGCTCCAGGCCGCCCTTCTTTCCAAAATCCTGGGCATCGATCTTGACGTTCTCGTTCTTGCCTTCGTCGGAGCAGGTCAGCCCTTCCGTGGTCCGAAGCGGTGTGCCCACCGGTGCATTATTCTTGCACGTGATTACGTCGCCATAGCGTGCCAAGGCCTTTTTATAAAACGCGGCTACTTTCTCCTGTGAGTCCGGAGTTCCATAGCTGACGGCGCGCACCCGTAGTTGCCATTCGCCAAATCCCATGTTTACGTCAGCGGACTTGTGCTTTTCGTCATCGCTTACGATTTCCGCACCGGGATAGACCGGTAACCCTAGATCGGGGGCCTTGGTTTGATCGGTATTTACGTGGACGCCCCCAAATGGCGTGTCAACCTGGACGGTCTTGTCTTCGCCGTTAGAACCTTTGTCCACATGCACCCTGCATCCCGCCGCTCCGGCGAGCAGCGCCATTCCCGCGAGTACCACTGTAAATTTCGAATTCATTGATTCACCCTCTTGATCTTGTACGAGGCAAGCTTGACCGCAGTTCCTCTAAATCGCTGCCCCCCGCGTTTAGACCTTTGTACTACTTCTCGCGAAATCCGGGGTTAGTATCTTTCGTAGTCTTGAACCTTGGAGTTTCTGCACCGGAAAGCACGGTATGTGTCAGGTGACATACCAGCAGACCATGTTTCGGTGATGGGCATCCAACAGAACGACTTGACCAGGCTGCAAAGGCCGGCACGCGCACGAAAGGATAATACCTATGAAGTCTCTTGCTCTACTCTCTGCTAGAACGCTGGTGCTGGCGACCGCCTGCGCGACTTTGCTCGCAGCAAACGCAGCCGTCGCTCATGCGCAGGACGATCCACCGGCCGAGGCCGGCCGCATCGCCTCGATTTCCGGCAACGTCTCTATTCAGCCGGTCGGGGCCGATGACTGGGGCCAGGCTTACCCCAACCTTCCTTTCGGTCCCGGGGACCGCATCTTCACCGACACGGACGGCCGCGCCGAGATACAGGTGGGACAGACCTTCCTGCGCATCGGTCCCAATAGTGACGTCAGCATGGTGAATGACACGCAGTTTGGAATCTCCTTTGGGGTTGCCCAGGGTTCGGTCCATCTGCACTCCTTTGGTCTGTGGCCGCGACAACTGTTTGACGTAAACACGCCCAACGGCAATGCTGAATTTGGCCGCGCCGGTGACATGCGTATCGACGTATACCCTACCGACGGAGCTACCATCTTCACAAATCTTGGTGACTTCGCCGATATCACAGCAGCTGGAGATTTTCGCCAGGACCTGCAAAATGGCGAGTCGCTCGAGTTGTCCGGATCTAATCCTGTGACGCCGCAGTGGCTTCAAGCCGCCGCGCCCGACGATCTCGATGCGTGGAGCCAGGACCGTGACCGGCAACTCTCCCGGGTCGCGTCCTACCGTTATGTGAGCCCTGAAATTCCCGGTGCCGCTGACCTCGACGCCCATGGCGACTGGCAGCCCAACACTGAATACGGAGCAGTATGGTTTCCTCGGGACGTATCCGCTGACTGGGCACCGTATCACAACGGACACTGGGTCGATCGCGATCCCTGGGGTTGGGTGTGGGTGGAGGACGAATCGTGGGGCTATGCGCCGTTTCATTATGGCCGCTGGGTCTCGTACAACAACCGCTGGGGTTGGATTCCCGGATCACCCAGCGTGCATCCTATCTGGTCGCCTGCCCTGGTAGTGTTTGCCGGCGGTATCCACTTCGGCGGTGTCGGGGTGTCGGCATGGTTTCCGTTGGGCCCTGGAGAGGCGTATCGCCCCTGGTATCGCGCCAGCCCTCGCTACATCGATCAGGTCAACATCACCAACATCCGCGAGAGCTCGCACGTTCACATACAAAACACCTACGTAAACGTAGTCAACAATGTCAACAACGTTACATATGTAAATCAGACCAGCGGTGTGACCGCGATGCGTCAACAGGATTTCGCTGCCGGACGTTCGGCTCGCAATTCCGCGGTTCACGTGGATGCTCGTGAAATGGCGCATGTGCAGCCTTTGGCTCGGCCGGAGGTGGCACCCACACATCTCTCGTTGGTGTCGCGCCCACCTGCCCGCCCCGTTCCAGTGAGCGTGCAGCGGCCTAATCTTATCAACCAGCAAGGCCAACTACAGTCGGCCCGCCCTGGAGCAGCGCCGGTCGCGGCCCCGGTACGCCCGGCACCTCCGCAAGCGCGGCCTATCCCTGGTAGAACCATCGTTGCTGCTCCGGCGCATGTTTCACCGGTGGGGCCTGCGGGAAGGACCTTGAATCCGCAAAACGGACAGCCCGCGAACCCTAACCAGCCTGGAGTCGGTGTTCGCACCGGCCCGCAACAGCCGGTGCAGCCGAATCGGATACCGCCAACAGCTGGGTCCGGCGAGCGCAATCCTAACCAGCCTCCGGCTATCAATCCGGGCGGCCAGCCACGGCCCTACACGCCAGCGCCAGTGCAGCCTGGCGAACGGCCTAACCAGCCCCCGGTTACTGCTCCCGGTGGACAGCCGCGCCCGAATCCGCAACAGCCGGTGCCGAATCGGATACCGCCTAATGCTGGGCCTACCGAGCGCAATCCTAATCAGCCTCCGGCTATGTATCCGGGCGGGCAGCCACGGCCCTACACGCCGCCTCCGGTGCAGCCTGGCGAACGGCCTAACCAGCCCCCGGCTACTGCTCCCGGTGGACAGCCGCGCCCGAATCCGCAACAGCCGGTGGAGCCGAATCGGGTACCGCCCGGTGCCGGGTCCGGCGAGCGCAATCCTTATCAGCCGCCGTCGAACAATCCGAATGGCCAGACGCGGCCCAACCCGCAATATCCAAATCAGCCTGCGCCTGGCGGGCAGCAGCCGCGGCCTTATACGGCGCCGCCTGCACAGCCCGGCGAGCGGCCTAACCAGCCGCCAGCTAACAATCCTGGCAGCCAGGCGCGGCCTTATACGCCGCCGCCTACACAGCCCGGCGAGCGGCCTAACCAGTCGCCAGCTAACAATCCTGGCAGCCAGGCGCGGCCTTATACGCCGCCGCCTGCACAGCCTGCGGAGAGGCCAAGTCCCCCGGCCAACCGGCAGGATATGAACCCCGGCCCGCCGCCTGCAAGGCGTCCGATGCCACAGACTGAGCCCCAGCAGCCCACTCGCCAAGCGCCCCCGCCTGCGTCTCAGCAGCCGGTTCGGCCTGTGCAGCCTCAAGCGGAACGACCGGCTCCTCGGCCCTCGGCACCGCCGCCGGCGGCCCGCCCTGCTCCGCCGCCTGACAGAAACAGCAAACCCGACAAGCCGAAGGACGAGAAGAAGGATCAAAAGCCGAATCAGAACTAGATCTGAAAAGCAGACAACGACGGCCGCTGCAAATCAAATGCAGCGGCCGTTTTGTGTTCGTCAGACTATGGGATTCGCGTGTGCGACAGTGGACCGCAATCTGCGGGGCGCGTTGAAGCGGAGAAAGCAATTTGCCGGCGTCTCGCTTATCGCGGTTACGCAGTGAGACAGCGGCGGAATTCAATCAACGAATGTTAGTGGTCTTTGTGGCTGCCAACCTCAGCCTCGTGCGGCTGGTGGCTATCGCCCTCTCCCCTGGTCGCCCATAGGATGCAGGCTGCGAAAATGGCGATGATCACCGGTACAACGAAGAACGGGGAAGTGATGTCCATGGTGGTGATGGCTCCCTATCGGTAGAGTAGCAAAGCTGTTTAAAGGTTGCTGCAACGGGTGCCTGTCTCAACCGTGCCCGCTCAGCGACAGCTATCGTTTGTGCAGCGAGTGGCACGCTCAGGGGCTAAAGCTCATTGCTTTGGTTAGGTTTATCGGCACGACTGAAGTCGTGCCCTGTTACAAAGCATGGAGTCAGTGCAGGGTTACAAGGCCGAAGTTCGCCCTGTTACCACCGCTGAAGTTTCGTCCTGTTTACAAGGCCTGAAGTATTCGTCCCGTGGCAGAGCATTCAGTCCCTACACAGTTACTCGGCCTGAAGTTTCGCCTCGTTACCAAGGCTGAAGTTTCGTCCCTGTTTTACCCCGCCCGAGTGTTCGCCCTGTTGCCACGCCTGAATGTTCGCGCTGTCACCACGGGTGAAGTTTCGTCCCTGTTTACCCCGCCCGCATGCTCGCCCTGTTGCCACGGTCGAAGTATCGCCGTGTTTACCACGCCTGAAGTTTCGCGCTGTCAGCACGGGTGAAGTCATGGCCAGTTATAGCGTGCCAGAGACGCGCGTTTCCTGCAGCGCGTCTTTAGCCGTGGATCGGCTGGCGGCGGAGATCTATTCCTTTGGGCCACCACTGGGGTAGTCCACGCGGATCGTCAAAATTTCGTACGGATGGATGGGAGCCTTGACTACATCGCCGGCCAGCGGCAATGGTGCACCCTCGGGCGTCTCCATCATGTTGGTTACAGTTGCTGCGGTTGCGCCCGGCGGCACGTGGAATTCGGCGGTCGTATCTTTTCCCGCCCACTCATACACGCGGAAGATCAGCCCTTTTGCATCCTCGGCCTTCTTCACTGCGGTCAGCACCACGTTCTCTGGTGTTAGCGATGCAAAGGAGTGCGCGGCGGGCAGCGATCCAGCATGCGCGGTGGTGACGACTGCAGTCAGCGGATAGCTGTACTCGTAGCCATGCCGCACCGTCATCGCATCTTTCCATATGCCGGCATGCGGATAAAGCGAGTAATGGAAATGATGATGGCCCATGTCGGCCTCAGCATCGGGCCACTTGGGCGAGCGCAGCAGCGTAAGGCGCAGCGTGTTGCCGACCGCATCGTAACCATACTTGGTGTCGTTGATGACGCTTAGCCCGTGCTTGCCATCGCCTAGATCCGCCCAGCGCATGGCAGCAACTTCAAACTGGGCCTTCTCCCATGAATTGTTGCGGGTTGTAGGGCGGTCGATGGTTCCGTAAGGAATTTCGTAAGTTGCAAACGGCCCTGTCGCGGCCAGAGGAAATGCAGCTTTCAGCAGGACGTGGGCTTCGTGCCAGTCGATTTCGTTGTCGACGTTAACTTCATCGCCATCCGCGGCGAAGCTGAATGTCTGCACGAATTTCGAGTTCTGCCAGTGGCGCGTGACGCGAATGCTGGGCTCGGCCGTTCTCAGCAGTTCCACCGAGTCGGCCTTGTCGATGGTTGCCGGCGCGACGTCGAGCGTGCCCGGATCGATGTTCCACGCGTCGTAATCTTTCGGCGTGTCTTTGAAGAACTGGAGTTGATTGCCGCATGCGCCGGAGGCAAGCGTCTCGAAATTTGTCTTCTTGTGAAACAGGCTCGTGATGCAGCCGGATTGCTTGTCGATGGTCAAGCGCAGGGTATCGTTTTCCAGTCCGATCGAGTTTCCGGATTCCTTCGCCCCTACATCGCTGCCGGCGCTCATCTTGGCGCGATTGCCTGCTCCCAACCAAACCACTTTATATCCGAGCGCGGGAACTTTGAGCACATGTAGTCTGACGTCGGAGACGCCGGTGACCGCGTTGGTTTTGGTTTCAACGACCTGGGCTCCCGTGGCCGCAATGGCGGCCTTCTGCCCTTGCATGTGCACGCTCACTTCGCCGGAACGCTCCCAGGCTAGCGGGTTGTAAACAACGATTGGAGTGCCATTGCCGGCGGTGTTGACTCGTTCCTCGACAGCCTCAAGCGCGGTCGACCTGATCTCGTTGGTCGAGTAGCGCACGACGTCGTAGTCATTCTGCGCGTCCTTATAAATGACGCCGATGCCCGACCCGGCTGCGAGATCGTGAAACTGGTTGAAGAGGACCTTTTTCCAATCTTCCGTGAGTTGCGTGGCGGGATATTCCCGGCCATCGAGCCAGGCGAGCGACGCCCACTTCTCCGCGTTGAGCATCTGCACTTCGCTCTCACGCATGTTGCGCTTGTGATTGGCCTGTGTGGTCATCACTCCGCGGTGATACTCGAAATACATCTCGCTTTTCCATGTTGGAATGTTGACCTTGCCCTCGACAGCTGGAGGCGCGGTATAGCCCTTCGCGATCGACTTGTAATCCCACACCGGACTGTCGGGCGCAATCTGTTTTTCGAGTTCGGTGAAGTACGGCTGAGCCAAGCCGAACTCAATCTTCGGCGTTACGTGGCTGCCACCTTTACCGCTCTGATCTGCCCAATGAAATCCTTCATCGAGAACGGCGCGCGTCGGGCCGCCACCGTGATCGCCAATGCCATAGAGGTCCATGATCCCGGGCAGCCCTGTGGCCTGCTTTTGCGCGATGGCGTAGTCCCGCGAGAGGCGTACGAGATTGAGATTGTCGTTGGCATAGTCGTGCGGGAAATAGGACAGCACCTTCGATCCATCGGGAGATTCCCACCAGAAAAATTTGAACGGCAGTTGGTTGGTATCGTTCCACGCCATCTTTTGCGTGACGAAATAATCGACGCCGCTTTTCTTGTAAATCTGCGGCAACTGCCAGGTGTATCCAAACGAGTCGGGATTCCACCCGATGCGCACATCCACTCCGTATGCCTGCTTAAACCAGCGCTTGCCCACAAGTAACTGCCGCACCAGCGATTCACCGTCGGGCATATTGAGGTCGGGCTCAACCCACATGCCACCCACGATTTCCCAACGGCCTTCTTTGATCCGCTTGGCGATTTCCGCATTCATGTCGGGATACTTTTGCGCAAGCCACTCGTTATAAGCCGCCGCGCTTTGCGAGTAGGTGTATTGCGGGTACTCGTACATCAACTGCAACGCGGTGCCAAAGGTGCGCTTCACCACGTCTACGGTTTCGGTCCACGGCCACAGCCATGCAGCATCGATGTGCGAATTGCCGGTCAGGTGGAGCGTCACCTTTTGCAACAGCGGTTTGAGTGCCGAAAGTTTCCCGCGCGCCGATGTCAAACTCGCATCGAACTTCGCCTGGTCGTGCGCATCCAAAGCTTTCAAGTCGATTGCCGTGATGGAATCGTTGAGAGTGGTCATTTGGGCCGCGTCGCCGGGCGCGAGAGCTGGAACCAGCAGGGTGGCCGAGAGCATTTCCATCCGCAGGTCTTCAGGATTGGGGCGGCCCTCGGGGTAGTCGATTTTCAGCGTTGCTCCGTGAATCGATTTTTTATCGACGGTGTGCAGCAACTTGACGGCGACGCTTACTTTTTCGCCGGGCTTCGCGGCATCGAACAGCACAACCGGTTCAAGATCGTCGCCCATCGCGACGCGCCTTCCATTGAAGTAGAGGATCTCGGGCATCGGCCCGTTGGCGCTGGCGTGAAACTGGAACCAGATGCGCGCGCCGGTCAGGTCGTAGCCCTTGAGCGTCGGCGGCACCTCGTAGGTCTGGCGAAACCACACGGCGTCATTCGATCCTGGTGCTTCGGGAGCGATAGTCTGCCATCCGCTGTCATCGAGACTTGCGGCTTCAGCGTGGGCGAGATCGCCGCCATGCATTTTCCACGCGCCATCGGGCAATTCGCGCAAGCCCGATAGCCGCTCGATCACAGTTTTCGATTCCGGGGTGAGATTGGCGGCGATTTTGGCCGCATCGGCGGCAGACTGGGCACCGACTGTGGTCGCGGCAACAAGTGCGATGAGTGATGCAAGGCAAGGAATGAGACGGCGGATCGGTTTAGAGACTCTTAGCATGGCGAATGGCTCCCCGGAGAATACTAAGGCACGCGGGGGCACAGACTCCGATTTCTGATTACTTATTCCTCGTACTAGATCCAACCGCCATCGACGATGTAGCTCTGATTAGTGATGGCGCTGGAGTCGTCGGCACCGAGGAAAAGCACGAGGCGGGCCACGTCATCTGGGAGAATATCGCGCTTGAGCGCCTGGCTGGATAGGATTTCGGCTTTGTATTCGGGGGTGTACCAGAGTTGGCGCTGGCGTTCGGTAGCAATGGCTCCGGGGAGAACGGCGTTGACGCGAATGTTGTCGGGGCCGAGCTCGTGAGCGAGGGTGCGGGTGAGCCCAACGATGGCAGCTTTGGCGGCGACATAGAGGGGGACGCCGGTCGAGGGGATCAGCCAGGAGATCGAACTCATGTTGATGATGGAGCCGCTGCGGGCCGCGCGCATGGCGGGAAGGACGGCTTGAATAGTGAAGAACTGCGGGCGGAGGTTGACGGCGATGGAATGGTCGAAGTACGACGGGGTGACATCGGCAATGGAGTGGCGCTGATCGTTGGCGGCGTTGTTCACGAGCACGTCGACGGCACCGAAGACTGCGAGGGATTGCTGGACGGCGGATTGGAGGGCAGCAACGTCAGTGAGGTCGCAGTGGAGATAAAGGGGAGGGGGGCAGCCTTCGGCGGTCAATGCGTTGACGAGTTGGTGGGCCGGCTCGTCCTGAATATCGAGAAAGGCCACGCGGGAGCCTTGGCGGGCGAAGTGTGTGACGATGGATTCGCCAATGCCCGTGGCGCCACCGGTGACGAGGACGTTTCGGCCACTCAAGCTGGGGTAGCGGGCAAATTGAGAAGCTGGGCGAGGAAGCTGGTCGTTCACTCGGAATGCCTCGGTCGAGAAATGCTTGAAATCAGTGCAAGTATAGTTCCGGCGGAGGGGAGGGCTACCAGCTTGCCGACGTCGAAGCAATCTTCGCCTCTCATCCCATGCTTTGGGACACCGTCTCCCCGCAGTAGGAGCATACTTGTAGGTGAAGTGTTTATGGCGAATCTCCCCAGCAAGCTTCGCGTTTTTGCATTGGGCCATTAGACTTGCGGTGACAGCAATTCAAGCGCACTTGGTCGGCCGCGCATCCGGCCTCTTACTCATTCACCTAAGTCGTGGGCAGAAAGCCTGCCGTAAGCCTGAGACAGGATTAAGCAAAACGTAATAAGTGCTGAAGTCACTGGCGTTGAGGTATATCGAGGCTAACGAAACTTGGTGAGAGCGGCCGTGTAATGAGGGAAGAACCCGTCAAAATGCTATCAATCCGAGCCGGTCGGAGCTTGAATCACAAACCCGTCTGGACCGTCCAATAGTAAGCAAAGCAAGGGCAAGTGGAGCTGTAAAAGAGAAGGAAATTGGGGGATTCATGACCGAAGCTGCTCGTTATCCTGGCATTCGAGTTACCGCAAATGGAAATCAGCTTGTCTCGTACCACACCGAGACGCGCATCGCCGATGCCGGCGTGTTTTACCCAATTACGCCTTCGACCGAGGGCGGCGAGCTTTTCCAGCAGGCTTATGCTGAAGGGCATCTCAACGTCTTTGGTCACAATACGATAGCCATCGAGACTGAGGGCGAGCACGCCGCCCAGGGTGGCGCGATCGCGCACTCTGTCTGCGGTAAGCGGGTGGTTAATTTCACCTCTGGCCAAGGCGTCGTCTACGGCGTCGAGCAGTATTATCACGCCCCCGGTAAGGGCTCTACGATGGTGCTCGAGGTGGGCGCACGCGCGCTCACCAAGCACGCACTGAATGTCCATTGCGGACATGACGACATTTACGGTGCTCTCGATACCGGCTGGATCATGCTTTTCGGCAAGGACGCGCAGCAGGCCGCCGATCAGGCGCTCATCCTACGCCGCGTCACCGAGCTGAGCCTGACGCCGGGCATGAACATCATGGATGGCTTTTTGACCAGCCACTTGGAGCGCACCTTTTACAAGCACGAATCGGATCTGATTCGCGAATACCTGGGAGCGCCGGAAGACATCATCGATTGCCCCACCGAGGCGCAACGCGTCCTGTTTGGGCCGACGCGCCGGCGGGTTCCAAAGATGATGGACCTGAGCAACCCGATCCTGCTGGGGCCGGTTCAGAATCAGGAACACTACATGAACGGCATCGTGGCGCGCCGCAACAACTTCGCCGAGCCGATCTTGCATTTCCTCGAAGAAGCGTACGAAGACTTTGCCAAGCTGACCGGCCGCCACTACGGTCTGATCACCAAATACAAAACCGATGATACTGACACCGTATTTGTCTCGCTGGGCTCGGCAGCTGAGAACGTCGAGGCCGCGGTTGATTATCTGCGCGAAACGCGCGGCGTTACGGTTGGCTCGATTCACGTCAACGTCATTCGCCCCTTCCCTGAGGCTGCGCTGGTCGAGGCGCTCAAGGGCAAGAAGAACGTAATCATCCTCGAGCGCACCGATGAAGCACTGGCCGGCGACAATCCACTGGGCCGCGATATTCGCACCGCGCTGTCTAAGGCGATTCGATATGAAGGCCACCCCTCGGCGGAAGGCCTGCCGACGCTGGCCATGGATGAAGTGCCGCATATTTATTCCGGTACCTATGGACTGGGCTCGCGCGACTTCCGGCCTGAGCACGTGATCGGGGCATACGAGTTCGCGACAGCGGGCCGCGCGCGCAAGGACGGTAAGACGGCTGCGGACGGAGTAAGCTTCTTCGTTCTCGGCATCGACCATCCCTACGCAGTGCTTGGCGAAGAGACGCCCTCGTTGCTGCCCGAGGGAGCGGTGGCAGTGCGCTTCCATTCCATTGGAGGTTGGGGCGCGATTACCACCGGCAAAAACCTTGGTGCGATTCTGGGCGATTTGAACGACCTGCTCTATGAGCGCGACGGACTGGTCGATGACCTTGGCAATCCCAGGGAAGTGATTCACGTCAGCGCCAATCCCAAATACGGTTCAGAAAAGAAGGGTGCGCCGACCAGCTACTTTATGGTCGCGGCTAAAGAACGTATTCGCGTGAACTGCGATCTGCGCCATGTGACGGTTGTTTTGTGCTGCGATCCGAAGGCGTTTACGCACACCAATCCACTCGACGGAATGCAGGAAGGCGGTAGCCTGGTTTGGGAGTCGGACGCGGAAGGCGAGCGCGCATGGGAGAACCTGCCACATTGGGCGCGCAAGCAGATTATTGAAAAGAAGATTCGCGTCTTCACGCTGCCCGGATTTGAGATTGCAAGGAAGGCCACGGATCGCGCCGACCTGCAATTGCGCATGCAGGGCAATGCGTTTCTGGGCGCGTTCTTTGCGGTGAGCAGTCTGCTGCAGGAGTTTGGCATTACGCAGGAGCAATTCCGGGAAGTGGTGCACAAGCAGTATGTGAAAAAGTTTGGCAAGCTTGGCGATGCAGTCGTGCAGTCGAACATGGAAGTGATGATTCAGGGATTCGATCGCGTCAAGGAAATCGCAATCGGTGCGCAGAATGCTGCCGACCGCTCCTCATTGCGCGGACAGCCCCTGCTGCCGATTCTGGAAATGGCAACGGTTGGCGGCGAAAGCTGCACGGTTGGCGGCTGCCGCTCGACAGCGATGCCCGCGGGACAAGAGGCGCGTACGCCGGTAGCGAGTCTGGCTGCCTTTGACGCGGAATTCCGTTCGCATTTCGGATACGATCAGCCGTCTACCCCGTTATCGGCGATGGGCGTGATTGCAGCAGCTACAGGCGATACGGCGTCGAAGTATGTGGCGCGTCGCGAAACGCCGCTCTACATTCCTGAGAACTGCACACAGTGCATGGACTGCATTTCGGTTTGCCCGGATACGGCGCTGCCAAACACATCGCAGGACCTGACCACAGTGCTGACGATGGCAGTCTCTCGCTACGTGGGGGATGCGGGCGAGCGATCCAAGATGATGCAGAAGCTGCCGGAGATCGAGAAGCTCACGCGTCAACGCATGGTCGCGGAGATGAAGAGCGGCACTCCGCTGCAGAAGATCATTCGCGAAGTGACGGAGTCGGTCGATGGATTCTCAATCGATGCCAAGACGCAGTTCTACAACATTATCGACAAGGTGCCGATGGCATACCAGAAGGTGAATGCCATCTTCTCGTCGCCGGAACGTAAAGCGCCGGGCACAGGCGGTATCTTCTCAATCTTTGTTAGTGATTTGTGCAAGGGCTGCGCGGCTTGCGTGACGGCGTGCGGCGATCACAATGCGCTGAGGATGGTGCAGGAAACGATCGAGGTCAACGCAGAGCACGAGACGGGTACGGCGTTCCTCAACCTGCTGCCGGATACTTCGCAGAAATACCTGGGCCTGTTCAACGCGGCGAACCCTGCGGATTCAAAGACGGCAACGCTGCGCAACATGCTGATGGTGCGAACCAATTACGACGCGCTGGTTTCAGGGGACGGCGCGTGCGCTGGTTGCGGCGAAAAGAGTGTGCTGCGCTCGATCGCTGCGGTGACCGAGGCGTACATGCGGCCTGTGTACCACGCCAAGAGCGATCGCCTCGTAGCCAAGGCTGGCGAACTCGAGAAGACTGGCGCGGCGCGGCTGGGTGCGTTGAAGGCGAGCAATGAAACCGAGTACGCGCTGCTGCGACAGAGCATCGCGCACCTCGTGCTTGGCCTCGGCGGCGAAGACGTTGAAGACACCAAAGCCCGCATTGCCGCACACGAGGCGGAACACGGCAACCTCACCGACGAGCAGCTTGTAGAGGCCATTGCCGCAGTGCTGTTGACTGAGGCTTTCAATCACAAGAATCTGCAGCCGGTCGATGGCCGGTTGGCCAACGGCATGAGCGTTATGGCGATGGCGGCGCATACTGGCTGCAACACGGTCTACGGATCGACGTCGCCCAATAACCCGCATCCG
>JANXYB010000070.1 GCA_025350325.1 Acidobacteriaceae bacterium
AGACGGCGCGTGACTTTGACGACGCGGTGATGGTGACGGAACGCGCCGATGGCGGCTACGAACTTCAGGTGCACATTGCCGACGTCGCGGAGTATGTGCGCGCCGGAACGGATCTCGATCTAGAAGCGAGGTTGCGCGGAACGAGCGTCTATTTTCCCGATCGTGCGATTCCCATGCTGCCGCAAGAGCTCTCGACGGATATATGCAGCTTGCGGCCGGGCGAAGATCGGCTGGTGCTGAGTTGCATCATGCAATTGAGCAATGAAGCACGGATCGAGGGCTACGAGATTGTCGAGGGCGTGATTCGTTCGGCGGCGCGGATGACCTATACCGACGTGCACGCGATCCTGGAGGGTGATGAGGAAACGCGCACTCGGTACGCAAAGCTGGTACCCGACTTTGAGCGAATGCACAAGCTGGCAATGCTGATGAACAAGCGCCGCGAAGAGCGTGGCAGTATCGATTTCGATTTGCCTGAACCGGTGATCGAATTCGACGAGCAGGGGCAGATGCGCGGCGTCACGAAGTCGGAGCGCACGTGGGCCAATCGGCTGATCGAGGAATTCATGCTGGCCGCGAACGAATGCGTAGCGACGTGGCTCGAAGACATGAGTGTTCCTTCGCTGTACCGCATTCACGAAAAGCCAGAGGCGCGGCGGGTGGTGCAATTTGAAGAACTGGCGGCGAGCTTTGGCTATTCGCTGGGTCTGGGAGCGCTGCCGGTAAGGCGCATTCAAACGCGCGGGGATCGGCGCGATGCACAGCGCAGTGGGCGCGATGTGCGGACGCACGAAGTGGCCGAAGATATTCCTGTGACGCCGCGGATGTATCAGAAGCTGGCCAAACGCATTGAGGGCACCCCGGAAGAGCGCATTCTCAGCTACTTGATGCTGCGGTCGCTCAAGCAGGCGCGCTATTCAGAGATTAACGAGGGGCATTTTGCGCTGGCTGCGCCGACGTACACGCATTTCACTTCGCCGATTCGGCGGTATCCGGATTTGATCGTGCATCGCATTACCAAACAGTTGCTGCGCGAAGGTGTCGCGGGAATTGGCGAGGTCGCAGAGGGACGGCATAGTTCGCCATGGACGCATCCCAACGAAGGGCTGGGCGGCATTGTGCTCAGCCGCAAAAAGAATCACGGCGACGGCCCGGAGTCCATCACAGAGCCTCCCATTCCCGAGGCGGAGTTAGCCCAGATCGCCGAAGAGACCAGCCAGACCGAGCGGCGCGCTGCTGAAGCCGAACGTGAATTGATGGAATGGAAGAAGGTGCGCTTCATGCAGGATCGCGTGGGTGAGGAGTTCGCTGGCCTGGTTTTGAATCCCACGAAGTACGGGCTCTTTGTGGAGTTAACCGACCTCTTTGTTGAGGGACTGGTGCCGATCGATTCATTGCGGGACGATCGTTATACATGGCGTGAAAACACGCATGAGATTATCGGTGAACGAGGGGGCCGCCGCTTTCGTGCCGGCGATCGGGTGCAGGTGATTCTGGATCGTATTCTTGCCCAGGAACGAAGACTGCAATTTTCTATCGTCGAAGAAGGAATTGCCCTGACTGGAGGCAAGTCCGCAGGCTCTCAGCGCAAGCCGAAGAAGGCCAAGCGTAAGGACGTCAAGGCTGGGCGGGCGAAAGGTAAAAAACGCCTGAGCAAGAAGGGCAAACGCAGGTAGCCGTGCACGTCGGTAAGTGGCCGTGCACGGACACGGAAGGTATGGCGAGCTACGGGCTACTTGTTGGCTATGCGTTCCGCAATGTTGCCGATAACAGGAAGCTTGAAGCGCTTTCCGTTAATTGCCTGCACCAAGCAGATGACCCATAAGAGCATCCACACAACCCAGGCGCCTCGGATGAGCGTTAAGAAGACCGTCGAACTAGCAAATAATGTCAGGGCAACCACGAGACTCAACGTGATGTTGACAATGAAGGCGGTGACGTTGAGGATCATCGACTGCCAGGCGTGGAAGCGGACATACGAGCTTGAGTTGTAGGGCGGCATGACCAGGAAAACGAGAGCCGGGACGAAGGTGATGTAGGCGATCGCGCCAGCGGCATTGTCAGACAGGCCAGTGTGTGTTGCAGTGGTCGTTTCGGACATGGTGGTTCCTTTCAAGGTCAACGATGGACCCATGGAATGCCGCTCTACGCTCAACGCGACGAAGCAAATTGAGGACAACCAAAGCAACGACGTGGAATGGACCTAATCGGTGGATTGAATCAAGGAAAGCCCGCATGAGACCCAGGTGTCAACCGGAAACACTCACGATGACGGTCAAAAGTAATGTGAAGCTATTGTTCGGCGGAAAACCCTGGGCGCTATTCCCGAGTAATTGCGGGTCGTCGCAAAGCACGTTTGCCGACTACTACGTGGGACGGAGATGGGTACCCCCACCCGTACTCTGGATAGAAGTCGTTTACTTTGAGAAGGATGGCCACGTCCTTATGCGCTAAAGTCTAGATGGCAAATACGTTCGCCGCAGAGTCTAGACACGATAGGAGTTACGCTGCTTTTCGGCCACTGGTTTGAGCTCAGGACAGCAAAATCGCTTGCACTGTCGAGTTTCAGAATACGCGGGTTGGAGAAATATTCTGCAATCTACGACCAGCTTGATATATCAATCAGATCGGCGGCTGCCCTCTCTCTGGAAAATGTAGGACGCGTCGCAAAGCAGACGATCGTCGTTCTCGAAGTCTAGGAAACAAGTAGCTTGAAATTACGCGGCAGCTCAGACGCGTCCGTTTCATCAGGACGAACAGAAACCCGAAACTAGAGCGCGAGCTACCGGCGCAAACTGCCGGTGAGCTCGCGTTCTCTCCAACTCGGAGTTCTGGAGTTTCCCAGATCTGAAAACCCAGACCTGGGCCACCCATCGATTCATAGTTGGTTGCGAACTGGGCCACCCCCTACCCTGAGCCAGGGTTACCGGGATGGATCTGCGTTTTGCCTGAGTTCAGCATCTCGCGCATGACGATCGCCAAAACTTCAGCTTCCTATTTCTCCTGCGCCATCCCCGCAACGACCTCGGCAATTTTATCGAGTATCTGACTCCAGCCTTCCATTTGACCGCTATTTTTTGCGCTCTCCATGGGCTCATTTCCAATGAAGGTAAGTTTCGTCTGGCCGTTTCCTAAATCCTCAAAAAGAGTCACGTCGTAAGCACCCTCGATGGCCTCATGTTCTATTCCCAACTGCGCCGGGTCAACCTTGTTTCCCTGCGCGTCGGAAAAGTACATGAGGGAAACGATCTTCTCGTGCAGAACAATCTCGTGGTATTCAACCGCATTCCAGAACTCCTGCCCATCCGGCGCCTTCATGCAGCAGAGAAGTCTTCCTCCAACGCGAAAATCCATCTGGCAAACGGGCGCAGTAAAGCCCTTGGGCCCCCACCACTGCATCACGTACTTCGGGTCTGTCCACGCCTTCCAAACCAATTCGCGTGGGGCGTCAAAAACTCTTGTAACAACCATTCGCTCAATTTCATTTACCGTGTTTTTTGTCATCTCTGACCTCCTCTTTCTTCATTTGATTTACAACCACATCCAGTTTGTCGAGACTCTCTTCCCAGAAACGGCGATAGCTAAACGCCCAGTCGCTGACCGTCTTTATCGCCTCTGGCCTAATCCTGCACACACTCTCTCGTCCACGCTTTGTCTTGATCACAATCCGCGCCCGCACCAGGCAGGCAATATGTTTTGAAATCATCTGCTGCGAGAGTGCAAACGGTTCCGTCAATCCATGCACTGAGGCAGGCCCGTGTGAGAGCCGTTCGATCATTGCCCGCCGGGTTGGATCAGACAGAGCCGCGAATGTTGTACCCAATCTATCCACAACCATATGGTAGTGGATTTTCTGTCTTTGTCAAATGTAAAGTTAGCGATTCCTGTTCGCTGATCTCCGAACCCTGTCACCGCACTTTTTATACTTGACGACGAGCGCGTCATCGCAGCTGGCTGCATCGTTCAAAAAAGGGGCATCCTCGAGCAATTACTCACCAGGCTGACGATTAAAGTGCGCAGCGCAACCTGCGCAGGAGCGCGAGCCAGCACGGCAAAGGCGCTGGCAATCATAGATCGGAGGAATGTGAATTGCGTCTGCAATTTTCTCGACGTACAGCCGGTTGTTAGGCGAATGATCTTGCCAGTTGCCTCAACAGGGAACTGGCAGGAAAAGGTTACTGGCACGTCTGTTTGTACGAAGGGTATGGATGGACGGACATTTTGAAAGAGAGCAAGATCGCTATGCGCAACTGACACGTGGTTACTACCGATACGAATCTCTTAAGGCTTCGCCGTGCTTAGCGGCGTTTCTCAGAAGTAACACTACGCCATTGCTCGCTGTGCCCCTTGCAGGCAATTTGCAGCATCGTCGCCGCGTTTGTGACGGCCCGATCCCGCGCAACGCGGGTGAATCCGAATTGGGTGATCTTAAAGCGGGGAGGCCCTGCGCAGCTAACCCTGTTAACCCGTTCCTACCCGTTCTACCGGTTGATAATTAATTATTCGTCAGAAACCGAACTTTCAGTGACTACAAAACCTCTCTTAAGCATGCACAACCAAACACAGGCGAAGGAGACCCCGACACCCGACCAAACCCTCCTCGTCCTGCTGGCGCAGACCGGCGACCGGACCGCAATCGAACAACTGTTCCGTGAAAGCTATGGGCCGTTGCGCCGCTACATCACGCGGCTTGCCGGCGCGGCCCTCGCCGACGACATTCTGCAAGAAACTTCGCTCCAGATCTTCCGTAAGCTCCCGTTTTTGCGCGAGCCCGCCGTCTTCCGTCCGTGGACCTTCCGTATTGCATCGCGTATTGCCTTCATGCATCTCAAACGCGCCCGCCGCTGGCAGCCCCTCGACGACGCACCAGTCGAACACCTCACTACCCTCCACCCAAATCTCGGCGAGCCACCTGAAGAGGGCTTATTGACCCTGCTCGACTACGTCTCGCCCGCCAGCCGAGCCGTGCTCCTGCTGCACTATCAGCACGGCCTCTCACTTGAAGAAAGCGCAGCGATTCTTGAAATTCCCATCGGAACCGTCAAGTCGCGCCTCAATTACGGAGTCACCACCCTCCGCAAACACCTCACCTCTGAAAGGAAACCAGCATGAGCCCCGAACACCAGCAACCCAACTCTGAAAATGTCAACGCCGAACTTGCCTTCGTCCAACAAGCCCTTGCAGCGGCCGACAGGTCAGAACGCTTCTCGCGAATTATCGTTGCCCTGCTCGCCCTCGTCGCCGTCGCAGTCTTTATCTGGATGCACCTCAACATGTTTCACCTAGACACTCTGGGCGGATTGCTGCACTCGCTGCTTCGCGTCGACCTGTTCTTTCTGGTCGTAATGTTCGCCATCGCCATGTATCTTCGTCAGGTGATGAACAACAATACCCGAACAATACTTCGGGCCCTCGCCAACACTCGTCAGCGCTGACTTGATCGCAGAAGAGGGGCGGGCCGTTGCGGTCCGCCTAATTTGCACGTTTGCAGTTAATACATTACGGGCGAATTGTGGTTGACGGGGCGAACTGCGATTCTTTAGATGTAAGCTATGGATTACTTCTTCGCAGCCCCATCATGAAGCGCCACGTGCTCATCTTCGGTGTCGTCGGCGGGCTGCTCATCGCCATTCTTCAATACACTGAATACCGCTTCGTCGTGATTGAGCACTCCGTCGAGCTGTATAGCGCGCTGGTGGCGATCCTCTTTGCGACCTTCGGCATCTGGCTCGGCCTCAGGATCACGCGAAGTCGCGAAACTATTCGGGAAACGGTGGTGGTGAGGGAGGTGCTCGTGCCCTCCCAAGCCTCTGCGGATTTCGTTCCCAGCTCGGCGCCTTTCGCTCCTAATAAGGCCCAGCAGCAGACCCTCGGCATCACGGCACGCGAGCTCGAAATCCTTACCCTCGTCGCTCGCGGCTTGAGCAATCGCGAGATCGCCACGCAGCTTTTCGTTTCTGAAAACACCGTCAAGACACACTGTTCCCGCGCGTTCGACAAGCTGGGGGCTGCGCGCCGCACCCAGGCCGTCCAGCGCGGAAAAGAATTAGGGCTGCTGCCGTGACCCAGTGGGCCCCGGCGACAGGTACGGGGTCCCCTACGCACGGGTCTTGGTTCGTGGGGTGGGGATCTTCGTCGCCGGGTGGGAGCCCGGGGTACCCGGCGACAGGTCTTCGTCGCTGGGGTGGGAGCGCGTCACCCGGAAGCATGATTTCCGCTCCATTCCTCAAAAATCATTCGAAAGAATGACGACATCGGCTCGGTTACGCCGCATCGTGACTCTAGCGTCACTCGATCCTTACTCGAAACAGGAGCTTCACATGAAGAAAACCGTCCTCACCTTTGGCCTCATCTCGGGCGCCATGATTTCTGTTCTTATGGACAGCTCGCTTCTGCTCGCCGACAAGATCGGCTCCGGCCACAGCATGGCTCTCGGCTATACCATAATGGTGGCCTCGTTCCTGCTGATCTACTTCGGCATTCGCAGCTACCGCGACAACAGCCTTGCCGGCCAAATCTCCTTTGGCCGCGCCTTTGCCTGCGGCATCCTGATCACCCTCATCACCACGGTCTGCTACGTGGCCACGTGGGAGGTGCTTTACTTCAAATTTATGCCCCACTTCATGGACAGCTACTTCGCCGCGCAGATTCACAAAGTCCAATCCTCTGGACTTGACCCCGTTAGCACCGCCACACAGGTCGCTGCTATTCAGCGATCTCAGCAGCTCTACCAGAATCCCCTGATCAACATGGCCTACACTTTTATGGAGCCCCTGCCGGTCGGCCTTATTATTACGCTCGTCTCCGCTGCCACCCTCCGCCGCAGGACCCCTGTGGAACCCACCGCCTCTCCCTCAGTCGTGACCACATAAACCAAGAGGCCGGAGCCTTGAGCCCTAGTCCGATGAAGTCTGACCGCGGCTGGCGCTGTACACTTCAATCGCGCTTTTGTCTGTTGCTGCGCAGGGCCAGACCGCCCTGCCGGCTTTGACGTTTCCGGCTCAGGACCACGTTTACGACTCGATTGAATGTGGTTTGACCGTCAGCCACGACAATGTCATGCCCCGGAGCTGATCGCCCGTTCTAAACAAGCGCGAACGGGTGCCGAGAGGGCAGCGCCCAAGCTTCCTCTTGCAGGACGAGATTGCGAAGCATCGAGATAATCTCTTTTCCAGCCGCCGATGGGGCGGAGAAGGCGGCATTGTGCTTCACTCGCGGACGAATGTGACAATCACCGCCAAATTTGATTCGGGAGTTGAAATTAAACGTAGACGGCCGTCATCAGGCCAGTTGAAACCCGTGTAGCCGTTTTGCGGCGTCTTCATCAAACGTCAAGGTTGCCGAACAACCTCTCCAGACGCTGAGGGAGCCGATCAAGGCGTCTTCGAATGTTCCCACTTCCTTTCGGAGCGCAACAACGGCGTAATATACCTCCTGCTCATTCTGAACTTTGAGTGTATCTGCCGCTAATAGCATTTCGATATCATTGGCAATCTCCTGCCGGGAACGCTTGAAAAGGCTTTTCAAAACCCATACAACCTCAAGGATACTCACGAGGCTGACGAAGCCCGGTTCTTGTTCGGTCAAGCGCCGTTCGATGATCTCCGTTGCACGCGGGGATTGCGTTGGATCGTCTTGCGCAAGGTAGCGCAGTAAGACGTTCGTATCGAGACCGATCATTTTCTTCGCCGAAATCTTTCTGTTGCGCCTTCCGCAATCGCCCGATCAATTTCTTCAAGAGATACCGATTGGGCCGGCTTTGGAATGATGCCCTTGAGTCTGGCAGTTGAAATCTTGGGCAGAATGATCACGCCGTCAGGGTGGAAGAAGAACTTGAACCGGTCCCCCGGCTTTATTTGCAGGCGATCTCGAACCGCTTTTGGAATCGTTGCCTGGCCTTTACTACTGAGCTTAGCTTCCATGAGACGACACTCTCCTCTCTTTACATTTTATCAGAAGTAAAGATATAGGGGATTCCATTAGCTACTGAACGGGGCCTCGGGTCGGAAGTTCGCAAATAGGTAGTCGTTCTATAAGGTTGCGCGCGTCATTTCATCCATCTTTTAGTTTTGCAGGTTATGCTGGTTGCATGTTGAGCCTGAAACGGTGGTTCTCAGTGGTGGCGGGCGCGGTATACATCTCAATCGTGTTGGGGTCTGTGGGTGCGCAGGGCCAGGTCGACGCGCCGGTCTGGACGTTTGCCGTCTCTGGAGACAGCCGGAACTGCGGAGACTTCGTCATGCCGGCCATAGCGGCCAAGGTGAAAGCTGAAAAAGATTCATTCTATTGGCACTTAGGGGACTTCCGCCACATGTCGGAGGAGGATCAGGATCTGCTCGCGATGCGACCGGCGGGCAGCCCGCTGGCCTTCGCTGACTACCAGAACCAGGCTTGGGACGACTTCCTGAAGCATCAACTCGCGGCGTTTGGGTCGGTTGAGTCGATGCCGGTCTTTTTGGGCCGGGGAAACCACGAAACGATTGCGCCGATGACGCGGGAAGGCTATATCGCAAAATTCGCCGCGCAGCTCGATCGCCCTGAAATAGCGGCCCAGCGCCAAACGGATGGCGCGGCGGGCGCACCGTTGGGCCCCTGGTATCACTGGACGCAGGGGTCGGTTGACTTCATCACGCTGGATAATTCCAGCCGCACGGAGTTTTCGGACGCGCAGTTGCGGTGGCTGCGCGGCGTGCTGGACCGCGATCTGCTGCCGAATTCAGGGATCCGCGCAATTGTGGCTGGGATGCATGAGGGCTTGCCCCATTCTCGAGGCGCAGAACACGCCATGGACGATTGGGATCTTGGCCTGCGGACGGGCGAGCTGGTCTACACATGGTTTTACGACGCGCAAGCGGCAGGCAAACATGTGTATATTCTCGCCAGCCACTCACACTATTTCTCCCCTAACGTGTTTGACACTCCCTATTGGCGTCAGTATTCCAGCCAGGTTGTGCCGGGATGGATTATCGGGTCGGCGGGCGCGCGCCGCAATCCACTGCCGAATACGGCCCAGGCCGGCGCTCGAACCCACATTTACGGCTTTTTGCAAGGGGCGGTTTCGGGCGATGGCAGCATCAATTTCAGTCTGCGAGAGCTTTCTGAGGCGGATTTGATGCAGACGCGGTGGCCAGATGCGCCAATTGATGCCGTTCATGAGTGTTTCATTCACAATGCTTGGGATGCGCCGGAGCAAGGCACGAAATAACTGCTCTGTAACTCCGAATGAACTTCCGGAATAGGGTCTACAATAGGACAAGTAGAATGTGTCGGATAACTTTCCGGCCGATTTTAGCGTCTCTTTATATGTGACTTGTAGTTTTGGGCCACTGAGGCGGGCGACTTATAGAGCCGTATTTCCGACCCGGCTGTCGGACCCTAACGAGCCCGGCGGTCACTGTGTTCGGTCAACAATATGGAAGAAGTACATTTATCTACGCAACTCCGGTAGCGATTAAGGGTCATTAAAGGAGAGCGGATTGGATATAGAAAAGAAGTTTGAAAAATAAACTCTCACATATGCCCTAGACTAAACCTCGGCATTACCTTGCATAACTTCTACTGCCTTGATTCGAATTCGGATAGTTCTCAACCTTCTGTGTCTGCGAAAGTGATTCGCGGGCGGCAAAGGACGGAGGACGAAATTAAAATTTAAGTCCATGCTGCACGCGAGGCCGACTTTAGTTGAGTCAGCAGGCATGGCAACAACCCATCAGCGAGGGTACCGCGAATGCAAGGTATGACTGCTCTGAGCATCCTGGAGGCCGACGGCCCGAACTTTGGTCAGATGTCCGCGGTCGGGCTGTTACATCACAACATTGCCGCGCATGCATGGAAGCGTCCGACGCCGCACCTGTCGGCTGCAGTTGAGCGCGCATTATCGCTCCGCTATGTGTTTTTGAAGCGCGCTCTCGATATCGTGCTCGCTGCCTCATTGCTTGTTTTATTTCTTCCCGTGGGATTGGTGGTTGCGCTTCTGGTGGCTTTCACTTCGCCGGGGCCGATATTTTTCCGTCAAGAGCGTCTCGGCAAACTCGGCGTGCCATTCAAGATCATCAAGTTTCGATCGATGTACGCAAAACCTCGTCTTGCAGAAGTAGTTGCGATCGACGATGTGCAGCATCAGCATCGGAATAGTTTCTCGGCCCCTTATCCGACGGCGAAGCACGTTCCTGACCCGCGTATTACTCCTGTCGGGCGCATCCTTCGCAAGCTGAGCCTGGACGAGCTGCCCCAACTGCTAAATGTGCTGCTTGGCGATATGTCGCTGGTTGGACCACGGCCGATCGTTGAAGCGGAACGCCGCCTTTACGGACAGCACTTTGCTTATTACGACCTGTTTTGCCCTGGCATTACGGGATTGTGGCAGGTGTCTGGCAGAAGCGACATTGCCTTTGATAAGCGGGTCTTGATGGATCGAGAATATGCCAGCCAGTGGAGCTGCCTGATGGACTTCAAAATTCTGACGCAGACGATTCCAGCGGTCTTAACTATGCGTGGGGCTTACTAGTGCGCGCTCTTCCGAGCTAAGTCGAGTAGGGCATGTTCGTGGTACCCCATCCATGACTAGGTCACGGATGGGGTACCCTGTAAGGCCGTGTTTACGGCGATAAGGCATGAGTGAAGTCGTGCCCTGTTCCCTGCCGCCCCGCCGGATGCGCAATCGGTTCTGACTAAGCAGGGGTCAGATATAAGTCAGTAAGTAAGTTACTTAATTCGGATTATCGTACGCGCCTTATGCTTGCTGACACACCTATAACTCCGCAGCCTTACAAAAGCGTTTGGTCAGCCATACGTCACTCTTTACGCTATAAATTACCGCACTACATAGGACTTGACCGGGCGATTGCGTTCACGGTGCTGGGACGCATCATCCAGGGGCTGGGCAGCGTGGGAAGCGTGTTGCTGATTGTGCACCAGCTATCAGCAGCCCAACAGGGATACTACTATGCGCTGTGGAGCCTGGTGGCGCTGCAAAGCGTGTTTGAGCTGGGATTTTCGTTTGTCATCCTGCAAGTTGCAGCGCATGAACGACCCCTCTTGAAATTTCATCCGGACGGCACGATAACAGGCAGCGATACCGCGCACTTTCGACTTGCATCCCTGTTGCAAAGAGCGGTCCGTTGGTACACAAGCGCAGCGGTTGTCATGGGTTTTGCGCTGCTATTCGGCGGTGCTCGGTTCTTCGCAATCCATCAATTGCCAAGCGGTCCTTCAGAATGGGTTGGCCCGCTGCGTGTGACTGTTCTGGCGTGCGCCATCACGTTTTCGATCGGCCCGATCTTGTCGTTTCTCGAAGGATGCGGCCAAGTCGCATCTGTTGCGCGCATGCGTTTTTTTCAGTCAACGGTGAGTGTGGCGCTGGCGTGGACAGCAATGTTGAGTCACCACGGCCTCTACGCGCCGGCGATGGTATTGATTGGCCAGGGGGCCGTTGCCTCAATTCTTCTCTACTCGCGGCGTCACTTGCTCTGGCCCCTGCTCAAGCTGCCTGTAGGAGACCGGGGAATTATTTGGCACCGCGAAGTGTGGCCGTTTCAATGGAAGATCGCTGTGAGCTGGTTGTGTGACTACTTTATCTTTCAGTTGTTCACACCGGTGCTTTTTGCATTTCGCGGCCCAGTCGAAGCAGGGCGTATGGGGCTGTCAATGAGCGTGGTGACGCAGATGAGCGCAATCATGTTGTCGTGGATGACGACCAAGGCCGCGCCTTTTGGTAGCTTGATTGCGAAGAAGGACACTCCAGAGCTAGATAGACTTTTCTTTCGTTCGCTGTGGCAGTCACTCTCATTATTCGCTGGCGGCGCGGTGCTCATTATTTCCGGGGTCATCATCGCGCCCTACATCATGCCCCGGATCAATCAGCGCATCGAGAGCTGGCCGATATTTCTATTGCTGCTGCTCACTGCGCTCAGCAGCCATGTAGTGCAGAGTGAAGCAATCTACCTACGCGCCCACAAGTGCGAGCCTTTTCTGGTGCAGTCCGTTGTGATTGCTTTTTCAACGGCGGCTAGTGTAGTTATGCTTGCCAAAGTTTCGGGCGCACTCGGTGTTTCACTCGCGTATTTTGTGGTGCTTGGACTAGCCGGAATCATTTCGGCCACCACGATCTTCTCTAGCAAACGGAGCCAGTGGGCTCAATCCAGGACTTGAGCTATGAATGCTGTGACGAACCATAGCTCACTACCGCGCATCTCTGTTGTGCTGTGCACTTTTAATGGCGCGCGCTATCTGCGTGAACAACTCGACAGCATCGCGCAACAAACCAGATTGCCAGATGAGCTCGTCGTCTGTGATGACGGTTCGACGGATGAGACTCTCAAAATCCTGAGCGAGTTCACTGCCGAATCGAAGTTTCCGGTTCGTGTCACACAGAATGTCAAGAGATTAGGATCGACGCGTAACTTCGACCAGGCGATCAGCCTCGCAGGTGGGGAGTTGATTGCCCTGTGTGATCAAGACGATCGCTGGAGACCGCAAAAGCTGGAGAAATTATCCGATGTGCTGGTTGGGAATCCTTTTATTGGCGGTGTGTTTTCTGATGCGGAGCTGATCGACGAGAATTCAAAGCCGGTCGGCATGAGGCTATTTAAAAAACACAAATTTTCAACGGCTAAACAACGGAGTTTCTTGAGTGATCCCGCGTCTATGCTCCTGAAACATGACGTGATCACAGGATCGACATTGATGTTCCGCGCAGCCTTGCGGAAACACTGCCAGCCTATCCCGGCATCGTGGGTCCACGACGGATGGCTGGCCTGGATCATTTCGCTACAGTCGCGCATCGCATTGGTTGCGGAACCACTGATCGATTACCGCATCCATGCGGGGCAACAACTTGGCGTCGCTCATGCGCGGGCGCGCGGCGCGAAGGGTGAGACTCGACGGCAGCATTATGCGCGCGTCGCTCGTCAATTCGGCGACCTGTTGAATCACCTCGTAAAGAGAGGCTGGAAGAAAGAAGATAGGCTGCTGGTGAAGATTCGTGAGAAGATCGTCTTTCTAACACTACAGGCTAAGCTTTCATCCAGTTTTGCCATGCGTGTACTGCAGATGGGACGCTTATTGCCAAGATATGTTCAATACGCGCGGGGCCTTGGATCGCTACGGAAGGACATTCTTTTGGGACGTGAGATGCAATGAATGATTCGCCCCAGGGCTTGTGTAAGACCCATGCCAGCCCCAGCAGGTACCTTCTGTTTCAGTTGCGACGTGGTCTGCGATGGTAGCGAAGCTCGAAGGACACAAGGTCGTTCGGGGCGAACTGAAGGCGCGGCGTTATCTACCGTTATTTTGCAGTCCGATCGCCCTATTCATCTTCAACTGGACGTTGATGCTTGCGGCGCTGAGCGTTCATGTTACCTACGTTAGTTATCCGTATATGGGCATGCCGCTTTTGCTGTGCGGTCTGTCGATTGGCTCGTTTCTATTGGGGTATGCGGTATCGCGGACTACGCTACATACTTGGACGACTGAAGGCCAGTCGCTCTCATACACGCTCGACATCACGATGCTGAGGCAGCTCAACCTGCTTTTATGTGCAGGGGCGTTGTTGATCATTGCGTTCAACTGGGTGACCTTGGGACCTCCGCCTGCGTTGGGAGACCCTGCGTCGTATCTAACCTACGGGCGTTTCAAGCAGGTCTTGTTTCCATTGTTGATAAGTGTCACGGTCAATGCGACGCTGGAATCATCGCGTCCACGCCAAATTATGTTTGCAATGTTTGGCATTACCGGATTGACAATGTACGTCACGCGGGGACTTCTGCTGGTGACGCTTCTGCAGATGCTATTCGTCTTTGCGCTTAAGACGCGCATGGAAAAGAAGAAGTTGTACTGGGTTGCTTGCGGTGCCGGAGCGTTTGCAGTTGTTGCGGTAACGGTGATGGGAAATGCCCGCACGGCGCAAGAAGTTTTTCTAGAGTATCTGCAAATAAGGCGAAATTATGCGCACTGGCCGATGGCTTATTTATGGCTGACGTCCTACATTTCAATTCCCGTATCAAATCTGTGCTGGCTTCTAACTAAAGGCCATTTTCATGGACCAACTTTGGCATTTTTATATCCTTTGCTACCGTCGTTTTTGACCCCGGCCAACCCGCATGCTGCAATTCACGATGACTTGAGAATCATCGATGGAGCCAGCACCTATCTTGCAGCGTATGCGCTGGATTTCTCTTACCTCGGCATCTATCTCGCGAATCTCGCCCTGGGACTCGGCTGCGGTTGGCTGGTTGAGCGATCACTGCCGAAGCAGATTCTCGTGTCGGCGATTTTTCTAACTTGCTTGTCTCTCATTTTCTTTAGCGATATGTTTACGCCTTTATCGACGATCATTCAGTTACTGATCCAGACGTCTGTGCAGAGGAAGTGTTTTCACTGGGGGGAAGCGCAGGGGGCGAGCGTGGTGGCTGGATGAGATCTACCGAGCCTGTATTCGAAAAGGTGCCGGAACCGTTTCGTGTGACGGTGGTCGTTGTGCTCTACCGCATGACGCCGCTGGAATCGCCGGCCTATCGCACCGTGAACGAAGCGCGCGCCAAGTCACTGCCTGATCAGGGAGATGTCAGGGTTGTGCTCTGGGACAATAGTCCAATGCCGCAGCATGCAGAAAATCTGCAGGATGGCGTGAGTTACTTTGCCGACGAAAGTAATTCTGGCTTGGCCAACGCCTACAACCGCGCATTGGAAATTGCTGCACGGCACAAGTCGCAATGGCTAGTAACACTTGATCAAGACACAGCCCTGCCAACAGACTATTTCGCAAAGATGGCAGCGGCCGCTGAAATCTGTACGCGGTATGCCGGCATTGGCGCGATCGTGCCCCAGATCGAAGCGGACGGAAAAAGTTTATCGCCTAACTACTTTCTGTTGGGAGCAGTCCCGCGCTGGTATCGGCGAGGCTACCAGGGCGTGCCGCGTGAACGCGTATTCGCTTTCAACTCCGCAGCCATGCTTAGTGTCAGCGCTCTTGAGCAAATAGGTGGGTATGATTCGCGCTTCTGGCTCGATAACAGTGACGCCCAGATTTTCTGGGCACTTCACCAGCATGGGAAGCGTGTATACATTGCTGGGGACATCCAGGTGCAACACGAATTCTCAATGAAGAATATGGCCGAGCGAATGAGCCTTGTTCGTTATAAGAGCGCGCTTCTCGCAGAGACCGCTTTTTGGGATTTGAGAATGAATCGCATGGCAGGGCTTGAGAGGACACTTCGCCTCGCACTGCGATTGATCAAGCATCGCCAGCGGAATGATGCACCGGAATTACGCCGTATAACCAGTGAAGCGCTGTCACGAAGGCTGTTCATGAGTAGACAAAAGCGAATCGCAGAATGGGAAAAGCAAACTAAGGAGCATCTCGGTGAGAGGCTCGACTCTGCGAAGTTTTCTTGGCGGCGGCCCAAAGTGTCGGTCTGCATGGCGGCATACAACGGTGGAAAATATGTAGATGCACAGTTGAAATCGATACTGCCTCAACTAGACGAAAACGATGAAGTGGTTATTGCAGATGACGGGTCGACGGACGATACAGTCTCGCGCATTGCTGGATTCAATGACTCAAGCATTCGTCTGTATAAGCACGTGAAAAATGCAGGCGTGGTTGCAACGTTTGAAGACGCACTGCGCTGTGCGACCGGCGATATTCTGTTCCTGTGTGACGATGACGACGTATGGGCGCCCACCAAGGTTCAGCGGTTCGCTGAACTATTTCTCACGCGGCCCGATGTAGAGATTGTTACGAGTCGCGTGAGCTTGATCGATGAGGAAGGACGCGGCTTTGAAAACGCACAACTGAATCGGGGCGGCAAATTTGTGACGGGATTCTGGCAAAACGTATTCAAGAATCATTACCAGGGATCGGCGATGGCACTCAGGGCTTCGCTTCTTGGGCGGGTGCTGCCGTTTCCGCGCCGCAAGTCTTTCCTGCACGACGCATGGATCGGCACGCGCAACGATGCCCTCGGAGGTAAGACCGCTTTCATTGACGAAGATTTATTGTTTTACCGCAGGCACTCCTCTAATGTGAGCCGCAGGAAATCATTGCCTGGACAGATTCGCACGCGGATCGAGCTTCTTGCTGCACATATATACCATGCATTCCATTTCACTACTCTATGAATATCGTTGCCCATATAGCCCGCGTATAGAGTAAACAGTTGGAGAGTAGCGAGATGATTTCCCGGATTGACCAACTAAATTCGAACCAAGGTGTGAACCCGCTTGAATTCAAAGTAACACTCATAATTCCTACTCGTAATGCTTCGCTGCATTGGCAAGCACTGCAGGAAGGGATTAGTAATCAGAGTCTACAGCCGCATGAAGTAATCATCATTGATTCGTCGTCTAGCGACGATACGGTCGCAAATGCGCAAAGGGCAGGTTTCACTGTGATCCAGATCGACAGCCGCGATTTTAATCATGGCGGTACTAGAGAGTTGGCGGCTGAGCATGCATCGCAAGCGGACATCTTGATTTACCTGACCCAGGACGCGATACCACGCGGAACGAATGCATTCGAAAACATCGTGGCAGTTTTTGCAGATTCGGCGGTGGGTGCGGCCTACGGACGCCAACTACCGCGGCCGAGTGCCGGGGCAATCGAGTCTCATGCGCGACTGTTTAATTACCCTGCGGTTTCTAGTATGCGGGCATGGGACAGCAAGGCGGCTCTCGGATTTAAATCAATCTTCTTTTCAAACTCCTTTGGTGCTTATCGCCGCGAAGCCCTAGCGAGTGTGGGTGGATTTTCGTCGGATGTAATCTTCGGCGAAGATACTGTAGCCGTCGCAAAGCTACATCGGGCCGGTTGGAAAACCGCATACGTTGCCGATGCCGAGGTTGAGCACTCCCACGCTTTCTCGATGCGCGAAGAATTTAAAAGGTACTTCGATATTGGGGTACTGCACGCTCGCGAGCCGTGGCTTGTCGAGCAATTTGGTACTGCGTCGGGAGAAGGCAGGCGTTTTGTGTTGTCTGAATTGCGCTATCTGTTGAGCCATAATCCGTTCCTGATCCCGTCGGCGATGATGCGCACATTGACTAAATATGTTGGGTACAGAATGGGAAAGTTGGAGAAGATATTTAGTCCGCGCATCAAGTCTCGTCTGGGTTTGAATAAAGCATATTGGAGTCGTTGAAGCGTACACCATCCACAAAGTAGGGAAACAATTATTCTTCGAACGAAGCATTCCCTCGGCGGCTAAAGCCGGCTTAACTTGAATGACTCTTTGGCGCGGCTGAAGCCGCGCCCTTTCAAGATAGTAGTGATCAAGCTGTGGCGCGGTGAGCCAGGCCCTGTCAAAAACAATTATCATGATGTTGAGATGTCTTTTCCTATAAAAACTTGTGCCGTTTGCGGTGAAGAGTTCGGATTGAAACCGGATAAGCCCGGGTTTGCCAATCGCTGTCCGGAATGCAGCACATCGGAGGCGATGGAGTCAGGCGATAAGGGTCATGTAAGCGCTGAAGAACGCCAGGCCGAAAAAGAGGTGAACGAGGCCCGGCGACTGGCGATGCGCGACCTTCTCTATCGCAAAGACCGCTGACCCTCAGTCCCTCGTCTCACGATGGGTGGCCTTCTCAGAAATCCAACGCGCCCGTTTGTTTGGGCAGGCAACAATTTGCATCAAATTGAACGGCCGAGCTCCAGGTCTAACATTGTGGCGTCAATTTGCTTCAACAGAATGCTGCGCGGTTGCACACCCCGAGAGCAACCGATAGACTTGCCCGGACAATCATTTCAACCGGGCATAGTGTGCTGAAGCCGACCTTCCTCTTTGTGGCTGGGCGCTTGCCCGCGTAATTCGCGGGAGAAAACATGAAACACGTCGCGCTGTTGATATTCTCTGCTGCCCTGGCTTCGAGTGCTCAACAATATACACGCGGCATCGGCATCTACCCCGGTGATCCAAAAGAGTACACAGGCCCATCGCTCGTTGTAGACAACAGCGCCTACCGCAACCTGGCTCTTCATAGGCCGGCATTCCAATCGAGCGCTTACGATTACAACCTCACCGCGCAACTCATCACCGACGGCATCAAAGAGACCGCGCAGCCACGGACGATCGTGACCGCAACGAGCGACGGCGGCGTGTTGGAAAAAAGTCAGCGTGAAGTTTTTCTCGACGGCAACGTCACATCGTCGATCGACCTGGCCGGCCAAAATCCCTGGGTTGAATTCGATATTGAAGGGGGCGGTGATCCGCCGGAGATCGATCACGTTGATCTCTATCTCCGCAAAATTTATACACGACCCTTGACTGGAAGTTGGACCTACACTGTCACCGGCTCAAATGATACGGAGTCGTGGAAAGAAGTGGGCCGCGCGACCGGCACCGAGTGGGCAGACATGTCGGCACCGGGACCGAGTTTCAAGCAATCCATCGCCTTCTCTGCCCCGGCTCGCTACCGCTGTTATCGCGTTCAGCTTTCTGCTGCGAACGTACCCCAATGGGGAGTGGCCGAGGTCGCTCTCTTCGACAAGGCAGAAGAAGTGCGGCTGGTCGGCCAAAATCATTTCAGCAGCGCGTGGATGAGTGCCGGCAGTGGTGAAGAGTGGGTTTACGTCGACTTGGGCGCGAACTGCACTTTTGATCGCATCGTGCTGGCATGGATCCGTCGCCCGGCCGAGGGCGCGATTCAAGTCTCAAATGATGCAACGCAGTGGCGTACGCTGCAAGCGTTGCCAACGGCAACTGGAGCCACCGATGATGTTCATTTAGCGCAACTCGCTCGCGGTCGTTACGTTCGCATTCTAATGAACAGGACGATTGAACCGAATGGCCACTACATTTTGAGCGAGCTTGAAGTCTTTGGCCGTGGCGGCCCCGTGGTGGTTCCGCATGCTGCCGCCACAGTGCAGCCCGGCGGCGTGCTGCCACTGGCCGGAGGCAAGTGGCGTCTGCAGCGAGCGTCGCTCGTGGCGGGAGGCGGCGAACAAATTTCTATGCCGCGATTCGCAGACAGAGACTGGATGGTTGCGACTGTGCCGGGCACGATCCTCACCAGCTATTTAAACGCTGAAGCGATTGCCAACCCGGATTTCGGCGACAACCAATACGTCGTGTCGGACTCTTTCTTCTGCGCGGATTTTTGGTATCGCGACGAATTCATTGCGCCTGCATCGCATGAGCCCGGACGCCGCCTCTGGCTGAATTTCGAAGGCATCAACTGGAAAGCGGAAGTCTATCTGAATGGGCACAATGTTGGGCGCATCGATGGCGCGTTTATGCGCGGACGATTTGATGTGACGAATCTGGTAAACGCCGGCGCGGCGAATGCGATTGCCGTCCGCATCGTTGGAAATGCGAACCCGGGGAGCACCAAGGACAAGGCCAGCGCGACTGTAAATGGAGGGGCGCTGGGGCGCGACAATCCTACCTATCACGCATCTGCGGGCTGGGACTGGATGTCGACCATCCGCGGACGAAACACCGGCATATGGAGCAATGTATCGCTTAGCAGCAGCGGAGTAGTTACGCTGGCGGATCCCCTGGTCACGACGAAACTCACGGCGCAGAATACGGAAGCGGACATCACAATTCAAGCTGCGCTCGAAAACAACGAAGCGCTCCCTGTATCGGGAACGCTGCGTGCGCAGTTTGGCGGCATTGTGGTCGAATCGAAGGTGACGCTCGATCCATCTGCAAAAACGACGATCGAACTGGCGCCATCCACACAGCCCAGTCTGCGCATTGCCGACCCGAAGCTTTGGTGGCCGGTGGGGTATGGTGATCCGAATCTTTATCCCGTAACGCTCTCCTTCATCATCGACGGCAAAGTCTCGGATGCGAAGTCGTTTCGGGTGGGGGTGCGGCAATTCACTTACTCTGAAGAGCGCGGTGTACTCAAGATATGGATCAATGGGCGACGCTTCATCGGACGCGGCGGCAACTGGGGTTTTCCAGAATCGATGTTGCGCTATCGATCGCGCGAATACGAGACGGCGCTCCGCTATCATCGCGACGAACACTTCACGATGATTCGCAATTGGGTGGGCCAGACGGGCGACGAGGCGTTTTACGATGCCGCAGACCGCAATGGCGTTGTGGTGTGGCAGGATTTCTGGCTCGCTAACCCGTGGGACGGGCCCGACCCGGACGACAACGATCTTTTCCTGAGCAACGCCAAAGACTATCTATTACGCATACGCAATCATGCATCGCTGGGGATTTTTTGCGGCCGCAACGAAGGCCTTCCGCCGCAGCCGATCGACGATGGACTACGCAATCTTGTCGCGACGCTTGAGCCCGGATCGCACTACATCTCTAGCTCCGCCGATGGGCCGGTGAGTGGACACGGACCTTATCGCGTCGAGCCGCTGAAATACTACTTCGACAGCGCGCCCACCAAGTTTCACAGTGAAATGGGAGCGCCGAATGTTGTTGATATGGAAAGCCTGCGCCGCACCATGCCTGAGTCTGCCATGTGGCCGCAGGGCGGGTACCAGTGGCCGCTGCACGACTTCCATCCGCACAATCCATTCAAGGAGGCGATCGATAAGCAATTTGGCGGAGCCACGGATATTTCGGATTGGGTGAAGCTCGCGCAGTTTGTCGATTATGACGCGTATCGCGGAATGTTTGAGGGTCAAAGCAAAAATCGCCTTGGACTTCTGATCTGGATGAGTCATCCTGCATGGCCTTCGCTGCTGTGGCAGACGTACGACTATTTCTTCGATACAGACGCCGGCTATTACGGTGCGAAAAAGGGAAGCGAGCCGTTGCACATCCAATGGAATGCTTCGACCGATGCCGTAGAAGTTGTGAACTACAGTGCAGGTGAACAACGCGGCCTCACAGCGCGCGCTGAAGTTCTAAGCACGGATGGCACAGTCAAGTGGGAAAAGAGCGCGACCATCGACAGCCGCGAAGACAGTACGGTAACGCCGATTCAACTCACGTTTCCCGCGGGCCTTCCTCGTACGTTCTTTATCCGCTTGACTCTCTCTCGAGACGGCGTGGCGGTCTCTTCTAACTTCTATCTGCGCGGGCTCATTGAAGGGGACTATCAAGGAATTCGCAACCTACCACTCGCAAAGGTGGTTGCAAAGTCTCATGTCATCAAGCGCGGGTCGCAATGGCGGATCAGTATCGAACTTCAAAATGTTTCATCCACGCCAGCTCTCATGATCCACGCTAAAGCGGTGCGCACGCGCTCCGGAGATGCGATTCTACCTGCGATCTATACCGACAATTACGTCGCTCTCATGCCAGGCGAACGGAAAACTATCTCGGTTGAGCTCGAAGATGCGGATACGCGCGGCGAACATCCCCGCGTCGTACTCGATGGCTACAACCTGGCAATCAGCGACACACGTAGCAATTGATGGCGACGCGCGCTAAGCGTGATCCAAAGCATCTCGATCCCATGCTGCGAGTTGCGCTCCCGCTTCATATGTGCTTTGGCAAAACTCGAGCAGCCTCTCGCTGGGCGACGCCTCTTGGCGAACGCTGTCATACATCAAAATGAACTCGCCCAGGCCTACGTCGTAATGTGCGGCCTCTGGCACGACTTTCGCATTCGCGAATCCTTGCGGCTGCGGCGCCATGTAGCAATAGAACGCTGGCGCTGTGACGGGGCCGCTGCCCGGCCAGAATCCCACGCTGCTTACCTCGTGCGAATAGGCTTCACGCGTGATCGGATCGGCTTCCGGCTTCAGCGGCGCTTTGCGCCCTGAAAATCGTGTGACCGCGAGATCGAAGCTTCCCCAGAAGAAATGCACTGGACTGGACTTGCCTACGAATCGCGATCTGAACTGCTCGAAGACCGAATCCACCGAGAGCAATATGCGCCAAAATTTCTGTACCGCATCTGCATCATAGGAGGAATGCGTACGATCTTTCTCAAACGGAATCGGATTGGGAATTTCGACCGGTGTCGTCCAGATGCTGACTTCGATACCTGCCGACTGCAGCATCGACATGCATTCTGTGTAAAAGTCTGCGACGGTTTGCGGGCGCAGTGGAAGCGACTTGACCGTACCGTCATTGACCTCAAGTAAAAGCTGGTGTTCGATGAAGTCAAATGACAACTCGAATGCCCTGTTCCCATAGGGTATGCGTGAGGTAGTCAGCCCGCGCGCCGTGACATAGAGCGGCACATTCCACCAATGATTAATGAGCGGCGTGAGGCGCATTCGAATCTTGCCGACGATCTGCGTCCACATGTGCAGGGTGGCATAGGTATCTTTCCAGGAGTCGAGTGGCAGAGCAGGCCAGCACTCCTGTCTATCAGCAAATGAATTGTTTGTCATTAGACCTCAATCTTTTCCGGGCTTGCGCCAGGGGAATGCGACCCACACAGTCTATGCCTTGAATGCACGGAGTTTCTCTCATAGGTTTTTGGAAATGCGAAATTCTCGTACTACGTCAACGGGATCGCGATGCTGGCCGTCGATGGCCTCGTTCATGCGCCGCATATCATCCGCGGAAATCTTGCCGGCGAGGGCATTGAGAGCGACTTTAAGCTGGGGCCAGCGCTGTAGAGCTTCGCTGCGCACAAGCGGCACCGCTTGATATGGGGGGAAATAGTGCCGGTCATCTTCGAGCGCTTTCAAGCCGAATTCGTGAATCGGTCCGTCGGTAGAGTTGGCGGCGATCAGATCAACCTGGTGCGCATTGAGCGCGCGATAGAGCAAGCCAAGGTCCATGGTGCGCGGCTTCCCGTCGAACTCCAATCCATAGGCGGCGCTCAGGCCCGGCAGGCCGTCGGGGCGCTGCTCAAACTCGTACCCGACGCCGAGTTTCCAATGGGGCGTGTACTTCGCAGCCTGCGTCAGTGTCGTCACATGCAGGCGCTGAGCATCGTCGCCGCGCATAACCATGGCAAAGGTGTTCTCGAAGCCAAGTGGCTCGGCGACGGTTATGCCGTAGCGGGATGCATAGAGGCCACGCACCGTGCGCAGAACGCTGGCAGGGTTGCGGTCGACGGGCTGCTTTAAAATCGCCGTGAGAGCAGTACCCGTATATTCCACATAGGCGTCAATGCGCTTTGAAACCAGGGCCTGCTGGCATATGTAGCTGCCTGCAAGATAGAAGCGGCGTTCAACCTTGAGATTGGACTTCGCTTCGATTTCCTGCGCGAGGAGTTCGCCGAGGACGACTTGCTCTGTAAAATTCTTCGCGCCTATGATTGGGTGGTCTGCGCGCGGAGGAGAGCACGCTGTGACCGCGAGGCAAAGGATTGCGATCAAAGCAATGAAGAGCCGCCGCATCATCGGGCTTCGACCTTTGATGAAGGCACTTTGAGGCGACGCTCAAGCAGCCCCAGCATTCCATCGGCCGCCAGGGCGAGCAGCGCCGCCGGCACCGCTCCCGCAAGCACAAGGCGGTTATCTACCGATGCAACACCACGGAAGATCAGTTCGCCGAGGCCGCCCGCGCCCACCGCGGCCGCAATGGTGGCGATGCCAACGCAGGTCACGGTTGCGGTTCTAAGGCCGGCAAGAATGAAGGATGCTGCCAGCGGCAATTCCACTTTGAAGAGACGCTGAGAATCGGTCAAGCCGAGGGCCCGCGCAACCTCGATGACGGATGGATCGATGCCCCGAATGCCAGCGTATGTGTTGCGGAGAATCGGCAGCAACGCATAAGCCGTGAGGGCCACGATGGCGATGCGTGCGGCTCGATCTCCAAGCCAGGGCAGCGGCAATAAGAAGCCGAACATGGCGAGCGAAGGAATGGTCTGCAGAATGTTGGCAACGGCAATTACGGGCTTGGCCCATCTCGTCGAGCGCGTGAGCCAAATTCCAGCCGGAACCGCGATCACAGTGGCGAAGAGCATCGCGGCTGCAGTGAGCCAGAGATGCTCGAGAGTGAGGGTGCCGATCTCGCCACCATACTGCGTGAAGAAGCCCGAGTTCATGCGTGCCCCTTCGTGCTTATGGATTTGCGTTCGCCGCGATGATATGCCTTGATGTAAGACTGAATTTCAGGATCCTGCGATGTCATCACTTCATCGCGACCGACGTTCGCGATGAGCTTGCCCTGACTCAGTAATACGACTCTATGAGCGAGAAAAAGTGCTTCGTCAAGGTCGTGCGTTACGAGGATTACCGTTTTCTTCAGGGTGTCTAAGAGCTTGAGAAGCATGTCTTGCATTTCGATTCGAGTCAGTGGATCGAGTGCTCCAAAAGGCTCATCCATCAGCAAGAATGCCGGTTTCGCAGCTAATGCCCGGGCGAGGCCGACGCGCTGGCGTTGACCGCCGGAAAGCTGGTGCGGATAACGCTTAGAAAACGTGGTTGGATCGAGTCCGACAGCCTCAAGCAGTTCGTGGCTGCGACGCGCTCGCTCGCTCGGGGCGCGACCTTGAATCTCAAGGACAACGCCCACATTTCGCTCCACCGTGAAATGAGGAAAGAGGCCAGTCTCTTGAACGACGTACCCCATGTTCCGGCGCAAGCCGATCAGATCGAAATCAACGATGGGTTTGCCGTTGATCAGGACCTCACCGCCGGTCAACTCAATCATGCGATTTACGGTGCGCAGAAGGGTAGTTTTTCCTGATCCGCTACGACCGAGGACGGCCGTCGTAGTTCCCTCATCGAGTGCCAGCGAGATGTCCGCCAGCAGCAACTGGCCTTGCGGCAACGCGACCGATGCATTTCGAAACTCAATGGCTGCGCTCATAAGCTAGCTCTCAGGTCTCAGGTCTCATCGATGTAAGGTTAAATCTCGACAATGCACACTGCTTTAATTTTCGACTATTCGAATTATGGCGCTTGCAACGAACGTGGTCGGCCGACCTGCGTCCATAGCTTGCGAGCCAGGGGAACTAAGGCGAAGTAAAGCATGACACATAACACTGAGCTCAATGCGATCCATGCGAGCAGCGCGTGTAGCGTGATTACCCACAATGCGCGGGCCGCATTCACAAGACCTGACCTGAACAGCGTTGTGACACCGTGAACGGAAATGCTTCCTGCATCCGCGCCAAATAACCAAGCTCCCATCTTGTAGAAAGGGATTAGCAGAATCAGTTGCAGTGGGTAGACCAATCCATTCACCAACTGAATTGCCGGAAGATTCAGCCGCAAAAGGAGAGCCGCGAGCGTGCATAAAACAATAGTCGAGCCCAAAACCGGAGTCACGCCGAGAATGATGCCGAGCGCAACCGTCAATGCGATTTTTTCCGGCGACACCCCCTGGCGCAGCAATTGGATGAACGGCTGGACCCATCGGTGCGCAAGAATGACGGCCACGGTCGTTGAGGTCAAGGCATCAGTTTACGTCTTTGCCCAGCATCGCCGTGCAGGGGGTCGAAGCGGGGAAGATTGAAGTCCTGTTACTGCCTGCTTCAATTCGTCCTCCTTAACAGGAACGCTAGCGCCGTCACAGCCCAACTATATGCCAGGAGTAGCGCTCGTTGAAACCTGCTCAGCAGATTGCATGGGACGCTTTTGTCTCATTGAACACTCTGCGCATCCAATCCTGCAGTTGGGAAGTTGAGAACGGGTTGCGGGATAGGCTTCAATTCAGAGGGATTGAATCCGAATGGCATCCCTCAGTGCGAAAAGCCCATTGAATTATTGGCGTTATCGGCACGACTGAAGTCGCGCCCCGTTACAAGACACTAAATGATAGGATTTTCTGCGACCTGTAAACTTGTGCCCTGTTACCAAAGCCCTAGAGATTGGGTCTTCTGCGACCTGTAAACTCGTGCCTTGGCACAAACGCCAAAGTCTGGGTTATCTGCAAACCTGTAAACTAGTGCCGTGTTACCGCTGTGCCAGAGATGAGGTTTCCGCCGCCTGGTAATGCAAGACAAGCGGCGCAACTTTATATTTAAAGCTAAGTAGGAAGGTTTAAGTATGGCAGAAGAACGGAAAGCTCTCGTGACTGGCTCATGTGGCCTGATCGGATCCGAGGTCACACGCGCATTCGCTCGCCTCGGCTTTGCAATCACAGGGATCGATAGCAATCATCGCGCCGTATTTTTTGGACCCGAAGGCGACACAAACTGGGTTCTGGGGCGACTGCAATCCGAGATTCCAAGCTATCAACATCAGGCAATCGACATTCGCGACCGCGATGCGGTTTTGTCGCTCGTTGAAAACCTGCGACCTGATCTCATCATCCACACCGCCGCTCAGCCGTCGCATGACCGCGCAGCAGAAATTCCTTTTCTGGACTTCGAAGTGAATGCCATGGGGACGCTGCACATGCTTGAGGCAGCGCGTCGTTTTTGCCCCGAGTCGCCATTCATTCACATGTCGACGAATAAGGTTTACGGAGATCGGCCCAATACACTAGCGCTCGCCGAACTAGAGACGCGCTACGACTATGCAGATGCAGCGTTCGAGCATGGGATCGCAGAAGACTTCTCTATCGATCAGAGCAAGCACTCGATCTTTGGCGCATCAAAGGTTGCGGGCGACGTCATGGTGCAGGAATACGGCCGTTACTTTGGCATGCCCACGTGCTGCCTGCGTGGAGGCTGCCTGACCGGACCTAATCACTCCGGTGTGCAACTGCACGGCTTTCTCAGCTACCTGGTCAAATGCAACGTCGAGGGCCGCGAATACTCTGTGTTTGGATACAAGGGCAAGCAAGTTCGCGACAATATTCACTCTGAAGATGTGGCGAGCTTCATGTACGAATTTTGGAAGGCTCCGCGCGTGGCCGAGGTCTACAATCTGGGCGGCGGCAAAGCTAATGCCTGCTCCGTTGTCGAAGCCTTTAAAATGTCAGAGAACGCCACCGGGCGACCGATGAATTGGGTGTACGTCGATCAGAATCGGATCGGCGATCACATCTGCTACTACAGCGATCTTCGCAAGATGCACGAGCATTATCCGAATTGGAAAATCACCAAGACTCTGCCCATGATCTTCGAAGAAATTGCCGCAAGCTGGACGCAGCGCCTTGAGGTTCATGCTGAATGAAGATCCTCATCACGGGAGCGTGCGGGTTTGTGGGGAGCGCGCTCGCTGAGTTTTTGTTAGAGCGAATGGAAGGCGTCGAACTCGTCGGCATCGACAACCTGATGCGGCCAGGTGCGGAGACGAATCGCACCCGCATCGAGCAACTCGGAGTGGAATTCATTCATGCAGACCTGCGGTCTGCGAGCGATCTTATGGGTGTGCCCGCGTGCGATTGGGTCATTGACGCGGCGGCCAACCCCAGCGTGCTTGCGGGACTCTCGGGCACCGGCAGCAGTCGAAGATTGTTCGAGCACAATCTGGCCGCGATCGGCAACGTACTCGAATACTGTCGAGAGCACAAAGCAGGATTGCTCTTGCTGAGTAGCAGTCGCGTCTATTCCATTCCTGCTTTGGTTTCTGTTCCTTTGCGCGAGCGTAATCATGCTTTTGAGATTGACCCGACGGGGCCGCTCCCAAACGGGTTGTCCGTGGAAGGCATCGGCGTGGACTTCGCAACCACCGCGCCGGTTTCTCTCTACGGAGCCACCAAGCTGGCATCGGAAATTATGGCGCTTGAATATGGTTCTACGTTTGACTTTCCGGTTTGGATTACGCGCTGTGGTGTGCTCGCGGGGGCCGGACAATTTGGCACGCCGGCACAAGGAATATTTGCATTCTGGGTTAACGCGCATTTGCGGCGAAGGCCGATGAGCTACATTGGGTTCAATGGCTCAGGACATCAGACGCGCGACGCGTTTCACCCCCGCGACCTGGCTGCGTTGCTGGCCGCTCAAATGCGCACCGCTCGAACAGTTGGGCAACGAATATATACCGCGGGCGGCGGTCCGGCGAACGCCATGTCGCTTGCGCAACTGACTGCATGGTGCGATCAGCGTTTTGGTGCGTACGCGCCTGCGGCGGATGCAAAGCCGCGGGCCTTCGACATTCCCTGGATGGTTATGGACAACACGCAGGCTGCGGCTGATTTCAATTGGAAGCTTGAGATGCCTCTTGCTACTATCCTCGAGGGCATCGCGCAGCATGCAAATGATCATCCAGAATGGCTGGAAGTGAGCCACGCATGAAATCCCCTCCCCCTGTTCCGCGCGATGCACTCCGGCTGCTTTCAGTGGTGATTCCGGCACGTAACGAATCGGGCTGCATCGCGGCCACGGTCGAGCATCTGCACGTCGAACTGCGCCTGCAGCGAGTGCCGCACGAAATCATCGTTGTGGACGATGGAAGCACTGACGAAACTTGGGAAATACTTAAAGAACTGCAGACTCGCATCCTCGAATGCAAGCCGATTCAGAACACAGGTAACAACGGCTTCGGCAACGCGATTACGTTTGGGTTTAACCATTTGAATGGCGACGCGGTCGTAGTCATGATGGCCGATGAATCGGATGACAGTCGCGATGTGGCGCGCTACTGGCAGATTCTCAACGAAGGATGGGACGCGGTTTTCGGATCGCGGTTTGTTCGCGGCGGGGGGGTAATCGATTACCCGCGCCACAAGCTGCTGCTGAATCGGCTGGCTAATTTTTATTTACGAATTTTGTTTGGGGTTAAGCTTAACGATTTCACCAACGCGTTCAAGGCATATCGTCGCACTGTAATCGAGGGCTGCCGCCCGTTCCTTTCGCCTCACTTCAATCTAACTGTTGAACTGCCGCTGAAGACGATCGTGCGCGGGTATTCATGGACGGTTACGCCTATTACCTGGCGCAACCGTCGCGCCGGTGAATCGAAACTCAAGATCAAGGAAATGGGAAGCCGCTACCTTTTCATCGCCCTCTATTGCTGGCTCGAGCGATATTTTAGCCGAGGCGATTACAAAACTAAAAGTGGCACTGACGCGTAGTGCAGATTTAGCTGTCGGTTTTTCAACTCGCGCCACTCATTGCGGATCAGTATTGATATTGTTTGAATGTCACGGTGTACGTGCTGCTCCAGCGCGCCGTGCGAGGGCCCGCAACAAACAGTGCGATGCTCTGAACGAGCTGGTCATCGTTCGATGGAGCTTTGGAATCAAAGAGCCTGACAAAGTCCGCGTTTGAAGTGATGAGTGGCGAAATGAAAAACCCAGTCTGCATCATGTTGGAGTGAACTCTATACGTGCTCCGCTTTCCATTGCGCAGGCTCACTTTCAGGCGCAAAATTGGTTGTTTGTAGACCAAGGATGCGAGTTTTCCGACGGCGCTGGGCTTCTCAATTATCTCTGCAAAGATGGGGCCGGAAGCGGAAGGCAAAGGCACTTCTGCGCCAAGCGCCGCGTCAGTTTTTGCTAAAAAGATGTACCGGCTTGCGGCGGTTGACGAGCGCTGCTTTTTGACGAGGTGTACCCAGTCGTGCGCGGCCCCAGCTACAGAATAGTTGTCGAGCATAGCCGGCCAACTCATGCCATCGTCGAGGGACGGAAATCTGTTATCGACGGTTTCAAGACGAAAGAGCAGATTGTCAGGCGCCTGAGCGTGACGCAGATGTTGCTCGTCGAGTCGAATCAACTCAGGTGTGTATGCCGAGTAGCTTTGCAACACCGGCCTTGGAGCCCAGTTGTATCCCTTCGCTATCAAACCGGACTGCTCGTAGGAATAAACGTCTGTCGTTCCCGGCATTATAAAGTCGAGCTTTGAAGCGTCGTTGATCGCGACCTTTGCGCGCTCAAACTCTTGCGGCCATGACGTGAACTTGAAATCCCAAGGAAGAAAACGGAAGGGCTGCGTTACAGCAATGGCTTTGAGCCACCTCAAAATGCCGACATCGTCTTTGAAATGCCTGAGCGTTTGAAAAGGAGGCTGACCGTCGTATTGCACCAGCGAAGGATCGACGATGCGTGCCTCGACTGCCATCGCCTTTTGCCACGGAGCAGTGTAGGTCAGCAGCGTTGCGATTAGCGCCACGACCGGCAATCGCCATCCATTGAAAGACAGACCCGCATCCGTGTTCAGCAAGGGCAGAAAGAGACAGGCGAGCGTCACGCAATTCATGGCCTCAGGAAAGTGAAAAATGTCATGACGAACAAATCCAGCTTTGAATCCAAGAAACAGAAAAAACGTATAACTCAGAAGCAGAAACCCTCTTTGACTTGTGGAGAGCTCTTTTTTAAGTGCAACAGTAAGCAGAACTACGGCGACGCCAAGCACGAATGGAATGAATTGCCAATGAGGTCCCTCGCGAACCATAGCCTCAGAGTAGCCAGAGATGATGTACTTCAAATTAGATACGAATACAGGCAAAGCGCGTAGAGGTTGTCCCAACGCGGCCCAAAATACGATCATCGCCACCACGGGTGTAAACAGGCAGACGAGTGCGGGCAACCGCAGGCGGTTTGAAAACAGAAAGGCGGCGCAGAGAAAGCAAATTCCTGCCGTCGATAACAACAGCGTTCCTTTGATCAGAGGAAGCAAGCCCAGGCAGGCGAAAGCGAGGCCGATCAAAACGCGTGTCGAGGTTTTGTTGAACTGCTCTTTGCCGCCCACTATCTGCAGTTTGACCAGGACCAGGCCTACGAGTAGTGGGACAGAGAGCAGAAATGCATCCTGCGTCAGCACCGGCATGGTCAGTATGCATACCACTATCAAGGGCCAGCGCCACCGTGCACCTTTTACCAGCCAAGTGAAACAACTAACAAAGAGAGAATCGATGAGGATGGTGCCAATGATTGTGATCCAAACTGTGCCGGGGTGATAGGAGTGCGTGTAGACGGAGGCGTAAGGCCCAAACGTGAATATGACATCTCTGCCGAAATAAATTCCCTGGGCAATCGCCTGATTCAGGGCGTAGATCCAGCATTGATCAAGCGAAGAAGCAGGCATTGTGAAACTGAATATCCCAAACACATTTATGAAGAAGACTGCCAGTAAGCACCACAACAGAATTTCGGGTATCCGCCAAATGCGGTGGGCCGAAGTCTTATCGCGCATTCAAGGGCACTCCATCGGTTCTATAAGTAATTAGATACGGTCGATCTTTTCGTTCTTCATCGGTGACATCGCAGCGAATCTTTCCGGATTGACGGCATCGAGATGAGCGCTTGCAGGCTAGACCTCGCTCGGGGCTGATAGACTTCGTCTCCTTGTGTCTCCAGAGCCGGTCGTCGACACGGAGCGACTCGGGACCTGTCCAATATCGAGATACTACACGACAGATGCGGGTGCCTGTAAACACATATGTCAGGGTGCGGACAGAAGTAGATAACTTGGCCTTGCACTTACTTTCCATCGCCTTGGCATCTTACTATTGAACGATATATTCTGAGACACCTCTGTTCTGAAGGATATTGTTGAATGAGTTATCGGTCAAACGAAAGACCAAGCCGGTTAACGATTGCGGGACTTCCACTGGCGGGCCTGGTTTTTCTCGTTCTTACGGCCGCCTTGTCGCTTGTATGGTCGTACTGCAAACTAGTTTGGCTTGACGAATTTCTCGTATTGACCACCGACAGCGCGCCGAGCTTTGCTCAGATTGTACATATACAAAGGGCCTACCCTATTTCACTTGACCCACTTGCATATCACGCCATGGCCCACGCGGCCATTGTTGCTTTCGGATCTAACGCCTTCTCAATACGGTTACCCTCATTTTTAGGCTTTCTGGGAATGCAGATTTGCCTCTTTGTATTTGTGCGTCGCATTGCGAATGAGCGCGCAGCTGTTTTCGCGCTGGCTTTTCCGGCGTTAACCGACGCGCTCTATTTTTCTGTTGAGGGTCGTCCCTACGGCATGATGTTAGGCCTGATGGGACTTGCCATGATCAGTTGGCAGGCTGCAACCCGAACAAACTCCAAACGTAACGCAGGCCTTGTCACCATGGCAGTGGCTCTCGCTCTCATGTTGAATTCTCATTATTCCGGCATCTTGTTGCTGGTGCCGTTTTATATTGCTGAATGCTTCCGCTCTCTTAAGCGCCGTTCAATCGACTGGCCTGTTTCGATAGCAATCGCCTCTGGATCGGCGGGAATCATCTTGGCAATTCCTTTTGCGCGCGCGGCATCAACATTCCGAACGCACATAGACTTCGCGCTCTATCTCTTTCCTCTGAATCATCTCAGACCGCAAAGAATTATTTGGACCTATCCCTGGCTACTTGGCACACACCCTCTGGGGCAAGGAATCAACAAGTTGTGCAACGTTGCCGTGCTCACCATCATCATGGTGGTCGTGCTTGCGGCACTTTGGATGTTTGCGCTGCGCTGGAGCAAAGGGACATTGAAGGCGCCGGCTGCTGAGGCTGTTTTTCTGGTTGTGCTTGCTGCTCTTCCGCTCTTCAGTTTCCTGCTCTCGGTTTTTGTCACGCACACTTACGAAGATCGCTACAGCCTCGGGCTGATCGTCGGGATATCCGCCCTGACTGCGGTTGGCCTTTCTTCTGTTTTTGAAAGTGCGCGCGCCACGAAAGTAATGCTCATTGCGATGTTCGTTATGATCGTTTACACAGGACTAGTCCACATATCCATAGACCACAAATACAAACAGCAAGTGATGGCGTACCTCAGATTGAATCAGGATATTAAGGCCAAACTCATGGCTGATCCAATCAAAGACCTCTACATCGAAATGGGTAGCCAGTTTGCGATCGCGGCTTACTATGAGCCCGATCCAGAAGTTCGTTCACGATTGGCGCTCGTCTATTCCCGAGAACAAGAACTGCTTTGGGACAACATGGACACGATTTCACTCACGGCAGACCATATGCGCAACTTTACAAATTTAAAGATCGTTCCTTTTGAATCAGTCGTCGCACAAAGGGGAGACCAACTTTTCGTCGACTATGGCCCCGGCCAATGGACTTGGACTCACGAGGCACTCAACGCTTCTCATATTTCTGTAAAGCCGCTCGGCCCGGCAATCGGCGGTCAACTCGTGTCAGCTCATTTTCAGCCTTAAGCCGAGCCTCAGTGACCCGGGGCGCAGCGGCTGAACACAGAGAGAGCAGTCAGTTGCAACCCCATGCCCATCGCTCCCACCAGATTGAACTTCCACCATCGAACGAATGTATTCACGGCAGCGGCTCTTGCCGGTAAAGTTGCGCGGTATGACGCAGGGTGACGACGATAGCCATTGCAAACATGCATACTGCCGCGATGGTTCCTGCCAGATCGAAAAGCAGCATGGTATGGCCGAACAAGCTCGCATATTGGCTGCGCAGCAGTGCCAGGTTGCCGATGATAAGCAGGATGCGAATTTCCGTCGGCCCGAAGATGCCTTGCGACATTTGAAAGCAGGAGAGCGTGTAGGTCGCAAGATAGCTTTCACTCGAAAGCAGGAGGAACGCGACCAGCATCGCCACGGCAGTTTGCCAGTGAAGCAGGCCGGAGTAGGCAAGGCCCCACATGAGCGCGAGCGACCCGAAGATGTCGACCATGTGGTCTACATAGAATCCATAACGTGGCCGCTGTTGCTGACGCACGCGAGCCAGCGTCCCATCCATGCTGTCGCCAAACCAATTCAGAACGAGGCACAGGATTACCAGCAGCAAAGCCTTGCGATCATAGCGCGACAATGCGTAGCCCACGCCGGCGCCGAGTTGGGCGCAAAGCCCGAGAAGGGTCAACTGGTCGGACGTAACCCATGCAGGCGTTCGCATGGCCATCCATTGCAAAGCCCGCTTCTCAAGCGAAGCTGTAAGCGACCGGTTTACGCGGCGCGCCGTACGGAACACTTCTTTATGGCTGATGGCGGATTGCGTATTCATGCTGGTCCCTTTCTGTTTCTAAATTTTTGCGAGAATTATTTGCGCAGGGCATTGCAGGTAGAGTGCAAGGTAAATTCGAGTGATTCGCGGGGTACGCTCTCAACAAACGGCCGCACCGCCCAGCCGAGTCCGGCCGGAATGGACCGGCTGAGGGAAACGGTCTCGACTTGCATGTAGAGTCCGCCATCGCGCTCTTCGTAGCTCCAATAGGTATTCATTCGCCATAGATAGCCGTGCTCCTCGCTGGGTGTGAGCGCTGGCCCGGAGCCTGCTCCGTTGGCGTCAATTTCAGAAATCCGCGTGCTGCGCGCGAGGCTGTACCCGTGACGGGCATCGAGGCGGACGAAAATTATGTCGTAGGTCGTGTCCATTACGACCGTGATGACATGCTTTTGGCGCACGCGCATTTTCGCTTGGAGGTGATCGCCGCGCCGGCTGAGGATGCTGGCCTCAAGCACCTGGGGGGAAAAAAGCTGCGGGTAGGCGGAGATGCTTTTCATGAGCCGTTCGAAGTCGGCCGTATGCGCGTCAGCCGCAAACGCGGTACCGCGCCAGTGATGCAGCAGGGCACCCGGCAAGTCGGTTCCCGCCGCAGGGGTAAGTTTCTCGACGATCATTTCGCCTTGGCGCAGCCCCGTATCGCTCTTGTTGTGAGTGGTCACGGGCGTCAGGATGGAAGTCTGAGATCGATGCTGCTGGACTATCCGCGTCTCAACCGAGGCGACGTAGGAATTGAAAGCCTGGACCGCCTTTGGGGACGGCTGCGCGGCGACCCGGCCAGCGTTTGATCCTAAAATGAGCCCGCAGGCGATGAGAACGGTTTTTGAATTAGACAGGCGTCGCTTGCACATGCATTGCATCTTCCTTGACTGGTCGTTGGGAAGCAATGCATTGGGCCTCACGCGCGAGAGTTTATTCCTCACCGTGCAAGTGGTTGCAGATGGGGGGTTTGCACGAAGTTGTACAGAGTGCGATCATCCCAATTGCAGACCATCGGCAAGCTGCCCCGTTCAGACGGACGCGATCATGGCAGCCGCAGCTTGTTCAACGGTGCGTCGATAGGGCTTCATGCCAATCCACCAGAGGAGGGCGGCAACGGCATAGGCGCCCGTAAAAACAATCAGCAGCGAATACCGGATCGAGTAGTCGTCGTGGAAGACGTGGTCGGTGAAGAGAGCGATGGCCGTCGGTCCTGCTGCCAGGCCCACGATGTTGACCACAAACAGGTACATGGCGCTAACTTGGCCGCGCATTTCATTGGGTACAACCTGTTGCAGTGCGGCGGGAGCCACCCCATAAATCGTCGCCATGAAGAATGTGAAAGGAGCCAGCAGGATGAAGGCCCATGCCGCGGATGGCATCAACGGGAAGAGCACTGCCGGGAGCAAAATGAGCAGGCACATGATGAGGCCGACACGAAAGTGCGCGTCGTAGTAGCCGCGGCGCGCGAGAAAATCGCAGAGCCAGCCGCCAGATAGGATCCCTAGACTGCTGCAGATCGCCACCTCGGAACCGAACACGAGGCCGGCCCGGTTGGCGCTCAGTGCATAGGTGCGAATGAGGAAGGTGGGCACCCATGCGAGGCTCCCGTACATAGCAACGGCCATCATTGCGGTGGCCAAGTGATGGCAGCCGAAGGTTGCGCGATGCTTGAGCATATATGCAATGGTGGCGCGGATTGGCGGTGAAGCGACGCTCATCCGTTCTCGACGCGCTGGCTCGCGCACCGTGCGTACAAGTGCTGCAACGACAAAGCCCGGAATTCCTACAATAAAAAAAGTGAGTTGCCAGGGGAAGATGGAAAGTCCGATCAACGGCAGGGTGAGCAGCTTGCCGGTGGAGGTATGGGTCACCACGAGTCCGCCAAGGATCATGGCGAGACCGGAGCCGAGGAAAATGCCTGACGCGTAGACGCTCAGAGCCAGCGCGCGCCGATGCGCGGCAAAATAGTCAGACAACATTGAATAGGCTGGCGGCGATAGCGCAGCCTCGCCCACCCCCACACCGATCCGCATAAGAAACAAACGGACGTAGCTTGACGCAAGACCGCATCCGGCTGTGCAGATGCTCCAGGCGAGGACGCCACACGTAATAATGTTTCTCCGCGATCGGGAATCGGCGAGACGGCCAAGCGGAAATCCAAAAAAACAATAGAAGACCGCGAAGCTCAATCCCATGAGCAAGCTCATTTGTGTGTCGCTGATGTGCAGATCCCGACGGATGGGGATAACCAAAAGGCTCAAGATCTGGCGATCGATAAACGACAGAATGTAAGCCACAGTCAGAACCGCGACTGCGTACCAGGCTCGGCTCGCAGGGGGGTACGGCTGGGAAGATGCGTTCACCGTTTCCTGCACAATACCTTTCCCCAGATGCAACTGAACGATCATGCGTTGCGGTCTGACCTCGCGTCAACTCGTTCCTCAATCGGGCGGCGCTGACGCCACGGTCCTTGGCTGGGTTCGATCATCGGATACACTGGACCTAAAACATGATGGACTCAAGGCCAGCGCGGCGCTACCGCTTCGGAGTGTATGAGGTGAACGCGACCACCGGAGAATTGCGCCGCCAGGGAATCCGCGTCAAGCTGAATGCTCAGCCATTTCAGGTACTCTGCATGCTCCTCGAACGGCCCGGCGAGCTCTTGACGCGCGAACAGATTTCGAGCGAATTATGGCCAGATGGGACGTTTGTCGATTTCGACCATGGCGTAAATTCGGCCATCAACCGCATTCGTGAGGCTCTCAGAGATACGGCAAGCAACCCAAGATTTGTAGAGACCCTGGCGCGAAGAGGATATCGCTTCGCCGCTCCCGTCGAGCGCATCGGCGATGAATCATCGCCTTCCGCAGCCGCCGAATTACCGAGCCCGGAAGCCGTGCCGCTTCAATCGACGCCAACGTTAGAAGCGAATTTGATCCCCTCGGAGCCGCTCATCGGTGAAAGCCGGTTTCTGGCTTCGCCTGCCGATCTCCCGAAAATTCCTCGTTGGGTGGCGCAGACGCTCTTCATCCTGTTGCAGTTGATGTATGTCGCCTTCTATATAGGAGCGCTAGCCAACCTTGGAGAGATTGAAGATTTACTGTCGATCCTGCCTAGAGCTGCGCTCGTTCTTAATGTTCTCATCGTCACGGCCGCGATCCTGATACCCGTGCGCGCCTTTGTGGTTTCTGCCGTCGCGTTTCGCGCGCCCGGCGTCCGCTCAAAATTTCTGAAACTGTGGCCCGGACTGCTTGCGTTTGATGAACTGTGGGCACTCTCGCCTTTCCTTCTGCTGCATCACTTGAATTTCGGATTGGCGCTGGCCTGTATCGTGCTGCTCGTCTATTCACCCTTCGCGCAGCGTGCTCTTATCTTGATGGGCGCTGGCCAAATCGAATACAAGTTCTCTGAAAAGTCGTCAAAAACGGGCGAGTGAACGGCTGGTTTCAGGCAGCCGCCGGACTCATTGCTTGCCGGACAAATATGTCTGGACCGACAATGCAAATCTCTGTTTATACTGCACTCTATAGATGCAGCGAGGATTTATGCGAATGCGCGCCGCCGGCTTCGGCTTATACAGTTTCCTTCTATGTGCGATGGCCGTGTGCGCGAGCGCCGTTGCGCAAAATCCACCAGCTAGTCACGTAATCATTCCCAATCCGACTCCTCGGCCGCCCGACGTCAAGCAGGAGCTTGGCACTAATCCGAATGATCAAAAGAAGCGACAAACGCTCATTCTGCAGAGCCAAATTCGCGCTCGAGAAGTCTGGCTGGAGTCGAACCAGATATTGCTGTTGGCCCAGCAACTGCAAGAGGAAATCCGCCCCGGCAAGAAGTCGGCATCTATGTCAGCCAATGCGGTCAAAGTGGGACAGATCGAAAAGCTGGCCCAAAGCGTGCAGGAGAAAATGAAAGTTCAGTAGCGCGCTTTTAAGTGCGTAGCATCGGCGTGGGTTGGACCGGTTGGGGATGAGGAAACGCATGACTATTGTCGGACAGTTGCGACAGATTCGCTGGACGCTTAGTCTTGCCCTGCTAACGTCGCTCTTCGCGGTTTCGACCTACTCGCAATCAAACGCAGCCGGCTCGTCTCCGCCTGAGACCAAGCGCAACGTGGACCAGACGCTTCCCGAATCAAAGCAGTCCCCGGCGGACAACTCTAAAGCTGCGGCGTCAACTACGGTCTCGCCAAAGGAATCGGAGCAGGCTGAGATTGAAGCTGACACGAAGAAGCTGTATCAATTGGCTGCCGAATTGCGGGCTGAAGTGGCCAAAACTTACAAAGACAGCCTCTCGCTGACGGTGATCAAAAAAGCTGAAGAGGTAGAGAAGTTAGCCAAGAATCTCAAGATGCGCATGAACAAGGAAGCGGCTGACACTAAGTATTAGACCGGTAAAATTAGAATTGTTGTCTGTCTATAGCGGGGTCCGCGCAAAATGATCCGCCCAAAACTCGTTTTTGTTTTTGCGTTAGCAGGATTTTTTTGCGCTCAACTCACGGTTGCCTTTCCGTCCCCGCAAGCGAGCCGTTCTGAGTCAGATCGAACCGGCTATGTGGGCGACGCGCGCTGTTTCTCTTGTCATAGGCAACAAAGCCAAAGCTACCAGCACACTCCTCATCACCTCACCTCGCAGCTTGCCACGCCTGATTCAGTGCTCGGATCATTTCGAAGGGACAACAATTCGTTGAGGATTGTCGATTCGACAGATCAGGCCGAAGCCCAACTGCAGTTTGTTATGGAGGCAAAGAAAGATGGCTTTTTTGAGACGGCAAGCAGTGGATGGAACCCTGACACTTATCAGCGAACTGAACGCATTGACCTTGTCACCGGGTCCGGGGTGCGCGGTCAGACGTATCTCTACTGGCAAAAAAATCGACTCTTCGAGTTACCGGTAAGTTATTGGAGCGATGGGCATCGTTGGATCAACAGCCCCGGCTACGTTGACGGCACTGCGGATTTTTCGCGCCCTGTAAATCCCGCGTGTCTCGAGTGTCACGCGACTTACATACGAGCCCTATCCAATGATCCGCGAACCAATCGCTACGACCGGGAAAGTCTCGTGCCTGGTATTTCGTGCGAGAGCTGTCACGGTGCAGGAGCGAATCATGTTCGGCTAAGAGCGGCCCATGAGACCGAATCAAAAAATTCGTCGCACGATGACATACTCAATCCAGTTAAGTTTTCTCGCGACAGGCAGGTCGATCTGTGCGCTGAGTGCCACAATGGAATTCAGCGAGAAGCCTTGGCACCCACGTTTTCGTACGTACCGGGTCGGCCGCTTAGCGAATATTTTCGCCAACTCCCTTCGCCCGAGGTTGAGCACCCAGATGTTCACGGAAATCAAGTCGGATTGCTGCAGCGAAGTAAATGTTATCGCTCATCGCCGCAGATGAGTTGCTCGACCTGCCACGACGTTCATACTACGCGGCAGTCTGCAGAGTCTTATTCGCTGAAATGCCAGAGCTGCCATACCTGGCAAAGCTGCGGCATGTCGAAGAAGATTGGACACCAGGTTGCGAACGATTGCATCAATTGCCACATGCCCGTCGAAGAAACCAACGTAATCGTCTCCCAGACAGCGGGCCAGGTGGTGCATGCGAAGATGCGAAACCACTGGATCAAAGTCTACGCAAGCGCTCGCGCACAAGGGACTGAGGGTACAGCCCCTCGTTGATCAGCCTCGACTTTTGCAATTAAGGCTCTGGCGTTTCGATGGAGTCGATCATTTCCAGGAGGGATGGATGACTCGGTGGCTGTAATTTTTTCGCCCTGTCGAGTGCCGCGGCCGCTTCTTCTCGCTTGCCAATAGATTGATATATTTTTGCTGCTTCGAGATGTGGTTCAGCGTCTTCGGCATCAAATGTGGTCGCTGTTTTTAGCTCTCGAAGTGCGTCGTCTCTGCGCCCAGTAGCTGCATAGACGACGCCGAGATCACGGTGTAGAAGCGGCTCCGATGGGTTGTCGGTGGCGAGCTTTTCTAGTCCTGGAAGAGCTTTTCCAAACTCGTTTTGCCGCACCCAAGTATCGACAAGGTAGACGTGGGCTTTTACGTGCTGCGGATTATTCTGCAATTCCGACTGGAACTCCTCGGCCGCCTGCGCCCACTGGCTCTGTGTCCAGAAAAGATAGCCCAAGCCAAAGTGTACATTCGGTTCTTTAGGATTCAGTAGGACAGCAGCGCGGAAGTCCGTCATCGCCGCCGCACTGTTTCGCAACTGATCATGGGCTTCGCCGGCAAGCATGTCCGCCTCTGCGGATTCAGCTTCGAGCTTCAGCATTTCTTCATGCACCTTGAGAACGCATTGATATTGCTTGCTACGCAAGCAACTGTGGGCCAAGGTCATGCGAAGAGTGAGGTTTTGCGGGTCGCGTTCAGTCGCCTGTTTCAAGTATGGAATTGCGACCAGATAGTCCTTCATCCCATAGTGCG
>JANXYB010000080.1 GCA_025350325.1 Acidobacteriaceae bacterium
TAGTGCGCGATGGCCGAGAGCGGCACCATTGCCCCGCTGGACGTGGTGGCAGGACTTGTTGACGTATTCGGGAGTCCACCGGCTGCGTCGGGTGCGGAGGTGCCAGTGGCAGTCGCAGTCGAACTACTCCCGCTGGCAGTGGATAGAGCCGACGTCGGCAATAAAGATGAAGCGTTTGCAGCAGGAGTGATCGCGCTCGAGGACTGCGTCGGCACGGTGGTTGAAATGCCCGGGGTGGAAGAGGTCGTGACACGATTGCCGCCCGACGTGGGAAAGATCGCTGCCGCTCCGGCCGATCCGGTCGGCGCAGTCGGCGAGGTCGATGCGGAAGCGGCAGCACCAAGCGCCGCGCTGTTAGTCAACGCCGTGGCCGCCGCAGAAGTCGCCGTCGGAGCGCCAACAACATTGCTGGCCTTGATGTAAATGTTATCGAGCGCGTCGGGGCTTAGCTGATATCGCGGATCGACCTCCATTACAACGAAATACTGATTGAGCCCGGTATACATGGTGGACACCTGGCGCTGGCCGAAGGCATCGTAGAGCACCTGATCGATGGCCGCGGCGCTGATGCCGAGGCGGGACGCCATGTCGCGATTAATTACGAGATTAGCTGCCAGGCCCTGATTCTGCTGGTCGCTCGAGACGTCGCGCAACTCGGGCATGGAGCGCATGTGGGCCATCAATTGCGGCGCCCACGTGTTCAGCTCATTCAGATTTTCATCTGAAAGCGTGTACTGGTATTGCGCGTCCCCGCCGCGCCCGCCGACCTGAATGTCCTGCTGAGCCTGCAGGAAAAGGGTCGCGCCGGGAACACTGGTGAGCTTTCTGCGCAGTCCATTCACCACCTGGTCGGCCGAGACACGATTGGGTCGTTCACTGAGCGGTTTGAGCGCGATGAACATGTTGCCGACGTTGGTGCTGCCGCCACCGGGGCCGTTGCCGCCGACGAACGCAGTGACCGATTGCACGGCTGGATCTTCGAGGACCATTTGCGCGAGTTGGCGCTGCTTGTCGCGCATAGCGGGAAAACTGATGTCCTGCGCAGCCCGCGTTCTGCCGCCCAGACGCCCCGTATCCTGCTGCGGGAAGAACCCCTTGGGGACAATGATGTAGAGGTAAACATTCAAAACCGCGCAGCCTATGGCCACGCCTAAAACCAGCCATTGATGGCGAAGGACCAGGCGCAGTGCCGAGGCATATTCATTGTGCAGCCAATCGAACGCGCGTTCGCTGGCGCGATAGAACCGGCCGTGACGCGTTTCGCCGCGAGCTTTTAGAAACTTCGCGCAGAGCATCGGCGTGGTGGTGAGCGATACCAGCAGCGACACGGCGATGGCGACGCTGAGCGTCACCGCGAACTCCCGGAAAAGCTTGCCCACGATGCCGCCCATCAGAAGAATGGGAATGAACACGGCGATCAGCGAGACGCTCATCGAGAGCACAGTGAAACCGATTTCCCGCGAGCCCTTCATGGCGGCCTCAACCGGGTTCATGCCCTGTTCAAGATAGCGCGTGATGTTTTCGATGACGACGATCGCGTCATCGACCACAAATCCGGTAGAGATGGTGAGCGCCATCAACGACAGGTTATCGATGGTGTACCCGAGCAGATACATCACGCCGAACGTGCCCAGCAAAGATAGCGGCACGGCGATCGATGGGATCAGCGTTGCCCACACTTCGCGAAGAAAGAGGAAGACAACCAGCACCACCAGCATCACGCTGATGATCAGCGAAATCTCAACGTCGCGGACGCTGGAGCGGATGGTGATGGTACGGTCGACGGCGACGTTGATCTTGATGGTGGGCGGAATCTCAGCTTGCAGGCGGGGCAATTCTTTGAGAACGCTATCGACGGTATCGATGACGTTGGCGCCGGGAATCTTGAAGACGACGATGAGGATCGAGTCTTTGAGAATGCCGCTGTGGCCGGGTGCGTTGTTGCCGGCTAACCCCGCGGTGTGCAAGTCGGATACTGCGTCGATCACAGTGCCCAGGTCGGAGATGCGGACGGGCGCGCCGGTCTGCTTGTTGTAGCCGGCAATGATCGAGGCGAAGTCAGAGGCTTTGAATATCTGGTCATTGTCGGCAATAAGGTAGCGGTGTTGAGAATCCTGAAAGCTGCCTTTAGGGCGATTGGCGTTGGCGCTGCTCAGCGCGGTGCGCACGCCATCGAGGCCGATGCCGTTGTTGCCGAGCTGCATGGGATTCAACTCAACCCGAACGGCGGGCTGTGAACTGCCGCCGACAAAGGTCTGCCCCACCCCTGGAATCTGTGCGATCTTTTGCGCCAGGATAGAGTCGGCCATGTCGTAGATTTGCGGCTTGGGCACAATGTCCGAGGTCAGGGTGAGAATCAGGATCGGCGCTTCGGAGGGATTGGCTTTGCGGTAGCCTGGATTTTGCGGCAGATACGAGGGCAATTGGCTGCGGGCGGCATTGATGGCTGCCTGCACGTCGCGAGCAGCCGCATCAATGTTGCGATTCATATCGAACTGCAGGGTGACCGATGCCGATCCCAGGGAACTCGACGAGGTCATTTGATTCACCCCGGCGATGCGGCCGAATTGGCGCTCAAGGGGCGTGGCTACAGCGGAAGCCATCGTCTCGGGGCTGCCGCCCGGCAAGCCGGCGCCTACGCCGATAACCGGGAAATCAACGTCGGGCAACGACGCCACCGGCAGTATTGAATAGGCAACGGAGCCGGCCAGCAACAGCGCAAGGCTCAACAGCGACGTGGCGACGGGCCGTCGGATGAAGGGTGCGGAAAGATGCATGACCCTAGTCTCCGGTTACCGTTTGTTCGTCGAGCGCGGGCTGCGTGACGTGCTTGCGCAGGCGTACCGATAGCTTGTCAAAGTAGAGGTAGATGACCGGCGTGGTATATAGCGTGAGCACTTGCGACAGCAGCAATCCGCCGACGATGGTGATGCCGAGCGGCCGGCGTAGCTCGGCGCCGACGCCGCCACCGAGAGCCAACGGCAATCCGCCGAGCAGCGCGGCCATGGTGGTCATCATGATCGGTCTGAAACGCAGCAAGCAGGCCTGGAAGATCGCCTCCTCTGCGGGCTTGCCATGGTTGCGCTCAGCGTCGAGGGCGAAGTCGATCATCATGATGGCATTTTTCTTTACGATGCCAATCAGCAGAATGATACCGATCAGCGCGATGACGCTGAATTCAGTGCGCGTAATGAGCAGCGCGAGAATCGCTCCGACGCCGGCGGATGGCAAAGTAGAAATGATCGTGACCGGGTGAACGTAGCTCTCATAAAGCACCCCCAGCACGATGTAGACGGTGATGAGGGCCGCGAGAATCAGGAGCGGCTCGTTGGAAAGCGAGGTTTGAAACGCTGCGGCTGTTCCCTGGAAACTGGCGTTGATGCTGGCCGGCATGCCGATGCGCTGCTCGATCTGGTTCACCGCTTTGACGGCATCGCCTAGAGCCTTGCCGGGAGCCAGGTTAAAGCTGACCACCGTCGATGGAAATTGTCCCTGGTGGCCGATCGCCAGTTGCGCGCGCGATTGCTTCCAGTGAGCGATGGTGCCCAGCGGCACCTGCGTTCCGTTTGCCGACTTCACGTAGAGATTGTCGAGCGTTGAAGGATCGGTCTGGAAGCTTTGTCCCACCTCCATCACCACGTGGTACTGGTTGAGCTGGGTAAAGATGGTGGAGATCTGGCGCTGGCCGAAGGCGTCGTAGAGCGTGTTGTCGACGTCTGCCATGGCGATGCCGAGGCGCGCGGCTGTGTCGCGATCGATGACCAGCGTAGCGCCGAGGCCATCGTCCTGCAGGTCGCTGGCAACGTCGGTGACGATGGATTCCTTGCTTAATTCCCGCACCATCCTGCGCGTGTAGGTGGCAAGTTCTGTGGCATTGGGATCTTCAAGCGAATATTGAAACTGGGTGCGGCTGACGCGATCTTCTACGGTGAGGTCTTGCAGCGGCTGCAGAAAAAGCTGTATGCCGTCGACGTCAGCGACCTTTGGCTGCAGGCGCCGAATCACTTCAGAGGCTGAGATGTTGCGCTGATCGAGCGGCTTGAGATTGATCTGAATGCGCCCTGAATTGAGCGTTGTATTGGTGCCGTCCACCCCAATGAAAGAAGAGATATTGTCTACCGCTGGGTCCTGCAGGAGAATTTCGACCAGCTTTTGCTGCCGCGTGGCCATGCTGGCGAAGCTTACAGACTGCGGCGCTTCGCTGATGCCCAGAATGACGCCCGTATCCTGCACCGGGAAGAAACCCTTAGGCACCACGATGAATAGCAAAATCGTTGCCACAACCGTGGAGATGGTCACCATCAAGGTTAGGAAGCGATGGCGTAGCACAACCTGGAGGGTCTCGCCATACCACTCAATGACGCGGTTGAAGACTTTCTCAGAAGCATGATAAAAGCGTGTCTGCTGCGCTTCCGATTTGTGCTTGAGAATGCGCGAACACATCATCGGCGTCAACGTCAGCGACACCACGGCTGAGACCAGGATGGTGACCGCGAGTGTGATTGCAAATTCCCTGAACAGGCGGCCCACCACATCGCCCATGAAGAGCAGCGGAATCAGCACGGCGATGAGAGAAACAGTCAGCGAAATAATGGTGAAGCCGATTTGCTCGCTTCCCTTGAGCGCGGCGCGCATCGGGGTTTCACCCTCTTCAATGTAGCGGGTGATGTTTTCGATCATCACGATGGCGTCATCCACGACAAAGCCGGTGGAAATGGTGAGCGCCATGAGGGTCAGGTTGTTAAGGCTGTAGCCCAGCAGGTACATCACGCCGAACGTGCCGATGATCGATAGCGGTACCGCGACCGACGGAATGATGGTCGCCGCAAGATTGCGCAGGAAAAGAAAGATCACCATGACAACCAGCGCCACAGTGAGCATCAATTCAAACTCGACGTCTCTCACCGAGGCGCGAATGGTGGTGGTGCGGTCGGTGAGTATTTTGACCTGCACGCTGGCTGGCAAGCTGGTCTGCAACTGAGGCAATAGCGCCTTGATGCGATCCACAACGGCGATGATATTGGCGCCGGGTTGGCGCTGGATGTTCACAATCACCGCAGGCTGGCGATCCATCCACGCTGCCTGCTGCGAGTTCTCGGCAGCGTCGACAACAGACGCGACGTCTGAGGTGCGCACCGCCGCGCCATTACGATAGGCAACGATTACCGGCAGATAGTCGGCGCTCGAAACTAGCTGATCGTTGGCGCCGATGGTGTAGGACTGGCGCGATCCATTCAGAGTCCCCTTAGCCTGGTCGACGTTGGCCGCGGCGAGGGCGATCCGCAAGTCTTCAAGGCTGAGATTGTAGGCAGCTAGTTGCGATGGGTTAGCCTGCACGCGCACCGAAGGTTTTTGTCCGCCTGCAATCGAGACCATGCCTACGCCGGTGACCTGTGAAACCTTTTGCGCCAGGTTGGTGTCGGCGGCGTCTTCAATCTTGTTGAGCGGCAACGAATCGGATGTGAGCGCCAGGGTCATGATGGGCGCGTCCGCCGGGTTGACCTTGCTATAGACCGGCGGATTGGGTAAATCGGTGGGCAGGAAGCTGTTGCCCGCGTTGATAGCCGCCTGCACTTCCTGCTCGGCTACGTCGATGTTCTCGTCGAGATTGAATTCGAGCGTAATCACCGAGCCGCCGCCGGAACTGACCGAAGTCATCTGCTTGAGGCCCGGCATCTGGCCAAATTGGCGCTCGAGCGGAGCGGTTACAGAAGACGACATCACCTCCGGTCCCGCACCGGGATAGAAGGTGAGCACCTCGATGATGGGGTAATCCACCTCGGGCAGCGCGGAGACGGGCAGTTGCTCGTATCCCACCGCACCGGCAAGCAGAATCGCCGCCATCAGCAGCGACGTTGCCACCGGGCGCAGAATGAATGGCCGGGATGGACTTACACTCACGGCTGCGGCCTCTGGTTGTGCCCGTTCTTTCCCTGACCGTACTGGTCTGCGCCCGCGCCTTTTTGTGCGTTGGCATTAGGAGAGGTAAAGGGACCATTTTGAGCCGGCCCCTGGCCGTTTTGTCCGCTTTGTCCTGAGCCCTGTCCAGTGCCCTGACTGCCGCGTTTACGCGCTCCGCTCACCGTTACGGGTTGGCCGGGACGCAGGCGGTCAGCACCGTCCACCACCACTTTGGCTCCAGCCGGCGGGCCGCTATCGAGAATGGTATTTTCGCCCTCCGCGAGAGCTACTTTGATGGGCTCCATCTTCGCTGCCTGGCCGCCTTTGCCATCGCTGTCGATAATCCAGAGGAAAAGCGACCCGTTCAAGCCAGTTTGAATCGCAGCAGAGGGGACCACGAGGGCGCTCGGGCGATTTTCAAGCACCAAATGAATGTTCACGAACTGATTAGGAAACAGGGAAGAGTCGCTATTGTCGAAGATGGCCTTGAGCTTGGCCGTGCCGGTAGTGGTGTCGATCTGGTTGTCGGCCGTGAGCAGACTGCCGGATGTGAGTTTCTGCGTGTCGCTGCGGTCAAATGCATCGACCGGCATGCGCTTGTCGGTGTTCAGCTTCTTGAGAACCTGGGGAAGCTGGCTTTCAGGCAGTGTGAAGTAAACCGCCATCGGCTTGAACTGGTTGATGACCACAAGGTTGGTACTATTGGCGCTGATTACGTTGCCGGGGTCAACCAGGCGCAGACCAATGCGCCCGCTTATTGGGGATTTGATATAGCAGTAATCGACCTGCAACTGGGCAGCCTCGACTGCTGCATTGTCTGATTCGATGGCGCCTTGGTACTGGCCCTGGGCTGCTTCGTCCGACTCCATCGTCTCTTTTGAAACGACTCCGGCGGCAAAGAGCGCCTTGTACCGGTTGTATTCAGCCTGCGCATTCTTCAATAAAGCCTGGTCGTGCGCGAGGGTGCCTTTGGCCTGGTCGAGCGCAGCCTTGTAGGGGCGCGGGTCGATAACCATGATGATGTCGCCCTGCTTGACTTCCTGGCCCTCAGTGAACTTGACCGGTTGTAATTCCCCGCTGACGCGCGCCTTGACGGTAACGCTCATGTACGGAGTGACCGTGCCTAAAGCGGTGAGGAATATTGGCATGGGCCTCTGTTCGACGGCAGCCACCTGGACCGGAATCGGCCTGCCTTGCAGAGACGCCGCCTGGGTGACCGTGGCAGCCGTCGCTTTCTGGTGATTCTGATATACCCGCCAAACAATCAGACCCAGCGAGATTACGAGAACAAGATATACGACGATCCGAATCCCTTTGCGCTTGCGGCCGGGCGGGTGCGAATCAGCGATGGCCGGCAAATGACTCTCAGTCACGTTTTGTGTTGACATGATTTGGCTTCCAGTCGTTTTTTCTAGAATGTAGTGGTCCTTGGATGCGATGTAATTCCGGTGGCCGCAAACAACCGCGCGGTGCCTGCAGTCTTATGTAGGGACGAAATCGTGACAACAAAGGTTTCGCCCGCGCAGCCTGCGCGACGGGGCTCAATTGGACCCGTGGGCACTTTTGCCACCGAAGACGCGATGATTGGATGCTCGACGCCAACGAATGGTCATGAGGCAGAAGCCTAACGAACGCTCTATCTGAAGGTGCGGCCTATATCTTCTATCCGAACGCACGTTGGTTGCAATCGCATGAGACTGACATCGTTACCACATGGGAGAACGTGAGGCCGTTTGGAGATAAGTTCGTCGCCAACTTGGCGAATGTTATTGACTGCAACTCTGACCATCGAGACTACACGCGGCCAGAATCCTGCGGACTTAGGCAACTTGTCCGACTACCCTGCAACACCCAAGATGACTTTGCGGCCATTGCACCGGCACGAAATCGAGGGGCCTGATTGGGGAATATCTGGAACCGAATGCTAATTGTATTTAGCGAATGCCTCGATTTGCTTCGCGGAGAACTCGCGCTTTTCGACGGGCGACGACAGCACCGTCGACGTGGATGTTGCGCCGAGCGCGGACAGGCGGTCGATCAACGCTTCGAGGTGGCGGATGGAAACCACATCCGCCTCGATCACGAACGATTCAGAGCCGGTGATGCGATGGCAGCGGCTGATCTCAATGAGATCCTTGATGACGGTGACGGTGCGGCTGATCTGCAACTCACCGCCGGGAATGGTGAGGCGCACCAGCACGCGAATCGGCACGCCGAGCTTCGCCTTGTCGAGGGCCGCGTGGTAGCCGGTGATCACGCCTGCCTCTTCAAGGCGGTGGACGCGCTCGGCGACCGCAGGAGTCGATAGCCCGATCTTCCTGCCCAACTCGGCGAACGACTGCCGGGCATTCTGCTGCAATGCCTCGAGTATTTTCCAGGCGATGGCGTCGAGGTCGATAACGTTGGGAACGGTCTTATGAGTCATACACCAACAATTCTTAAGTATCTCTACCATTATGCCTAATTTCGTTAGCCGTGGAGCCATCTTTTTCGCTTAATCGCTCTTTTCAGCGATGTCGCTGAAAGCCTATCGTAGCGCCTAGTCGGAGATGTCCCCCCGTTTACACGTTTCCGGTCTCGGAGGTACTTAAATGAGCGCTCCCGCGCAGTCTGTTCCAAGTCAGTCTTTGTCACAACCTACTAAAAGCGAGACAGACTTTTTGCCGCTGAAAGGTACCGACCACATTGAGTTGTATGTCGGCAATGCCCGGCAGGCTGCTTATTTTTATCGCACCGCTTTTGGAATGTCGCTTGTGGCCTATGCCGGCCCGGAAACCGGGCAGCGCGACCGCGCGTCCTATGTCGTGCAGCAAGGCAAGATTCGGTTTGTCTTGACCACTCCGCTGCGCAGCGGCAACGCGATTGCCGACCACGTCAACCAGCATGGCGATGCAGTGAAGGTGATTGCGTTGTGGGTCGATGACGCGCGCAAGGCGTGGCGCGAAACTACCAGCCGCGGCGCCGTCAGCGTCAGTGAGCCACACGAGTTGGCGGATGATCATGGGCGGGTGACGATGTCGAGCATTCGCACGTATGGAGACACGATTCACACATTTGTTGAGCGCCAGGCCTATGACGGTCCGTTTCTCCCCGGATATCAGGCGGTTGAGAGCGACGCTGTAGCGCGGCCGACCGGGCTGCTGCACGTCGATCACATGGTGGGCAATGTGGGTTGGCATGCGATGGATGAGTGGGTGAATTTCTATGCCGACGTGATGGGATTCTCGCTGTATCAGCACTTCGACGACAAGGACATTTCGACGGAGTATTCGGCGCTGATGTCGAAAGTGATGGCCAACGGCAATGGGTATGTGAAATTCCCGATCAACGAGCCGGCAGAAGGCAAGCGAAGATCTCAGATTGAGGAGTATCTGGATTTTTACCCCGGACCGGGAGTGCAGCATATCGCGCTCGCGACCAACGACATTCTGCATACGGTCACGAAGCTGCATGAGCAGGGCATCGACTTTTTGCATGTGCCGCATACCTACTACACCGAGTTGCAAGGGCGCGTCGGCAAGATCGACGAGCCTCTAGAAAAGCTTGAAGAGTTGGGAATCCTTGTCGATCGCGACGATGAGGGATACATGCTGCAGATCTTCACGCGTCCGGTTGAAGATCGCCCCACACTCTTCTTCGAAATCATTCAGCGGAAAGGCAGCCGCAGCTTTGGCAAAGGCAATTTCAAGGCGCTCTTTGAGGCTATCGAACGCGAACAACAGGCGCGGGGCAATCTGTAGGCGGGACTGATGAAAGGGAGGCTCCGATGAAAACCGAAGTGCTTTCAGCGGCTCAGCCAGTGCTTGTTGCTGCCGCACCTTACTTGATCGAGCAGGACTACTCCGCCTACACAGATGAACATCACGCAGTATGGGCCGAGCTTGTCAGGCGTGTGTTGCCAGAGTTAGAAAAACACGCTGCGCAGGAGTATCTCGACGGGTTTGAAATCATCGGCCTGCAGCGCGATCGCTTGCCAAAACTCGTTGACGTCAGCGCTCGTCTCGCGCCTCGAACCGGCTGGAATTCAACAGCGGTCAGCGGCTTTTTGCCGGCGCCGGCATTTTTTGAGATGCTCGCCGCACGGCGTTTTCCCACCACTACGTGGCTGCGCAGCCGCGATTCGCTTGAGTACACACCGCAGCCCGACATCTTTCACGACGTCTTCGGACACGTGCCTATGCATGCCCACAAGGTGTTCGCTGACTTCCTCGAGCATTACGGCCGTGTGTGTGCGTCCATCGAGGATGCGGCAGTACTTGAGAGACTGGGCCGCCTGTTCTGGTATACGGTGGAGTTCGGCCTTATCCGGCAAGGCAGCGAGATCAAGGTTTACGGCAGCGGCCTGATCAGTTCGCACGGTGAATGCAAGAACGTGATTGACGGCCACTGCGCAATCCACGACTTCTCGCTCGATGAGGTACTACAGACTTCAGTGAAGGTGGATGAGCTGCATAAGCTATTGTTTGCGGTGCAAAGTTTCGACGAGATTTACGACGCGATGCATGAGGCAGAACGGCGCGCGAAACGCGGCACGTTGTGAAAGGGAAAAGCATGTCCGCTGAGATTGAATATCAAACTGGTTTCGGAAATGAATTCGCGACCGAGGCCGTTGCCGGAGCTCTTCCGACCGGTCAGAATGCGCCACAGAAGCATCCCCTCAGTCTCTACACCGAGCAGTTCAGCGGTTCGCCTTTTACTGCGCCCCGAGCTACCAATCGGCGCACGTGGACCTATCGCATTCGGCCATCGGTCACGCATCGGCCTTATGAAGAAATAGCACCGGGACTGATTCGTAGCGGTCCGTTTGTCGAGGTTCCGACCAGTCCAAACCAGTTGCGCTGGGATCCGCTGCCGCTGCCTGACAAAAAGACTGATTTCGTTGATGGCATTGTGACCCTCGGCGGGAATGGTGATCCCGCGATGCAGACCGGAGTCGCGATTCACCTCTATGCGTCGAATGCATCGATGGAGGACCGCTTCTTCTACAGTGCCGATGGTGAATGTCTCATCGTGCCGCAACTTGGCGCGCTGCGCTTTCACACCGAGTTGGGCATTCTTGAAACCTCACCTGGTGAGATCTGCGTTATTCCTCGAGGCGTCAAGTTTCGCGTCGTCCTGACAGACAAGCAAGCACGCGGATACATCTGCGAAAATTATGGGCTGCCCTTTCGCCTGCCGGAACTCGGAGCCATCGGCGCCAACGGATTGGCCAATCCCCGGGACTTCAAATACCCTACCGCTGCCTACGAAGATCGCGACGGGGACTTTCGTATTACCGCAAAGTTTATGGGCCGCCTCTGGTCTGCGGTGATCGATCACTCGCCTCTCGATGTTGTGGGGTGGCACGGAAACTACGCTCCCTACAAATATGATCTTGCGTTGTTCAACTGCATCAATACGGTGTCGTTCGATCATCCCGATCCGTCGATCTACACGGTGTTGAGTTCACCAACGGCGGTGCCCGGAACGGCGAATTGCGACTTCGCAATATTCCCTCCGCGGTGGATGGTGGCGGAGCATACCTTCAGGCCACCCTGGTTTCATCGCAACCTGATGAATGAATTCATGGGCCTGGTGTATGGGGCTTATGACGCCAAGGCTGAAGGCTTTGTCCCGGGCGGTGCGAGCCTGCACAACTGCATGGCAGGTCATGGGCCGGATGCAGAGACATTTGAGCGCGCAAGTAGCGCAGACCTCAAGCCTCACTACCTCGCCAACACCCTGGCTTTTATGTTTGAGACGCAGCTGGTTGTGCGGCCGACTGCATTTGCCATGAACGCTAGAATTCTCCAGCACGAGTATTTCGAATGCTGGCAGGGTCTGAAAAAACATTTCGCGCCGGGTGGGAAGCCAGACCGCAAGAAGAAATGACCGCAATCGACACACTGCTTGACGGATTTATCGATTATGCCGGGCTGTATGCCCCGGCGAGTCTCGATATGCAGGCCGCTGTGCGCAATTATCTGCGCTACAGGAATGGCAAACACGGCGCAGCGCTGGGGCGGCTCATCATAGATTTGGCGCGGTTGAATGAGTTTCGAGATGTTGCTGGTGCAGGCCTGCGCGATATTCGGTTAAGCGTGATTGGCTCGGCGAGTTCAAATTGGAATCAGTTGCCGCCCCTTTTGAGAGATGGCTTCGCAATTGAGTCGATTGAGATCAAGCCGTGTGCTCCGTCGCAGATCGAGAACGTTAAAAAGCAGATTCCCGCTGATCTGACCACGTATTTCGAGGTGCCTGTCGATTCCAATGCCCCCGAGCAAATCGCAGCGATCTCGGATGCTGGCGCACGCGCTAAAATTCGCATGGGCGGATTGGTTGCTGAAAGTTTTCCTCAAGCACCAGCAGTCGTCGCAATCATGAACTCACTCGCCAAAAGCCGTACGCCATTTAAGGCAACCGCTGGGTTGCATCATCCCCTTCGTTCCTTGCACCCGTACACCTACGAGACTGATAGTCCGGCGGGAACGATGCACGGGTTTGTGAATCTCTGTTGCGCTGCGGCGGCTGTCTACTTTGGTGGAGACCCTGCGGAAGCCGTCGCGCTCTTAGAAGAGGAAGATGCAGACGCGTGGCGCGTGCTCCCTGACTGCCTTCACTGGCGCTCGCTGCGTTGGAGTACCGAACAACTTAGCGAAGTGCGCAAAAAATTCCTGATCAGCTTCGGGTCTTGTTCGTTTGCCGAGCCTATTCAAGACTTGGAGGCGATGGCATGGCTTTGAAGAGTTGGGTGACTTCGGCCAACGATCCAAGCACAGACTTTCCGATTCAGAATTTACCATATGGCGTTTTTACTTTTGCAGGGCAAACGCATATTGGCATCGCAATCGGTGACCAAATTCTTGATTTTCACGCGTGTGCGAGCCATGGGCTGCTGGCAGAATTGCCTAAAGAAACGGTTGCCGCATGCAGCGCGGCATCGCTCAACGCGTTGATGGCGCTGGGGCCAGAGGCGTGGTCAGCGTTGAGGCGGAAAGTGACGCACTTGCTCCTCGACAGCGAACCGGAGCAGTTGCGAGGGCGGGTTAGATCGAGCTTGGTGCCGATGCGTGAGGCTGTTATGCAACTGCCGGCGCAGATCGGCAACTACACCGATTTCTACGCGTCGATTCATCACGCCACGCGTGTCGGAAAACTTTTCCGCCCCGACAATCCGCTGTTACCAAATTACAAATATGTGCCGATCGGGTACCATGGTCGCGCTTCATCGATCGTGGTCAGCGGATCGGATGTTCGTCGGCCCTCAGGTCAGACGAAAGTGACGGATCAGGAGCCTGCCTTCGGTCCTTCGCGGTCATTGGATTACGAGCTGGAGGTCGGCATCTTTGTCGGACCCGGGAACCCACTAGGACAAAGCATTCCGATAGCTCAGGCCGAGAATCATATTTTCGGTTTATGTCTCGTGAATGACTGGTCGGCGCGCGATATGCAAGCGTGGGAATATCAGCCGCTCGGGCCATTTCTCGCGAAGAGCTTTGCAACCACTGTTTCGCCGTGGATCATTCCTATGGAAGCCTTGAGTCCTTATCGTGTGGCTTCCTTTAACCGTCCCGATGGAGATCCCACGCCTCTCGGCTATCTCCGTTGTCCTGATCCAGACCGAGGGGGAATCGATCTGTCACTTGAGGTCTTCATGACCTCACAACAGATGCGCGCATCGGCCACGCCTGCCATGCGACTCAGTGTTGGGAACTTGCGTGATCTTTATTGGTCCATCGACCAACTGCTGACCCACCACGCCAGCAATGGATGCAATCTGCGGCCTGGCGATTTGCTCGCGACGGGTACGATATCCGGGCCGGACGAGGGATCGGAAGGGTGCATGCTTGAGATGAAGCACCGCGGGAAACCGATCTGTTTGCCCAGCGGGGAGACGCGCACGTTCCTCGAAGATGGGGATGAAATCACTTTCCGAGCCTGCACCTCTGCGAAAGGCTTGCCGCGCATTGGATTCGGAGAATGCAAGGGCAGGATCGTCGCAGCCTTGACCGCGTGACTCGGCGCTTCCGCCTTCACTAAGTGCGGCGACAGAAAAGGTAGCGATACCAAAAACTCTCACGCCATGTCGGACCTTGCAGTGGCACCCAAACCAAGATCGCAAAATCCTCGTAAAATCAGGTTGCGCCTAATCACCAGCGCGCCTGCATGAAGCGAGCGTATATGTCACTCCGGCGAAAAATCGGCTGCACGTTTGCGCTTCTCCTCGCGCTTGCGACCACCTGCACAGCAACTGAAAAAGCCTCACAATCCATCAGGATGGAAGTTATCCATGGCAAGCCATACGTCATGGTGACGGTTAATGAGCGTGGCCCTTTCCGATTTCTGATCGACACTGGAACCGGCGGCGAGGCCATGGTGACCTCGGAGCTCGCCGGTGAATTAAATCTGCCCGTCATTGGCCACGCGCGCCTTACCGATCCAAGCGGTCTGGGGAAGCAGCGAGCCAACGTCGTTCAGATTCAATCTCTGCGTGTTGCCGGCGTCAACTTCAATACGACCAAGGCCATCGTTCATCGGCTCTCTGGTCAGGATGGCGCCTGCCAAGGGCTGCTTGGCTTCCCCATCTTCCGCGATTACCTGCTGACGCTTGACTACCCCAATCAGCGTATGACGCTCGCGGCCGGAGCACTCACTGCCGATCGAGAAAGGTCGGTACTCCCATTCCGAATGCCCGACGGCGTGCCGATCGCGCCGCTGCGCATTGGAGGGTTACGCGTCGAAGCCCAGTTCGATTCGGGCGGAACAGGCCTCAGTCTTCCTCAGAAAATCGCCGCGCGACTCAAGTTTTTTTCCGGCCCGGTCCCCTTCGGCAATGGAGAATCTCTGTCGACTCGTTTTCAGATCAAGGGAGCAAAACTCAGAGCCAATGTTCGCTTGGGGCAGTACACATTCGAACAGCCTTTTGTGGAGATTAATACCGCGTTTCCGCTCATCAACATGGGGTCGGGTCCGATGGAAAAATTTGCCATCACCTTTGACCAGGTTCATCTGCTGGTGCGGCTCGAGTCGAAGCAGAAAACACTACATCTCGCTGCCACTGCAACCAGCCTTCGCATGGGAAATGCGCCGACTCAAAAGACACCTAGTCCGCAGTTAGTGCCCGTCGGCTAAACCCTGGTTGTTACAACTTGAGCAAGTTTCACCTGTATGTCGCTCGCCCTAGGCTCTAGCCGTGCGCAGCACCATTTCTCTTGCAGCGCGCAACGCCATGACCGCATCGCCGCTGGGGCGAAACTCCATCGCCACCCCGTGCTGATATTTCAGTTGCGCAAGCTTGCGATATATGTTCGCGTAATTGATTTCGCCGGTACCCGGTTCATGGCGTCCCGGCACATCGGCGACGTGCACCAGGCCGATCACGTCGATGTTCTTTTCAAGCTTCTCGATCAGGTTTCCTTCCGCGATTTGTTCATGAAAAAAGTCATAAAGAAATTGCACCTGCGGATGGTTTACCGCGCGCACAATTTCTATCGCCTCTGCCGCTGACTGCAAAAAGTAATGCGGATTTTCTTCAGGATCAATGCACTCGAGCAGCACCCGCACGGGGTGGCCTTCGATCTGCCGTCCCTCAATGGCTTGGGCGGCGCGCTTGAGGCTCTCGATGCAGCTTTGGTGCTGCGCCTCCCGCGCAATCCCTGTGATCGAATTGCCCGACAGCACAATCATCGCCGGACAGCCCAGCCGCTCCATCGGCGTCATTGCTTGGCTTAATTCTTTGAGAAACCCGTCGCGGGCATTGGGATCGGCAACACCGTTGCGAAGTCCGGCTGTCGCGTCGAAGTGAATGCCCAACTGCTTGCGCGCCGTGTTGGCATTGGCGAAATCCGACTCCTCCCACTTGCCGTATTCGCCGACTAATTCGACATTGTTGTAGCCGGCCTCGGCCACTTTAGCCAGCCGCTTCGCAAATGGCAAGTCGTTGAACACGGTCCACAACATCACCGACAGCGGAAACGGTTCGCTCCCTCTGAGGGGTGCCTCTTGGGCAGCGGCACCGCTCGCCCGCTGCGCGGATGCGGCGGCTAGAGCCGCTGAGGCCAACACTTGCGTGAATGTACGGCGATCCATGCGCTTCTCCTCTATTGACTCACTTTCTTCGCCGCAATCCTGCCTAAGCGGCGCAGTGCCTGCCAATCCTTTTCGGTCTGGTCTGCGTAGAGCGAACCGAACTTACCGAGCGCTTCGACAAACGATTCACCCGAGCCAAGATAGCCCGCAATTTCCAGAGGATCACTGGAGCGCGCATGTCCTCGAGCCAAGAGCTCACCGCACACCTCAGCAAAAGCGAGCAACGCGCCGCCCGCCAAATCGGTAAGTTGAATAGACCCCTTATGGTCGTTGAGTTGGCGCACCAGGTAATCGCGCCCGCCCATGTGCGTCCACCCCAGGAAGGGGTCGGATTGTACCTGCATTGCGCGCTGCCCTTCGACCGCGCGCTGGCCGTTGTGGCGCGCCGGGTGGGCATGAGGCAGATAAGGCGCATAAGCCGAGGGCGCCTCCTCTTTCATTTGTAGGAAGAGCGGATCGCCGGGCCCGTTGCCTTCGAAATAAATGCAATAATCGCGCAATCCCACCGATCCTGTCCCTACCACTTTGAATGCGATGTCGATGGGCTTGTAGAGCGAAAGGAAATGCCGCCGCTGCGGCTCGAGCATCTTCTTGTAAGGCTCCAAAGCCGCGAGAACTTCTGCCGCCTTTGCCTTCGTGACTCGCGTGAACAGGGGCTTCATTTCTTTGAAGCGGCGCGGTCCGCCAGCCTTCCCTGAAACGGGCTCAGTCAGCTGGGCCAATGTCCGCTGCGGTGAGGTTCGTTCTGCCTTTAGCAACGCGCTGTGCACTACCGCGACAGCTCCAAGGCGATGGACTTGAAAGCGGATCACATCGATGCTCGCCATTTTCGCGAAGACCCGCATCTGTGCGCAGTAGGTTCCGATGCACACCTCTACGGCTTGCCGCGAGGCAGCCTCCTTGTGGCCTGACTCGCGGGCCGCGAGCACGAGCGATGCGGCCATACGCTTCAAGTCCCATTCAAACGGTCCTCGAATGGTTTCATCGAAATCATTGATGTCAAACACGACACGCCCATCCGGCGCGGCAAAAGCTCCGAGGTTCCTGACATGGGCATCGCCGCAAAGCTGCGCCTCGATCCCGGTGTTGGGTAGCACCGATAAATCTGCAGCCATGATCGGAGCAGCCCCGCGAAAGAAGCCGAAAGGAGATTGCGCCATCAATTGATGCTTCAGCTTTAGTAGCGCCGGCAGGCGGCCTCGCTCTGCCCGAGCGAGCAAAACCTGCGGCGGAGTTTTGCGCGCCTTGACGTTGAGTTCGCTATGCCGCTGGCGACCGACCTGCTTGCGTCGCGCCTGGCCATGCTTTCGACGTTCGTCGGGAGTTGCCCATTGCATGATCGCGACCATACAATCTTCATCCAAGCAATGCAAACGACATTTGCTGGGTGTGGCGCGAGGCCGCACTACAAACTTCGTGATTTGCGCATTATCACCAAACGACCGGCGTGGGCACACAGTGAAAAGATGGCCGGCATCGCAGGAGGACTTTCCCTTGAAGCGTGTAGCCGCTTTGTTGCTTTTGGTTGTGGTTGACTTGTCGCTTGCCCACCTCGCTGCACAGTCGACTGCAACGCCTCTCACCGTCGAAACTATTTTTGCGCATGGGCCGCTTGCCGGCACTCCGCCGAAGGGCCTTAGCTGGTCGCCGGACGGCCAACATCTTACTTACCTCGATGGCGGAGAACTCGTTGACCTCGATCCCGGCTCAGGCAAGCCCCACGTCCTGGTCAGCCGCGCAAAGTTAGCGACACTTTTCGGAAGCAAGGCTAGCGAGCAGGATAGCGACCATCGTGATCGCTACAAGATGGCGAACTACTTATGGGCGCCTGATTCGAAGCACCTGATGTTTGACGCAAACGGTCGGCTCTGGATTTATGACCTGAGCAATGCGACCGGCGTCGAAGTTGGTTTCACCGGCGAGACAGCAGGCGATGACCCCAAATTTTCCCCTAATGGAGAAGCCGTCTCGTTCGTGCGCAATCACAGTCTGGCGATCTTGCATCTGCGCGAACCCGGCACTCCCACCGTGCTGGTAACCGCTTCGACCAATCCGCAAATTTTCAATGGCGAAGTGGATTGGTTGTACGAGGAGGAATTGGGCACACGCAGCAACTATTTCTGGTCCCCGGACTCAAGCAAGCTGGCTTTTTTACAGATGAATGAAACCGCCGTGCCGCAGTATCCCATCACTGACTGGATTCCCACGCACGCCTCCGTCAATCAGCAGAGCTACCCGCAGCCCGGTGATCCCAATCCCGATGTGCGCGTTGGCGTGGTGGGCAGCAAGGGCGGCAAGATCGTTTGGATTAAGCTCCCCTTGCATGCCGGCCAGGACTACATTCCCCGCTTTGGATGGGTTGATCACAAAACACTTTGGGTCGAGACTTTAGCTCGCGATCAGAAGCAACGCCAAATCTTTTTCGCCGACGCCGGTACCGGCCAGGCACATTCTGTGCTGCGACTGTCGGATGATACTTTTTTGAATGAAGACTACGACATGCATGTAGCGCACGGCAGCATCGTGCTCACCAACTGGAGTGACGGCCACAATCACCTTTATCTCTATAGCTACGACGAAGCGAAGACCGAGTCGACATCTGCCAGGCTGGTGCGGCAACTGACTAAAGGTGAATTTGAAGTTGCACAGACTTATCGCGTCGACAATGAAAAGAAGGTGGTCCTCTACGCTTCGAATGAATCGTCCACACTGGAGCAGCAGATTTGGCAAGTGAGTTTCGACGGCGACCGCAAACAATTGACGACCGGTGCCGGAAATCACGATGCCACTTTCGCGCCAGTCGGGCCTCGCTTCATAGACAAGTACTCATCCCGCATGAGCCCGCCGGCGCTAAGTCTTTGCACGGGTGAGGGCACCTGCAAATCGTTTTGGTCGACGCGTGCTCTGGAGGCTTATCAACTGCGTGCGCCGGAACAAATGGAGGTCAAGGCGCATGATGGCACCACACTCCATGCCACTCTGCTGCTTCCGCCGGGAGCCTCGAATGCGGCGAGTGTTCCGCTCATCGTAAATGCCTATGGCGGCCCGGCCGTGCAGATGGTAGCCGATCGATGGGGAGACGGGGTGCTCTTTGACGAACTCCTTGCCCAGCGGGGATTTGCCGTTTTGCACGCCGACAATCGCGGCAGCGCAATGCGCGGGCGCACCTTTGCACAAGCCGCCTATCGCAACTTCGGTTCGGTGCAGCTAGAGGATCAAGTGACGGTTCTCGACGCCGCTTTGGCAAAGTATCCGCAACTCGATGGCAAGCGCCTCGGCTGGTGGGGATGGAGTTGGGGCGGCACATTCACGCTCTACGCGCTTACTCATTCTGATCGCTTCAGGGCCGGGGCCGCGGTAGCGCCGGTTAGCGATTGGCACAACTACGACTCTGCATATACCGAACGCTACATGAGCCTTCCCGCCGAGTTTGGGTCCGGTTACAAGGACTTCTCCGTCGTCAACTCAGCGGCCAAACTGAAGGGCCGACTCCTCTTGGTACACGGTACGGGGGACGATAATGTGCATATTGAAAACTCTGTGCAATTCATACAAAAGTTGATCGAGGCGCAAATCCCCTACGACTTGCAGATTTATCCCCGCAAGACGCACTCCATCTCCGGGAACGATGTGCGCACCCACCTGTTCACACGAATTCTGGCGCATTTCGAGGAATATTTAAAGCCGCCTACGCCATAACAGGTCTACTATGCGCAACCAAAACGTTGCAGAAACAGTCGCTGCCCTTCGCTCCCTGGAGCAAGCATTGCTCGATCCCGCCATCCGCCGTGACCGAGCCCAGGTCGGCGCGTTGCTTGCCGACGACTTCATTGAGTTTGGATCGTCCGGAAGGGTCTGGAATCGCCAACAGATCATTGAGCTTTTGTCATTGGAAGCGCCGCGCAAGATCGTAATTCGCAAATTCGAATGCCGGAAGATTGCAGAGGGTGTAGTTCTGGCCACTTATCGTGCCGAAGAACGCAAACCTGAAATCGGTCCACTTACTTCGAGTCTGCGCAGTTCACTCTGGGTGAACGAGGATGGCAAATGGCTCATGCAATTTCATCAGGGGACCCCAATCATCGCATAAGGGTCGAGGGCCGGGCAGACCTCTCACATTCCGTGGCGGCGGAAAAAGCTGTCCTTCTCACGGCAAGGGCAGTTTGTGCACTCGATACAGCACACGAGCAGCACCGCCACACCCAGAGTCACGAGGATGGCTAAAACATTCGCGCTCGACAACAACCAATGGATCACAGTGTGCATAATGGTGACGAAAACCGTCTAACTCCAAATCATGCCGCGAGGCCACGGCGCTTGGCGATTTCATTCGGAGTACCGTTGACTCCCGGTGCCCACAAGTGTAACACCCAGAAATTAAGAAAGTCGCTAACATTCGCGCTTGCGTCATAGAGAAGAAAGGGCGAAGATCGGTGCATATGGGAACAGGCTCAAAGCCGCAATCTGCCGCCTCGTTTGACGGCGAGGCCGGTGCCGGTCCTAGCCCTGAAACAGGCATGCCTTTCCCCGAAAAAGCGGGTGCCTCTGCGCTGACTAAACTGACTGACGAACCCTGTCTGAACTGGCTTTTCGTCGATCTAAATTCTTACTTCGCATCCGTCGAGCAACAGGATCGTCCCGAACTGCGCGGCAAACCGGTAGGGGTTGTCCCCATGTTGGCCGACACAACCTGCTGTATTGCAGCGAGTTACGAGGCTAAGGCTTATGGGGTAAAAACCGGCACCGTGGTCGCGGACGCCAAGCGCCTGTGTCCCGACATCATCCTCGTCGAGGCCCGTCATGAGATTTACGTTGACTATCACCACCGCATCGTAGAGGCCGTCGAGAATTGCCTGCCGGTCACGGCAGTACTTTCCATCGACGAAATGGCCTGCCGTCTGATGGGCCGGGAGCGCCCTCTCATTGCGGCTCTCGATCTCGGCCGTCGGGTTAAAGCCAGCATTCAAGAGCGCGTTGGACCGATGCTACGCAGCTCTGTTGGTCTCGCCACCAATCGCTATCTCGCCAAGATCGCCAGCGACATGGAAAAGCCCAACGGCCTGGTGGCGCTGACCAAGGACATTTTGCCGCAGGCACTCGCCCAGCTCAGTCTGCGCGACCTGCCCGGCATCGGCGCACGCACTGAGAAGAGGCTCAATGAAAAGGGCATCCAGACGATGGAAGACCTGCTCAAGCTCGACTGCGAACAGGCCGGCCAGCTCTGGGGATCGGTGTGGGGCGAGCGCCTCTGGCATTGGCTGCACGGCGAAGACTTCGAGATGGCAGAGACCGATCATCTGAAATCGATTAGCCATTCCCACGTGCTCGCCCCTGAAATGCGCACGCAGGAGAAAGCCTGGGCGGTGGCGCACAAGTTGCTGCACAAGGCCGCGATGCGCCTGCGCGCCGGGGGGCTGTGGGCCAGCAGCATTGGACTCGCGGTGGGATTTTCGGTGCCACGCGGCGAGAAGGCTCCAGTGAGCCGATTCGGGGTTCCCACGCGCGGATGGCACGGCGATGTCCGCTTGAGCGAGTGCCAGGATAATCCGACCCTGATCGCGGCTCTAAGCAGACTGTGGGCCAGCAAGCCCTCGGGTGCCGAGTTTGAGCAGCCTTACTTCATCGGCGTCAATTTGAATGGACTCGTTCCCGACCGCCTGCACTCGCTCAATCTCTTCGACGCGCTTGACGGTGAACAGAGTCGCACGCGCCTGATGGCCATCATGGACCAGCTTAATCAGAAATACGGCATGAGCACGCTCGCGCCGGCAACCATGCTAAGCGCCTACAAGGCCGCTCCGACGCGTATCGCCTTTCATAGTATTCCCGATCTGTTTTGAAATGATTGGCAAGCGATGCCTTCGTTTTGCCGCGGCCCACCGTAAACCCATTCCGAATCGTGAACTTTTTTTCGCGTGCCGCGTACTCTTTGCATCCCCGCCCGACCTGCATTGCGGATAAGAGAGTAGACGCAAACCCCATGGCCCACGACTGGCAGCCGAATTTTGAACAACTCGTGGACGCGCACCAATCCATGGTGTTCTCGCTTGCGTGGCGCATGACAGGAGACCGCGAGTTGGCTGAAGAGATCGCGCAGGACGTATTTATGGAGATGGACAGGCACATGCAAAAGCTCGAATCTGCCGATCATGCCTGCTTCTGGCTGCGTCGCGTGGCTATGAACCGTTCGACAGATGCCATGCGCAGACGCCGTGTGCGCGGTGTCGATCTCTGGGTTGAGATTGAGGAGAATCACGGCGCGGCAACTGAGCAACGCACATCTCCACTGAGCACGCGCCTTGAGCAATTGCTGGCAACGCTGCCCGAGCCGCAACGCGCCGCTCTGGTGCTGCGCTACCAGGAAGATTTGACGCCGCAGGAGATTGCATCGACCCTCGAAGCACCGGTAGCAACCGTCAAAAGTAATTTGCAGCGCGGCTTGAAGTTGCTGCGTGCCAAGGCGACCAGCCATTTGAAGGAATTTGTGAGGAACGAAAAGTCCCTTGAGGGAGCCCAGTCCGATGGATGAATTTGAGAGTGAATTGCGGCAGGCATTCGAGCGGCGCCCCGCGCCGCCTAGTTTGAAGCGCAAATTGATGCAGCGACGCAAAACGCGGAACACTGCACGACTACAAACCCGAGTCGTATGGTGGCAGCGACTGGCGGCTTCGGTGGTGTTAGCCGGTGCATTGGGAGGAGCATTCACATGGCATCAGTCACTGGAACGGCGCAAAGGTGAAGAAGCTCGGCAGCAGGTGTTCAAGGCGCTGCGAATCACTAATCACGCGCTTAACCAGGTAAATAGTCGATTGGCTTCGCACGGCCACACCGAACAGTAATAGAGGAGACGTCAGTGAAGAATCGCATCGCATCCTTTTTGTTGGCCGCAGCATGTGTCGCACCGTTGATGGCGCAGACCTCGCAATTGCCTGCGCCGCCGCCCATTGAAAAAGAACTGGCGGCTCGCGCCTCAAACACCACCGAAGTGACGCTGGGCAAAAACATGCTGGCCTTCGCTTCGAAGTTTATGAATGGCAAAGACAAGGACGACGCATCGGCGCGACGCCTCATCGAAGGTCTCGATGGCATCTACGTCCGCGCATACGAATTTGACAAAGAAGGCCAGTATTCGATGGACGACATGCAGAAGCTGCGCCAGTATTTCGAGACCAGCGAGTGGTCTCCGATCGTTCGCTCACACGACAAGAAAAACGGCGAGACCACCGACGTGATGGTCAAGCTGGTCAATGGTGAAACACACGGCATGTTCATTCTTTCAGCGGAGCCAAAAGAGTTGACGATCGTGCTCATCCTCGGCCCTGTACGGATGGAAGACCTGGGCAAACTGCAAGGCCTTGGCGGCCTCGGCGCACTCGGCGACATAGACAAGGATTCACACCACAAAGACAAAACCAAGACCAAGGACAAGAAGGATGGTGAGCAATGAGACGGCTCTGGCTAGTTCCAATCTGCTTTGTACTTCTTGCGGTCCCAGTGGTAGTGCTCGCCGGCGGGTCGGCAACGGGCTTCGATGGCTTGGTGCAGTCGATTGAGAGCCGGTATCACGTGCGGGCAACGCGTATTCCCTTTCTCGGATTAATCAGCGCGATCTCGCGCAAGGCCACGCATGAGGGCGTCAGCGGTCTGCACGTTGCAGATATCGAAGATTTCCACGACACGGTCGACGGCGAAGAACTCAACCGCATGGTTGAACAAAAGATGGGACCGGGATGGCAGCGAGTCATTCGCGAAACCAGCCGCTCGGGCAACGAACAGACCCTCATATACATGCATCCCGAGGGCGATCGCATTGGCCTCTTCGTACTCAATCTCGACGGACAGGAGATGAATCTCGTGCAGGTCTCAGTCGATCCTCACCACATCAACGAGAGCCTCGGCCAGTATGGTCACCACCACGACAATCATCATGACAACATCAATCATGAGAATGATGAAAACAATGAGGACGTCTCCGATTAGTTTCGGGCGTAATGCCACCTGACTGTTGCAAGCGTGGTGGTCAGTCTCCATTGCCAACCTGGTGCTGGCGGGAATGGCGGTTTATCCAATAGCTCAGCGATGCACGCATATTCAAATCTGTGGCCGATGGACTTGCAGTTGGAACGATAGATCGCTTGGTCTTGATACATCGGAAGATGGAAGGGCCGCTCGATAGCGCGGCATCCCTTCGCACCAAACAGCTTTACCGTTTACGAATGAACGACCCATCCTGCAGTTCACTCATAGCCTGCTGCAACTGCGCTTGCGTGTTCATTACAATGGGCCCGTACCAGGCCACTGGTTCCTCAAGCGGCTTGCCCGAGACCAGCAGGAAGCGAATCCCTTCAGGGCCGGCTTCGACCACAATTTCATCGCCGCGGTCAAACAGCACCAGGGAATGATTCTTGGCGTCGTACTTGGCCGGCGCATCGGGGTTTACCGCGGATTCAGTCAGCACGGCCTGCGGGTCAGATGCGTCACGAAACGTTCCTGATCCGGCAAACACATACGCGAACGCGTTGCGCGTCGTCTCGATCTGAATCCGTTTGCGCTTGTTTGGCGGGACGGAGATATCGATGTAGCTGGGGTCAGCGGCGACGCCTTCGACCGGACCTTTTTTACCCCAGAATTCCCCACAAATAATGCGAGCGTGGGTGCCATCGTCTTCGGTGAGCTCGGGTATGGCGGCCGACGGAATGTCCTGATAGCGAGGCGCGGTCATCTTCAGTGCAGCGGGCAGGTTCGCCCACAATTGAAAGCCGTGCATGCGGCCGTTGGCGTCTCCTTTGGGCATTTCCTGATGCAGAATACCGCTGCCTGCGGTCATCCACTGCACGTCGCCTGCGGTCATGCTGCCCTTGTTGCCCAGGCTGTCTCCATGCGCTACTTCGCCTGCCAGGACGTAGGTAATGGTTTCGATGCCGCGATGCGGATGCCACGGAAATCCAGCCAGATAGTCAGCCGGATTCTCGTTGCGGAAATCGTCCAGCAACAGGAATGGGTCGAACTCTTTGGTCTTGCCGAAACCGAACGCACGCTGCAACTTAACCCCGGCGCCTTCCAGGGTGGGCTTGGTCTGAAGAATCTGCTGTACGGCACGAAGCGACATGTTTGACTCCCTTTGCGTATAGGAAGTAGATGCACGAGAACGATATTCGTTGCAACAAGTATTAAGGTGTAGTAGGTGAATACGACGATCGCATTGCAGAGTATTTCGCTCGTCGGGCCTATGATGAAAGTCGATACAACAGGGCTGGAAGTCAACACAAGTGGGCTCGACGTACGGCCCATCCACTCGACATCGCAGTGAAGCGTAACTCTTTTAGAATCAAATTTCTGCGAATAACTCCTTTGTAATCTGATTTTTAGCGGGAGCTGCCAGCCTCATCTTATTCAAAATAAAAGACTTCTATCCAGAAATAGGGGGGGAGGGGTACCCCCTAAATCCTCTGCGCAAGCGCTGCCTCATCCCCGCCCAACCCGTACGGGTGGCCCGGCTCTAACGTCTTGAGAAAAGACCAAATCGACCAGGCACCGCCAATTATTTCGCGATAGCAATAAAGACAAGCGGACACCGCAAGATGCAGGACGTTTGAAACCGATCCTGGCGGAATACACCGTGCACTCCCCGCCCGAAATATCACGCAGCAATGATCCAATACAATGAGGTCAGGAGCATGAATGATGGCGCACACGGTTTTTTGCGTACGCAACAAAAAGGAAATGGAGGGCCTGGACGAGCCGCCCTTCGACTCGGAATTTGGCCAGAAGATTTATAAGAACGTATCGAAGCAGGCTTGGGGCGAGTGGGTTGACCGGCAAAAGATGCTGCTCAACGAATACCGCCTGCAGCCGTGGACCCCGCAGGCGCAACAGTTCCTTGTGGAGCAGATGGAACAATTCTTTTTCGGCGAAGGGTCCGCCCTGCCGCAGGAGTTTGTTCCTCCGTCGCACTGAGTCGCGCAGCTTGTCGGGCTACAGCTGAGTGCGGCGGTGGCCGGAAGCAGTAAAAGCGGCGAAGCGAGGTTTAGGCCAGGAGCCGTTGGAGGGACGAAGCGAGCTTTAGGCTGGGGGTCGTTGGAGCGACGGGGCTAGCTTTAGGCCGGGAGTGGTTGGAGCGACGAAGCGAGCTTTAGGTTGGGGGTCGTTGGAGCGACGAAGCGAGCTTTAGGTTGGGGGTCGTTGGAGCGACGAAGCTTAGAGATATAGGGACATATAGGGTCGCGGGTTGGCGACGGCGTTTGAGGGTTTGCTGGTGTAAACTGATCGGGACCCCAGAGGACGGCTTCTCCAGCCGGATCGATTGTGTCGGGACGTGGCTCAGCCTGGTAGAGCACTCGCTTGGGGTGCGAGGGGTCGGGAGTTCAAATCTCCCCGTCCCGACCATTGTTCGTCAAATTGAATTCTTGAATAGCAATATTCGACTCGCTCCACCGCGCCTGATTAGCGACGCGAAAGCGCCCGCAGAGTTCTCTCAACCCCTAAATCTGCGGTTAGAGGATGATGCTTCTTCACCTTTCATCGTCCCCTATGCAGGGGAATGAGAGGAGACCGGCCTGTACCTTTAATCTGCGGAACAATTAATGAACGAAGATTGAGCAAGCGCAGATCGCAACTCGCGATTCTCACTAATCAAACAGGCCGGAGTAATATGGACGGGACGACATGACGAGGGACCCTGAATGCCGGCTCGTCTTTTCTCGATCGCAATTCTGTGCCTTGCTTCTTTCCTCCACGCTCAATCGGAGGTTCCCGCGCGTTACCAGATCTACGGTGGCTACACCTTCCTCTCCAACTCCTTCAATGGAGTGCCCGGATCGCACCAACCGCTGAACGGATGGGACGCCTCTATCGCCTTTGCTTCCTGGCACGGGTTGCGTTTCAAGCTCGACACCTTCGGGTACAACGGGACTAACCTGGGAGCACCGCAACACGCCTTCTTCATCTTGGCCGGTGGCCAATACACTTGGCGTGTCAGAAGAGAGTCAATCTTTGGGGAGTATTGATGGGAGACGGTGGCCTGAACAAGAACTGGGGGCCAAACCAGGAAGTCGGCATCGTACCCTCGTTTTCGACGATTGCAGGCGGTGGCCTGGACACACCGATCACCCGGCGCATCGCATTCCGGATGAGCGGCGGCTTTGAGTACGCTTATTTCAGCCTCGGCGGGCCCCACATTCGCAACCCGTACAGACCCTCCGGCCTGCCCACGAATTTCTGCCGCATTTCCAGCGGGGTGGTCTGGCAGTTCTAGCCCAGCTAGGCTATGCGATATAACCGAAGCAAGGGTAGGGCGAGTCCCTATAGCCGGGGAAACCAGTGGCGTCTGCCATCTTTGGCTCTCTCCGGTCCGAGATGGTAGCTAATTCCCCAATTTGCGTTCATTACATCGGTGCCTGGATTGACTGGGACGATGAAGGCGTCTGAAAAGTGAAAATCGCTCCACAGGCCGAGGCGCAGATCGACTCGTTTAGTCAGTATGGTTTGTACACCAAATCCAGAATGCAGGCTGAAATTAATGTAGGCCGCGTGGTTCGATATCGCCTTCTGGGTGAAGACAATCAGTCCGCCCTTGACCAGCATGTAGGGCTTGATGGCCCTGTTGCCTCGCCACAGCATGCGCAAGCCGATCGGCGTTATCCCTACGCCGGGCACCAGTTTCCGATTGCGCGAGTGCGGAGATGACGGATCGCCAAAATAATTAGTATCGGCGGGCTCAACGAGAAGAACGAAGGGCAGAACCTCGGCCACGTAGTCCATCCTCGCTCGCAGGAAGTAGTCCCATGAATGACGGTCGTATTCCAATCCAGCCGTATAGAGCTTGGTCATATCCTCGGTGGCAAAGAGGCTGTAATTGCCGTAGGAAGCCATTCCCTCCCATATGATCTCGCGCTCGACAGGCTGCTTCAATTGCGTGTTTTCTGGTGGCGTCACGATATCCTGGGACCGTGCGTCGCGCGCCACAAGTAGGCTAAGCATTGCCAGAACTGAAAGACAAGTCGCGAGACAGTTCCATGCAACCTGAATCGCACGCTGCCGCGGTGAGACCACAGGCGCACAAACTCGATTACTTGATGTGGATCCGTCTGTTCGTTGAACTGGAAGCTCTCCTCGAGTAATGACTCACCCCAACGTAACTGATGTCATGTGATCACAAGGCAAAGGGCCAAGTGCGGCTTCGCCTTTCGAAGGACGGAGTGGTTGGGTAGGGTCCGGGAATCCTGCGCAGTCCAGCTGACACGCGAACTCGATGCTAAAGAAGGATCTTAGCTCATACTATCCGCACGCAGGAAACTCTGCCTCGAAACGGGAGAATTATTCAAGAGTTGGCGCGGCAGAGGTGCATGAGGAAGATACAACAGACGGTTCACCGAAAGTGCAGGACTGCACAGAAAAGGTTTGAAACCGTCCGCCAGCGCCTACCATTAATTTTCTCTTCCTATTTTAAATCCAGATCCTTGGCAAGGGGCGCGGTGCAACAAGTCGAGCCCTGCTCCTGGTTGTTGCTGCTTCGTGATCGCAGCGATGCGAGCGACGAATCAGGATGGGAAGAGGGTTTCGGTCGTGGCGTAGAGTGGTGAAATGCGCGGACGCCTCTTGGGCGTGTGCGGTTGCGGTGTAGAGAGCAAACCAGCGATTTCACGCAGTTCGGCGCGGGCGTGACCGATGGCGGCGGCAACGGTGTCACGGCTCTGTCTGGGCGCACTCTCAGGCAGGGGAAGGGCTGCCTGCGGTTCGCTGCGGCGAATGTTGCCGAGAGCTTGGCGCGCTCCGGAAAGGGTGTAGCCCTCGGCGTAGACGAGGCGTTTGATTTCAAGGGCAATCTCTACGTCGCGGCGGCGGTAGAGGCGCTGGCCAGTTCCACTCTTGTTTGGTTTGAGCTGGGGAAACTGCGATTCCCAGAAGCGCAGGACATAGGTTTCGACGCTGCAAATGCGCGCCACGTCGCCAATCTTGAAGTAGAGGCGATTGGGGATCGAGGGCGACTCGGGGACGCGCTTCGGGGACAGATGCGTGGCCATAATGAATGCAGGAGCGTGTTGCCAAACTTTGGTACTACTCCTTAGAGGCAGTATAGGCCAGTCTTTGCACCTGTTGTGAAGCAAATTCGACAATATTACCGATCTTTTCTTGGCGCGTCCCTTGTACGCGAATGAGACGCCGTGGAGTGCTCCTTCTGCGATGTTATCTCCCCGCTGGCTAATTGACGCGTGCTAGGAAAGCGAGTGCGACGCCGGGGATGCTCTCTTCAATTCTGTTCAGGGCGGTCGACTGCTGCACGCGCGATGGAGTGGTGTGGGGCAGCGCGGAGATATTGCACGGGCCAGCTTGCGGTTTCGCCCAGAGCCGCGGCTGCGTGCATGGGCCAATAGGGATCGCGCAGCATCTCGCGGGCGAGGAACACGAGGTCGGCCTGGCCTGACGCCACGATTTCATTGGCCTGCGCGGGCTCGGTGATCATGCCGACGGCGGCGGTGGCAATTCCCGCTTCGCTGCGGATGCGGGCTGCAAACGGAACCTGGTAGCCGGGACCGAGCGGGATTTTGGCGTTGGGGACCTGGCCACCGGAAGAGACGTCGATGATATCGACGCCATGTTCGCGCAGCAGGCCCGAAAGCTTGACCGATTCGTCCGGAGTCCACCCGCCTTCGGCCCAGTCGGTTGCGGAAATGCGCACCGCGAGAGGTAGATGCGCAGACCACTCGGCACGGACAGCGTCAACGACATCGACGGTCAGGCGAATGCGATTTTCAAAGCTTCCACCATAGACGTCGGTGCGTTGATTGGCGAGCGGCGACATGAATTCATGGAGCAGGTAGCCATGCGCTGCGTGAATCTCGACGATGTCGAAGCCGGCCTGCATCGCGCGCTGCGTGGCCTGGGCGAAGGCGCGAACGATGACGGCGATTGCTGCTGCGTCGAGGGCTTGGGGGAGTGCGTAATTGGGCGCGAAAGCGATGGCGCTGGGCCCGACGGGCTGCCATGCGCCTTCCTCGGGGAGCAGCAGGCGTTCCCCGCCAAAGGGAGGCGTCATGCTGGCTTTGCGGCCGGCGTGGGCGAGTTGTATGCCGGCGCGCGCACCTTGGGAGTGAATGAAGGCGGCGATCTGTTTCAACTTTTGAATGTGGTCATCTTTGTAAATGCCCAAGTCTCCGGAGGAAATGCGGCCATCGGCGGTGACGGCGGACGCCTCGATGATCACAAGACCGGCGCCGCCCTGCGCGCGGCTGCCAAGATGGACGAGGTGCCAGTCGGTGGCGAATCCGTCCTCTGAGGAGTACTGGCACATGGGCGATACGCCAATGCGATTGGGAAACGTGACGGAGCGAAGCTGAAAAGGCGTGAACAGGGGTTGGCTCATGTAGGGATCAGTCCATGGTCTTGTAGATAAATGACCTGTGGAATGGATGATCGAAAGCGGAAACGGTTGCAGAACGGGAAACAGGCAGACGTTATGGGAAGCAACGAAGGGACTCCCTTGTTGCAGTACGGAATATACTTGGCGTCTTGCGGAGGTGGCCGTGCGATTGCGCTCATTGCTGCTTTTACTGGGCTCCGTGCTCCTTGCTTTCGCTCTTCAGATGGCCGCGCAGAGGCCATCTTCACCGGGTACGGACGAGATTCCGCTTTTGAAAGCGAATGCGCGGGCAGTGTTGGTCGACGTGGTCGTGACAGACAGCCACGGCAATCCAGTGACCGGGTTGCATCAGCAGGATTTCAAGTTGACCGAGAAT
>JANXYB010000086.1 GCA_025350325.1 Acidobacteriaceae bacterium
GCCTCCGCATTGCGCGGATCGGCACTGGCGATGCTGGTCCAGATTTGTTCCGCTTCTGCACTCAGTCCCTGTTGTTCCAAGGCCATGGCTCTTACGCGGGCTGGGGCCTGATCCGCGACCTGCGCCACAAGAGCGGGAGCCATACTCAGAGCGCCAGCAACTATATATGCAGATATGAATTCGGGATAACGGCACTTTCCCAAGGACATTATGGAATAATCCATGTTCAAAATTTACGCGCAAAATGCAGAGCGCGGCAGGCTAACCTGCCGCGCTCTGTCCTACTGGTTTTACTTAGAAAATGAACTTGCCGCCGAACTCGAGTGCGCGCGGATCGTAGAAGGAGTTAACCTTCCCGAAGTTTGCGTCTCCGAGCGAGTTGTTCACTCCGTTGAATTCCGTGTGGTTGAACGTATTGAACGATTCCGCACGGAACTCGATCCTGGACTTTTCTCTGATCGCGAACGACTTGTACAGAGAAGTCGTGAAGTTTATACGGTTGGGTCCAGGTATGGCATCCTTACCAGCGTCGCCGAAGCCCTGGTTGGGTCCGCCAGCCCACGCTGGAACTGGGAAGCTGAACTGCGAGGTGTCGAAGAACTCATTGACGTGTCCCAGTTTCTTGACTTTGCCAGAGACGTTTGGACGGTTGTTATAACCGCCGCCCAAGCCGATCGGGTCGTAGTTAAGCGAGAAACGGGGGGTGGTGGGAACGCCGGTTTCGTCGATGACGGTACCTGCGACTTCCCAGCCGCCCAGAATGGAATGAGCAAATCCTGGTTCCTTGAAAATCGGCAATTTGTAGATGTAGTTGATGCTCAGTATGTGGCGCCGATCAAAGCTTCCTGAGCCTTTGTTGTACTTGATGTTGAACGGGTTGTCGATTGTCGAGTCATCCGTGCTGGTGATGTCGATCTCGTGCGAGTAGGTGTAGTCGATCTCACCGCTCAAGCCCCAGCGGTTCTGAACGCGGAGACCGGTCTGGAATCCGTTATAGTTTCCATTGGTATTGTTCTCCTGCTCAGTGATGCCACCGAAGCCATCAAAGGTGCGAAGCTGGTCAGGAATTGGAATATTCTTGCCGCCTGGATTCGTCCCTGAATGGTTATTCGGATCACCTGCGTTAGCCCTTGAGTACAGCAGGTAGTCGTTGGGGTTACCGCCCATTACGCTGAATGCCGGATTGTTGCCCACCAGCAGTGGGGTATTCAACGGATAGTTGTTGATGGGTCGGCGGATGTTCTGATGCCAGGCAATATTGCCGACATATTGAACAACCAGGATGACCGATGATGCGACCTGATCCTGAACGCCGAAGCTGAACTGAGCCACGGCAGGCGCTTTGAATACCTGTGCGAGGGAAGTGCTTCCCTGTGCAAAGAATGGGGTCGCCGCCGCAGCTCCAGACACGAAGCTGGTGTGGGGATCACTTAGGTACACAGTGTTCGCAGATGGTGTATTAGCAAACGGAGCAGCGGTCGCGGCATCGTAGATGTCGTTACCTTGCAGCCGTTCGTAGAAAGTTCCGATGCCGCCACGCAACACAGTCTTGCCATTCCCGAAGAGGTCTTCAGAGAAGCCAATACGGGGTTGCAGCGTGCCGTAGTCGTTCTTCACCAGTCCTACCGGAGTGCCATTCTGACCGGCCAAACGCACACCGTTCAAGTAGAAAGGCGTGCCATTGACGGTCTGGAATCCCGGACCGGTTGGGTCCAAGGATCCGGTATCTTTCCAGACAGGCGCCGAGCTGCTTAGGTAAAGACTGGGATCGAAGGTAGCGACCTTGTTGGCACGTTCCCAAGCGGATGGCAACGCATCGTAGCGGAGTCCGAGTTGCAGGCTGAGGTGAGGAGTCGCCTTCCAGGTATCCATTGCATATACCGATGGCGTCTGGTTGACATAGTGGCGAATGGGCGCAGCCTCTGACTCAGAATAGCTAGAGGCCAGACCAAGCAGCATGTCGATGAATGGGTCGTTGGTGATACCTGAGAAGGAATAGCTTCCTTCTGCGCTGAGGAAGAGTTTCTGGTTCTTGGTGTACCGGTTGTAGCTGGCGCCAAACTTCATTGCGTGCTTGCCTATGGTGTACGAGACATCCACCTTAGGCTCAAAATCTTCTGCCGCGTTGTGCCATGGAGCCGATCCTGGATTCTCTTGAACGCCGCCGTAGGAGCCGTTCCACTGCATGCTCGGAGCAGCCTTCGCGCCGTTATTGAAAAACTTGTTCACCGAGAAACCGGCGGGAAGGTTACCCGACGGGCTATTCACGATGTCGATAATGTTGCCGTCGTAGTTCATGCTGGCTTCAACCAGCAGTTCCGGAGTCATGGCTGCAGTCAGCTTGACTGCGGCGCTTGTCGAAGGATTTGAGAGCGTGCTGGTGATGGTTGGCCAGCTACCTGTAGACCATCCCACCATCGGCGCGGGGAAACTCTGCGAAACCGAATCGTGGAGGTAGTGGGTGAGAATCTGGTATTTGTCGTTGATGCGATGATCTACGCGCACAACATCATCCCGCACGTTGATCGGAAGGCTCGCCTGGCCAAGGAATTGGTCCCCGGGGGCGTTCGGCTTTGGAACGATCCCCGAAGCCAGATAGGCTAATGCGTTGGCATCGAACAAGCCTGAAGGAACCACTCCACCAGGGAAGGGCTGGCCTTGTACGCAGGCTGGGCAATTCGCTGCCAGCTTCGCTGCGAACGCGGGATCACCTACAACAGGAACAACCAGAACAGTGGTAGGCGCGAAAGCTGGAGCGACATAGCTCAAGTTATTACCAGCGGTTGGGAAGTCGGCCGCGGGCAGGGTGTTTTTGATCGAAGGCGAGCTACCCTGAATCAGCTTGCGCCACTCTTCATTCCAGAAGAAGAACGTCTTCTTCCGATCCCTGTTATAGAGACCGGGGATGAAGAGCGGACCACCCAGATTACCTCCGAAGATGTTGTAATTCAACTTGGCACGCTTGGTGCCATTTTGCTTGTTCTGATAGCTGTTGGCGTTGAAAGCCGTGTTGCGGTTGAATTCAAAAAGCTCACCGTGGAAATTCTGCGTGCCGCTCTTGAGTGAAAGGCTGATCGTGGCGCCTGAAGAGATTCCATAGTCAGGTGGATAGTTTGAGGAGAGAGTCTCAAGCTGCGCGATCGCATCCTGCGACGGAAGAATATCGATTCCACCGGCGCCGCCGCGATCATCCGCTTCGCCGCCGTCAATCAACCAGATGTTGTGGCTCTGGCGAAGACCGTTCACGCTGATGCTTGCGCTGGCACCGACAGAGGTTGGCGTGTTGTTGTCAGGGAGAGTCGAACTGACTCCAAGCCCTAACGCGACCAACGCTGCAAAGTTGCGATTCTCAGTAGCTATTTCCGTGATCTGTTCTTCGCTGACGAGTGTACTTACCACGTTCGAGTCTGTTTGCACCGAGAGAACATCGGATTGCACGGTTACGGTTTGGTCGACGCTGCCAACGGCCAACGTTGCGTCAACACGGGTTGTCTGCGAAACGTTGACGACGATCCCCTGCTCCACATAAGCAGTGAAGCCTTTTGCGGTGGCCTTGAGATTGTAGGTTCCTACGTTCAAGCCATTGAAGGTGAAGTTTCCGCTTTCATTACTGTTGGCCTTTGAACTAAACCCGGTCTGTTGTTGCGTGAGCGTGACTTCCGCTCCCGGTACAACCGCTCCGCCCTTATCAAGAACTGTTCCTGTAATAGTTGAGTTTTGCTGGGCGTGTCCCGCCAAGCTGGCTAGAAACAGGACGAGGGGTAACAGAAATATCCTGTACCTCGCTGATGCTGCAGATCTTAAATCCATACGTCACTCTCCATTGAAGTTGTTGGTGCATTTTTGTGGCGTCAAGTCCGGGTGCCGTAGTGGCACTGTTCTTGCGCCGCGGTGTTAGTCCCGCTTGTTTTTCGCTCCAGACGACCAATTAACAGTCGTCGATAAAGCGGATTGAAAGTCCAGATTGTAATTGAACCGATCGGACGAATACTCTCGCCCGGCGCTTGTGCCAGATTAGTTGTTTCAAACTTCAATTGAAGCGCTGCGAAGCGCCTCGTACAACCAGGGGAAGAACAAGAACCGGCTCAGGTACTGCTGGGGCCCGGGGAAGTCGCTGAGACAGTTTGGCAACAGGCTAAAACGCTTTACCAGTTCAATCGGCAATAATATTCAGCCACAAGATCGGTGTCAATAGGGAAGTGGATACGGTCTTTAGCCTGTGTGATTTACCACGTGGAACCCGTTGTCGGGGGAGGGCCGTGGTTGAGAATCGTGTCGATGGACGCACATATCCCGTCGGGCCGGACGAACGGCTGACCTATCGAGACGTCAAAATATATGACTTCGTCCTAAATGTGGCAACTTGATTGGCCGCGCTTTTCGAGGTATTTCTGGTGGTATTCCTCGGCGCGCCAGAACGTCTGCGCGGGCTCTACCTTGGTCACGATGTGCTTGGGAGCGAACCGGCCCGCTGCAGTCAGTTCCTCAACCTTGGCCTTGGCCTGGGCTTCCTGATCGCGCGAATGAAAGAAGATTGCCGAACGATATTGCGTGCCCCAGTCAGGACCCTGCCGATTCAGCGTGGTGGGGTCGTGCAGGGTAAAAAACGCGTCGATCAAGTGCTCGTAAGTTACTTTCGCCGCATCGAAATCCAGTTCCACAACTTCAGCGTGACCAGTGCTATCGGTGCACACGGCTTTGTAGGTTGGCCGCTCCAAAGCACCGCCCTCGTAGCCAACTGCTGTAGCCGTCACTCCTGGGATGGCCGCAAAAGCAGCCTCGACTCCCCAGAAACATCCCGCCCCAAATGTAGCTTTTTCAATACTCATAATAGTTTTGATGCTCCGGGGTACGTTCGGTAACAGTTTCAATTCGCACCGCTCCAACTCGTAGAGCGCCTGGACTACGAGTGCGACTTTTCAACGAACGACTTGAGACGCGCAAGTGTTTGATCCCACTGCTTTGAAACCGAATCGAGGTAGTCGCGCAGTCCTTCGAGCGGTTCGGGATCGAACTCAAAGAGGCGCTCGCGCCCGGAATGACTGCTGCGCACGATGCCTGCGCGCTCGAGCACACTGAGGTGCTTGGTGATCGCTTGACGGGTCAGCTTCGACTCCTCTGAGAGTTGGGTGATCGAACACGGCTCGCCCGCCGAGAGTTGCGCCACTAAAGCGAGCCGCGTCTTGTCGCCGAGCGCGGCAAATACCCGCGCTCGAGCCTTCGGTTTGTTGGCAATGCGCTTACGGATTTTGTGTGACATGAGTCTCGATGTTCTTCATCTGTTGCGTCTAGACGCCGTTGAGTGTGATCCGCGCACATATGCAACCATGAGGTAGCATATTAATCGGAAACCGGATTAATCAGCAATCAAATGGTTGCATAACTTTATACCAAATTAAACCGAGTATGGAAAGTGCTATCCGCGCTTCCCTCCCGGACGAGGCCCTGTCCGTTTACCGCCTGGGCGTGGTGCGCCGGGTCTTGCACCGCCAGGTCTGGCACCGCCCGGTCTTGGGCCGCTCCGTTTGGCTCCCGCTCCGCCGCTGCTTGGCTTGCCCTTGTAGCCCGATTTTGACGCACCGCCCGGCTTTGAACCGAACGATCGTCCGCCGCTTGACGAGCCCGGCTTGCCGCCAAAACTCGGTTTAGGCTTCCATGCGGTTTTGCCTGCGGGCCGCGCATCCGAGCGGCGACCGGGCGCCGGTCGCGATCCCGAACCATACTCGCCACCCTTGGATGGCTTGCTGCTTGGCCGGGCACCACCGGCCCGAGGCTTGCCGGAACTGGTCGTGAAAGGCCGCGCCAGTCCACTTTCGCCGCGCGCAGGACGCGGGTTATCGGAAGCACCTGCCCCTGTCCGGCCGGGGCCACCGCCAAACCTGTCGCTACCGGCCCGCTCAGATCTGGGCCGCTGAAACTTGGGACGATCAAAGGTTGGACGATCAGGGCTAGACCGGTCAAAGTCAGGAAGATCAGGGCGCGGCCGACCGGACGTTGCCCCTGACTGATTATGACTTGGCTTGCCGTAAGTGGGCCGGTTAAAACTAGGCCGGCCAGTGCTTGAACGACCACCGCTGGGGCGGTTAGAGCTCGGGCGGCTGGCGCTTGCCCGTCCTGAATCCTGCCGTGGAGAATTGGGCCGGTTACCTGCGGGACGGCTATACGGAGCCCGCGCCGGCCTATCCGCGCCCGGCCGCTCCGGCTCAATGGCCTCAATCTGCAAACGAGAGGGTCTCGGCGGGCTAAGATCTTCCGGTTCCTCTGCTCGTTCGCGACGCGGCGGCACAGGCTTGTTGAAGGCTGGACGGTCGGTCCCGCCCGGCTTTTTCCAGGCCGGTTTAGCACCAAACTTTCTTCCTTCTCCGCCCGCTCCGGGTCTACCTGCTCTTGGCCCGCTCGGACCCCGAAAGCCAGCGCCGCTTGCGTCTGAGCGGGGACGTTCTTCGCTCCGAGGACCGGCGGCTGATCGCGCTGCTGGACGCTCGGTGCGGTCATCCTTCTGCCATGCGGGCGGGCTTTGGCCATACCTGGGCGAACCAAACTTTCCCGAGTCGGTTCTGCTCGTACCTGCCTGTCTACTTGTGGCTCCCGGCCTGCGGGATGTTGAGGATTCAGGTCTGCCTGCGGCGGGCCTGCTTCCCGATCCAAATGCCGGACGACTCTCCGTACCGCCGGCTCCCTTGCGGAACCCCTCGCCGCTTGGCCGCGCAGCCCGATCGGCACCAAACGTACGTTTGGGCCGGAACTCGCGTGTCTGTCCCGCTGCGGGCGACTCATCGATTGGCGGCAGGGGGCGCGGCCGACCGGTTGGTTTCGGAGCCAGCGTCGGCAACTGCTTATCCATCTCGTTGCGGCGAATTTCCTTCGACCTGAGAGTCCGCGCTTTGCCTGCGGCAGCCTTTTGCAGATCAGCTAGCTCTTCCGGCTCGAGTTCGCGCAGGTTGCCCGGTTCCTGATCGAGCACCAGCGGTCCATAGCCGACGCGGCGAATCTTCTCGACGAAGTGGCCGACTTCCTCAAACATCTTGCGCAACTCCCGATTGCGCCCTTCGATCAGCACGACTTCATACCACGGATTGTCGCCCTGCCTCACCTGGCGAATGCGCGCCGGCGAGGTGCGTACCTGCGCCGATCCAGGCTTGCCGCGCTCAATTGAAACGCCGCTGCGCAGAATGTCCAGTTCCGCTTCCGTGGGCTGGCCGCTGACTTTTACCAGGTAAGTCTTTTCCACGCCCGAGGCGGCCTTGGTCAACCGGTTGGCAAGTTCCCCATCATTGGTTACCAGCAGCAGGCCCTCGCTCATGTAATCGAGCCGCCCGACAGGATATAGCCGTTCGCGCATCTTCTCGAAGAACTGCATCACCGTGGGCCGGCCTTCGGGATCCTTCACCGTGGTCACGAAGCCCTTCGGTTTGTTCAACACAAAGTAGCGCAGGCGCTCCGCACCCTGCAGCAATTTTCCGTCGACGCGGATGTGGTCGCGGCCCCCGTCTGCCTTGGTGCCCAGTTCGGTGACAATCTTTCCATTCACCTGCACGCGACCCTGCTCGATTAATTCCTCGGCGCGGCGACGGCTTGAGACCCCAGCCTGCGCCAGAATCTTCTGTAGCCGCTCTAGCTTCACAGGCGGTCGCGAAGTCTTCTCTTCCGGCTCGTCTTCATCGTCCCCTTCAGCGGCTTCGGTCTGAGGCGAATCTTCAAACCCGTCACTGTCTACTGAGCCTTCATCGTTTACGGCTTCCGCTGCGGCAAGTTTTACTTCATCGCCCGCTTCGGCTTCATTGCCTTCGGGCTTCTGCTCGTCACTCATGGGGATAGGTCTCTGTTTCTGCCTGCGCTGCTTTAGAAGGCTCGGCAGGCGCGGCCTCTTCGTTCGCTGGTTGCACTTCAATTGAGGAGGTCAACCCTTCGGCACTCACTGCGCCGGAATCCTTACTCTCCAAAGCTTCATCTACGATCGCGGCCACTTCTACAGCAACTTCTTCTGGATCGGCCGCCCCATTTTCCTCGAACTCCGGTCCGTGTTCGACGGCGAAGAGTCCGCCACTTAACGCGGCATCGGTCTCTGGGTCCGACTCTGGCCCTGGTGCGGTCTCCAGTGCGATTTCGCTCTCGTCTAATTCACTGGCTGCCATCTTTTCAAATTCATCCATCGAGGGCAGCTCTGAAACATCCTTCAAACCAAACCGCAACAGAAATTCCCGCGTGGTCTTATACAGAATCGGCCGCCCGATCACCTGCTTGCGTCCTGCGGTCGTAATCAGCTTGCGCGCCAGCAATGATCCGAAGACACCCGATGAATCCACCCCGCGAATTTCGTTTACTTCAGGAGCAGTGACCGGCTGTTTGTAAGCAACCACGGCCAGCGTCTCAAGGGCGGGCAGTGAAAGCTTCATGGCCGGCTTGAGGCTCTTGATAAACATGCGCACCGCATCGTGGCATTCCGGTTTAGTCGCGACGCGATAGCCACCGGCAATTTCACGAATCTCAACGCCGCGATCATCGGCGGCACAGGATGCGATCAATTCGTCGATCAATTCCCGCAGCACGGCTTTTACTTCGCGATCGCGCTGGCGGGCCTCGCGTTTGGCGTCGAGCTCAGCTTGTGCCGAAGTTTCAGCAGCAGAGGTCTCTATCGAGGTGCCTTCCGCACCTCCCGTATCAGGACTGGCCGTAGCATCCATGGGCTCAGGGGCGCCAGCACTGGTCTCAGCGTCAATTGAATCGCCCGAAAGCGCGCTGAGTTCAGCATCGACAACTGGCAGTACTGCAAATCCAGGTTGTTCGAGCAGCGAACCGTCCTCGGTTCTCAAGGCCAGATACCCCCGGTCGTCGTCGAGCGCGGGTTCAGCGGCGTCCTCGCTGCCCTCCTCAGATGCGGCTTGCTGGGCCGACTTATAATCCAACGCGTCGGCGGCAAAAAGAATGGCGAGCTGGGTCAGTGTGACCGGCTCTTCAGCGGCGTAAATAACAGCTTCCAGCTTGGCTTTCAGGCTCATTTGGCAATTAGTACCTCCAGTATCGTACCGGAAGTAGAGCACCCCGCTTCATGAGCGGCGTAAAAAAGGGCATTTGGCTCTTCTCTAGCTATTAAAGCTGTCGGAACGCGCAATAGAGCACACCGGCCAGCAATGCTGCTGCCGGCAGAGTGAAGACCCATCCCGCGGCTATATTGCGCACTGTGGCCAGGCGCAGTCCGCTGCCGTTGGCAGTCATCGTTCCCGCCACGCCCGAGCTGAGAATATGCGTGGTGCTTACCGGCAATCCAAACTGGTCGGCAGCGAAGATGGTCCCCATCGCTACCAGGCCGGCGGTGGCACCTTGCGCATACGTGAGATGATCCTTGCCGATTTTTTCGCCGACCGTCACCACCACGCGACGCCATCCCACCATCGTGCCCAGACCCAACGCCAAAGCGACGGCGACCTTTACCCATGTCGGAATAAACTTCGTCGCCTTGTCCACGGTCTTTTTATAGGTCCGCAGAGCTGCGGTTTCGTCCACGGTAAAGGCTGGATTGTGCGTCTTATCCATGATGCGCAACGCCTCGCTGGCTACATACATGTCATTGCGAACGTTGGCTTGTTCCTTCGGCGGTACGTCTTTGAATTCCTTGTACAGAATCACCTCGTGGTCGAGGTCCTCTACCAATTCGCGGAGTGCCAGAATCGTATCCGGCTGTAACTGCTTGGTGCGAATGTAGTCCGTCACCTCGGCGCGTGCGTCAGGACCGAGAATGCCGCTTTTATCGACATGCTTGTCGAGAATATGGCCGGCATGCTCAGACGCGGCGATGAAGGTTTGTACCTCAGCCGGGCTGACCGCATGGTTGAGCGCATACGCTGTAGGCACCGTGCCGATCAGGATCAGCATGATCAGGCCCATGCCTTTTTGTCCATCGTTTGAACCGTGGAAGAAACTGACGCCGGTGCACGTAGCCACCATCAACGCTCGAATCGGAAACGGCGGTGGCTGATCGTTTTTCGGAGCTTCGTAGAGCGCCGGATATTTCAAGACCTGCTTCGACAACAGGATCAACATGCCTGCAACGGTGAATCCGATGATTGGAGAAATTAGCAGGGCTTTGAGAACTTTCGTCGCCTGTTCCCAGTCCACGCCCGACGTGCCGGTATGCGGATTGAGAAGTTGATTGGCAAGGCCTACACCGATGATTGAGCCCACCATGGTGTGCGAACTCGATGCGGGAAGACCGAGATACCAGGTACCGAGATTCCACAAGATCGCTGAAATTAATAGTGCAAACACCATTGCGAAGCCGGCGCCCGAGGTGACCTGCAAAATTAATTCGACCGGAAGCAGCGTGATTACCGCGAAGGCCACCGTGCCTGACGAAAGCAGCACGCCCGCCAGATTGCAGATGCCCGACCACACGACGGCGACGTTTGGATCGAGCGAATGGGTGTAGATGACCGTGGCCACGGCATTGGCGGTGTCGTGAAATCCATTCACAAATTCAAAGCCCAGTGCGATCAACAAAGCCAGCGCCAGCATCCCGTATGGCGCATAGCTAGTGATCGAAGCGGCGTCGAGATCCTTCGCGACGTGAAAGACGATGTAGAAGAGCCCGCTCGAGAGCACCGCGAGAAAGGAAATGATGCCGGCCTTGCTCGGCGCCCGGTTGAGCTTGCGGTCGAGCAGCGTCGAGCGCTGGGGAAGCGATTGTGCGGTGGTCGCTAAATCGGCCATTAGAGGGCTCCCCATGCGCCAAAGCCGTCTTGGTGCAGCGCAAAGTCGGCCCAGATAGGCTGATTAGTTATTTTGCGACTCAAATAGGGATGAAACGATCTGTGAACGCAGCAGGAAGGGCAATCTAGAAAGAATTGCATAAAATCCCAACAACCGCATCAGTACGCAGTTGTTAATGTGTGAACCCGAGGTTCTCACATCTCGATACTGATTTTACATGAGATGCTGGCGGAGGTCGAAGTGTCTTTATCCAATTGCCTCCGAAACGGTGCATCGCTGGTCAGCGAGGCTCGGTATTTTGCTCGAACCATCGAGCCAATTGCTGCTCTGTGATTTCGCCGGCGGCCAGGCCGAGAATCGTAACATATGCCTCTTCCTGCGTGGCTATGACTTTGAGACCGTTTACTTCGAGAAAGACGAAAGAAACCAACAGGGCCGTTCGCTTGTTTCCATCTATGAAAGGATGATTCGATGAAATCCCGCCCGCATAGGCAGCGGCCAACGTCGCCATGGAAGGTGGTGCTTCGGCGTATGCCCAGATGTTCTTTGCTCGTGCTAGCGCGGACTCGAGTAACCCTGGGTCGCGAATGCCTTCAGATCCGCCATGCACCTGAAGTTCCATGTCATGCGCTATTACTGCATCGACCGCTTCCATCCACAGAGGTTCTTGCACCTACTCAGCCAGTTTTTTTAGAGTGTCCCGGTAGTCGTGCATAACCCGCTCAGTGGCCTCAAGTTTGCGCAAAAATTGATCGTCGTACGCCGTTAAATGCGCACCATAAGGAGTCTCAGAAAGGCAGATCGTATCGCCCTTTTCGAGTTTCAGTCTAGCCAAGGTCTCTTTGGGCAGAATAATTCCGGCGGAGTTGCCGATCGCAATGATTTTTGCTGTCGTGGGCATGGGAACCTCCGGTCTGAGTATAACATTAGTTATAACATACAACGCCAGTAATAACTCTCCCCTAGTTCCATTGGTCCTGCGCAACGGCTAAGCCGTCATTCACGACGCTTTCAAAGCCGGTGCCCTTCTTTATAAAAATCTCTGAGCAAACTCGGTCCTGCCGCAGCAGGATCGCCTGCAATCGTACTAACTCAAGCAATGCCAGGAACATCGCCACCAGTGCCCGTTGCGAATGGGTATGGCTGAGCAGGCGACGCAGACCGAGTGGCTTGTCTTCCATCGCGAGGCGGCGGGTCAGAAACTGAATCATTTGACCGACCGTCACCGAATCTTCTTCTAGATCGAAAATAGGGCGTTTGCGCGCGCGCTCGAGGATGTCGCGGAAGATTCGAACCAAATCAACGGTGTCGGCGGCAATTTCCGGCTCGGCCGCAGCGTCGTCTCTAAATTCTCGAACGCCCGGATTGGTCCAGGTCGCGGCCTCGAGCATCTGCTTCTGCTGCAGCATCTGGGCCGCGTTCTTAAATTGCTCGTGCTCCAGCAGGCGCTCCACCAGTTCGCGGCGCGGATCGTCGGCCTCATCGGGCCCCGAAGGGCTGCGCGGCAGCAGCATTTTGCTCTTGATGTGAATCAGGAGTGAGGCCGTGTAAATAAAGTCTCCCGCCACGTCCATGTCGGTCGCCTTCAGTTGATTCACATAGGCCAGAAACTGCGCCGTAATCTTTGCGATCGGGATGTCGTATATATCGATGTCCTGCTTACGAATCAGGTCAAGCAGCAGGTCGAGCGGCCCGTCGTACACCTGCCCCACGGTCACTGAAAAAGGCGATTGCTCCGAGTCTTGTTCTTGCTTTTTCGGTTTCGCTGCCGGCTTGGCAGCAGCCTTGGCCTCAGGCACCGGCTTAGACGTCAGCACCAGCGGCGGCGCAACACTGATTCCAGGCTCGTGTGTGGGCGGGTCGATGGCAGGCGAATTCGGCGGCTCGTCAGGATCTTCGTCCGGTTCGGGCTCCGGCCCGGGGTCAGGATCAGACACCGGTCCGCGATGGCCCGGTTCAGGATCATGCACCGGGGTCTGATGCGGCACCGGCTCTTTCACCGGTGTCGTCGGCTCGTCTTCAGGATCGATTTGCGGTTTGGTGGGGGTCTCCATGACTGCCATCTCGGTTCCTAGCACTGCCATTTCTATTCCCAAGCTTGTGCTCCCTTCGTTCACTTTGCAATCGTTTCCTTTGCCGCAGTCTGAATCGTCAATTGCATCGCAGCCCTCACTTCAACCATGGTCTGCTCGGCACGGACACGCGCCCGGTCAGAGCCGTCCTTCAAAATTTCATCGACCTCGGTCTCGCTGTAGCGGGCTCGCCGCTCCTGGATCGGCCTCATCAACTGAATCAGCGCGTCCGCGGCCCAACCCTTGCATTCGATGCAGCCAATGCCCGCCGACCGGCAGCCATCATAGACTTTCGCCAGCGTCTCCGGGGTCGAAAACACCTTGTGCAGATCGCCCACCGGGCACTTGTCAGGATCGCCCGGGTCGGTACGGCGCACCCTCGCCGGATCCGTCACCATCGTCTTGAGCTTTTGCCGTATCACCGGCTCCGGATCGGTCATCTGGATCGTGTTGCCGTAGCTCTTCGACATCTTGCGGCCATCGGTTCCGGGCAGCTTCGGTGAAGGAGTCAGCAATACGCGAGGCTCGGGAAGAACTTCATGCCCATCCAGCTTGTAAAACTGGTTGAAGCGCCGCGCCACTTCGCGCGTCAGCTCTACATGCGCCGTCTGGTCGTTGCCCACCGGCACAAACTGCGGCTGATAAATCAAGATGTCCGACGCCATCAGCAGCGGATAGCCGAGGAATCCGTAGTTCGACAGATCTTTGTGGGTCAGGTTTTCCTGCTGCTCCTTATAGGTAGGCACGCGCTCGAGCCAGCTGAGGGGGGTGATCATGCCCAGCAGCAGATTGAGTTCCGCGTGCTGCAGCACCTTGCTCTGCTGAAACAGGACGCACTTCGCCGGATCGAGCCCTGCGGCAAGGTAGTCGAACATCACTTCGCGGGTGCAGTTGGCGATCTGCGAAGGGTCTGCATAGTCCGATGTCAGCGCATGCCAGTCGGCGATGAAGAAGTAGCATTCGTACTGGTCCTGCAGCTTGACCCAGTTGGCCAGCGCGCCCATGTAATTGCCCAGATGCAGCTTGCCCGTAGGGCGCATTCCGCTTAAAACGCGCGGCCGCACTGACGGCAAGTCGGACTCGTGCGGGCGGAAAGGTGAATTTGCGGATTCGGACATTATGCGTATCGATTCCAATGAGGTTAGAGGTATTGGGAGCCACGCTTAGAGCGCCGCCGACCAACCTCGATACATTGTACCGGCAGGGCAACAGTCACAGACGCAACTCGGTAACGGGGCTATAAAAGCCGTGCCTGACAGAGACGGATGGCTCCAAGCGGTTTTGAAGTGCGATTGTTTGAGCTACGTGGTATCCCACCCATCTTAAGTGGAACGAAGAAACAGGTCGCGGTGACCGACGTATGAGAAATGGCGTCCACAGATCGCTTCGGCGGCGCACTTGTTTTGCAATCATCGCAGCAATCGGCAGGAACGTACCTTGAACGCTTAGCAACGTATCTTCTAGCTGTTACACTCCTTTACAGAAAGTTTCCGTTTTGGAACGGGTGAGCTAAACAGCACAGTCATCGCTGTTCGCGACCTGCTTGAATCACACACAGGTTGAATCGTGCTTCAAGCGGCTTTGTTGGTTGACACACTTGAACTTGCGCTCCTCCCTCCTTCACCCCGGCAATACGTCGAAGAACGACGACCATCGAGGCATGCTTCGCGCTGAATTTTCAATCGATAAGGCTGGCGTGTCAAATCTTATCGATTCGTGGTGTCGTTGGGCCGTGCTGCGTTGGTGTCGTGTGGTCGAAGCATGAATTGAATTGAAACAGCGGCCAGCGAGCCGGTCACTGTCAGGAGAAGCGATGAAACCGATGATGCGAATGGCTGCGTTGGCGTTTTTGATTCTGAGTGCGAGGTTCGCTTGCGCAGTCCCGAGCTTCGCCCGGCAGACCGGCCTGTCCTGCAATGTGTGCCACAGCAATCCGCCGCAACTGACCGCATTTGGGCGTAATTTCAAGCTCAAAGGCTACGTGCTCGCCGACACCACTGCTACCGACAAGATAGGCAATACCAAGGATCTGCTGCTCTCTAGATACATTCCGCTCTCGGTGATGGTGTTGCTTTCGAATACCTCCTTTCAAGCGAATCAGCCGACGGCACAGAACAATTCCGCCGGGTTCCCGCAGCAGTTGAGCATCTTTTTAGCGGGGGGATTTGCGTCTCATTTTGGCGGCTTGGCGCAACTCACCTACACCCACTCAAGTGACCATTTCGGCATGGATAACACCGATCTGCGCTACGCCAACCAGGGCAAGCTGGCAGGCAAAGATTGGCAGTATGGCATTACACTGAACAACAATCCAACGGTTGAAGATGTTTGGAACAGTACCCCTGCCTGGGGATTTCCCTGGATATCGACCGCATCCGGAGTTGGCGCTATTGCTTCGCCGATTATTCAAGGAGCGCTTGGTCAGGATGTTGCGGGCCTCGGCGGCTACAGCATGTGGAACAACCACCTCTACACGGATGTCTCGGTCTACCGCACCGAGCACGGCGGCGCGGCTACGCCGGTTACAGGTACAGGCTCCGCGCACAACATCAGCGGCGTAGCACCCTATTGGAGAGCCGCATGGCAGCAGACCTGGGGCAGCAACTATCTTGAGGTTGGGACCTACGGCATTTACTTGAACTCTTTTCCAGGCGCGGTGTCGGGCCCGGAAGACCGCTATGTCGATCCCTCGTTCGACTTGCAATATGAGCGTCCGCTCGGCCCCAATTCAATTGACGTACATGGAACATACATTCACGAGAAATCGAACCTGGGCGCTACTTTTCTGGCACAGGGTGCAAGCACTGCGGCGAACCATCTTAATACTTTCAAAGTGGACAGCACTTATCACTGGACTAACAGATACACGGCGACCGGGGCCATGTTTTCGACCACTGGAAATAGCGATCCACTACTTTACGCGCCGGGGGCACTTACCGGCAGCAACAACGGGAGCCCCAACACGCGGGGCTATACCGCGCAACTGGCATTCTGGCCGGTGCAGAATATCGACCTCAACCTTAACTACACCGGCTATCTCAAGTTCAATGGCGCGAGCAATAACTATGATGGAGCGAACCGCAATGCCTCAGACAACAACACGGTCTATGTGGCCTTGTGGGTGAATTTTTAGGAGACTGCGTGCGACAGGAAATCTCGAACCTTAATGACGCGCTCAAGAAAGACGTCATTGTCGTAAACCGGAGATCTTTTTTCGGCGCGCTGCTCGCCGTCGGTTCCGCAGGAATGGGGGCCTTGCTGGCAGTCCCCGTACTGCGCTACGTGCTTTACCCGCTGTATGCAAAGGCGACGGGTACTGAATGGTCGGACGTTGGCGATGTCAGTGAATTTGGAAACGCTAAAGGGCCCATGCGCAAGACCATCACATTCACGCAGCGGGACGGGTGGCGCGAAGTGGTCTCGGCGCAGTCGGTGTATGTGACCCGCGACGACAAGGGCCAGCTTGCCGTTTTGTCGGCGATCTGTCCGCACCTGGGTTGCAGCGTTTCGTGGCAGGCCGGCAACGACAAATTTGTCTGTCCATGCCATGGCGGTGAATTCAAGGCCGACGGGCAACACATCTTTGGGCCTCCGCCGCGCCCGATGGATCAATTGCCCACGCAACTCAAGAACGGCAAACTGCAGGTCCACTTTGAATACTTTCGGTCCAATGTGCCTAACCAGGAAAAGATCAGCTAAGCTGCGATGAGGGGTAAGCCGTGGACGAAAAGACCAGATTAGCCGTCAGTGCCGCTGAGAAGAGAACGCTTCCTAAGCGCATCTTTAAGTGGCTCGACAGACGAGCAGGCCTCGACAAGTTAATGAAGGAATCGCTCGACGAGCCGATCCCCGGCGGCGCGCGGCTAGCCTATGTCTTCGGTTCCGGACTGCTGTTTATTTTCATTTCGCAAATCATCACCGGCATTTGCCTTGCGCTTTACTACGTTCCCTCTGCCGAGACGGCGCACACCAGCGTAGCCTACATCACTAAACAGGTCGCTGCCGGCGCATTTTTACGCAGCCTGCACTACTACGGATCCAGCGCGATGATCATTGTGCTGGCGCTGCATTTCCTGCAGACATTCCTTTATGGCTCCTTCAAGGGCCGCCGCGAATTGTTATGGATGTCGGGCGCAGTGCTTTCCTTCCTGGTGCTGGGCATGGGTTTCACGGGCTACTTGCTGCCGTGGGATCAGAAAGCCTATTTCGCGACTGCCGTAGGCACCAATATTGTCGGCCAAATACCATTTGCGGGCAACTGGCTGACGCGTCTTCTGCGGGGCGGCGACACCATCGGAACGCTGACGCTATCCCGATTCTACGTAGCACATGTCTTCCTCATTCCAGGAGCAATTTTCGCGTTCATTGCAGCCCATATCTTCCTGTTCAGAAAGGCTGGAGCAGCCGGTCCCATCCACGAAGACCCAGTTCAACCGAAGCTTGCTCATGAAAGCTTCTACCCGCGCCAGGTTCTCATGGACATGGCGCTGGCGCTGCTTCTCATGGTAGGTCTGGGTTTCCTGTCGTACTTTCATCCCGTCGGACTTGGCCCCATCGCAAACCCCGCCGACACGCAGTTCTTGCCCCGGCCTGAATGGTATTACCTGCCCATGTTTGAGTGGCTCAAATACTGGGAAGGCCCGAAGGTGGTTTTGGCCGTGGTGGTCATTCCCGGCTTGCTGGCCATGCTCTTTTTTCTCATGCCTTTTCTTGATCGCAAGCTGGAGCGCAGGCCCTGGCGCAGGCCTATTCCGGTGCTGGCGGTGGCCTTCGTCATGCTTGGAGTTATCTATTTCGGCGTAAAGAGCGAATGGGACGATCAGCACGATGCAGCAGTTTCATCTCAACTCGCCAAACAGGACCAGCAAGAGCAGGCGTACACCGCCGCCCCCTTCGAGCCTTATGTTGAATCGCCGGGCGGCACTGGCCCGCTGGCTCTCCCTACCGGGCCAGTCAATCCTTTGGTAGCACATGGCAAAGGAATCTTCCAGGCGCACGGCTGCTCCGGTTGTCATGGGGTAAGCGGGATGGGATCGTCGGCCGCGCCAACTCTTGTCGGTGTGACGACGAAGTTTCCCGAAGTGCAATTGATCGGCCTGCTGCACGATCCCAGCGCGAAAATGCGCGCTGGACACATGCCCGCCGTGGACATCTCAGCAGGCGAAATGTCAGCGCTGCTCTCGTACCTGGGCGTGCTCGGAACCAACGCTGCAAATGTTCCCGCAGCCTCTGGCCTTTTGCCTGCGCCGTCTCAGTTGTCAGGCGGCGAAGTCGAGGCCCATGTCAACGGCATGGCTGGCACTCGTGGTTCGACCGAAGGCGTCGCCGCTACCAAAGTGTCTGCCGCCGCTGCCGTCGGCCAGCAAATGTTTGAGGAGCGTGGCTGTCTCGGATGCCACGGACCGGCCGGAGGCGGGGCGAAGGCGCCGGCCATCGCTCCCATGATTGCAAAGGTGACGGATATTGAAGTGACGCAGCTTTTGCAGAGTCCTAACGCCAAGATGAAGGCTGGAGGAATGCCGTCCGTTGTAGCATCGCCTACGGAGTTGAGTTCGCTGGTTGCATATCTTCGCACCCTGCCGGCACCGCGAGTCGGCAAAGAGATTCAGGGAGAAAAAGTCACCGCGGACGCGACCCCTTATCCGGAGCCATCGCCCTCCCCGACGGCTGCATCCCCCTCGTACCCGAGTGTGCCCGCCACCCCTGCGATGCCTGGGACTGCTGCGGCGATCGCCCCGCCAACTGCCGGTCACGCGCTCTTTGTTTCGCAGGGTTGCGCGGCATGTCATGGGCCGAGCGGCGAAGGCACGCATTTCGCGCCCTCTCTCATCGGAGTGGGCAGGAAGTTTCCCGGCGCGGCGCTGCCGACGCTGTTGCACCACCCGACCAGCAAAATGCGCGCCGGAGGAATGCCGGTGGTAAAGGTCAACGATGCGCAGCTGGTACAACTGGTGGCATTTTTATCCAGCCTTGCGCCGGCATCAGCCGCCGCGCCGAATAGTGTCAAAGGCATTGCCACTGCCTCCGCGCCCGCGCCACAACCGGGATCACCGGTAGCTGGTACGTCTTCGGGTTCGACTACGGCTCCGGCCGCACAACAAGCCGTAGCCGTTCCTCTCAGTCCTCTCGCGCAGCGTGGCCAAAAGGTCTTTGAGCGCAACTCGTGCGAAAGCTGTCATGGCACCGGTGGCTTGAATGGAACCGTAGCCGCGCCTGGATTGGCAGGTACGGCCTCGATACTTCCCGCGTCGGTCTTGGAAGATCTCCTACGGCACCACAGCATTCAAATGCAAAAAGGCGGCATGCCTCTGACCAACATGAATGCTCAGGACATGAAGTCAATCGTGGCCTATATACGAGCCATGCCAAGCGCTGGACAATGAATGGCATACCTCAAGAGGGTGGTGTCCTTGCTATTGGGCGTTGGGACGGCACGGTGGCAATGGCGATGCGTTGGAATGGTAACGAAGCTAAACCAAATGGGACCCGTCAAGTAGGGGGGGCTATATGGTTTATTGTCCCTGACAAGTGGCTTGACTGCATTTTGGGGGGGGACGCGCCTCTCTCCGGATAAGGTCACCATGGTGCGAAGCCTGCTTGCCGCAGGTTGAGTGGATCGCCGCAAACTTACGCCCGGTAGGCTTCCTTTTCGGCGTTTCTTCTCACATGCCGGAATAAAGACTGGCGATCAGTCTAGCAAAGTTGCACGCTGTGCATTTGCATATTGTGTAGGGATCGGCGTCGCAACAAACGTCTCCGTTCAACTCGTGAGAGTGAGTGACACTGCAGTGGTCTGGGGCCTATCAGGTTAAGGAGGTAAGTCTGGCTCCCGTGGTGCTCAGTCCATGTCTGAAGCGATCGTGCTCGATGTCAATACAGTCGAACCGATCAGCTGTTGTGTCAGGGTGACCATGATGAGCGCGGACTAATCTTCCAGGACGAATCCATCACCTTTCAGATTCCTGAGGTGCCAAAGCTAAATCGCGGGACCATCTGGCCTCCGATTTCCAAGTCGTCCTACAACCGTTGTCGCTTGCTCCGGTTAGAACTATCCCACGGTTGGCTTTTCAATGTATAGCTCCAACCAAGGCTTTGGAACGCTCAGAAATTTTAGTGAGCTTAAATGCGATTGTAGAACGAATTGGTTGGGGCGAAATATGAAGCGCGGGGGTGGCCAAAACAGTACAGCCAGCAAGTCACGCGCATGAAATGTTTTATTTTCAGTTATTGGTGCCGAAGAAGGGACTCTAGATACCAGTACGGAGACCAGCATAAACATTGATGAATATTGACATACATCACTTAATAGTCCCATTCTATTCCTGTGCACACTATGCACTTGTGAGGAATCTTGAGGAACCGCAAAATCGGTCTGTGCTGGTACACGAAGACGCCGCGAGGGTGGCGGCACTTCCCGGTTCTATTTGAGATGCACCACGGCAGTATGCAAGTCAAGCACGGCTTGGTCAAGGACAAGGGTGAGCTTGTTGAATATCCCCAAGGCCGTTATGAGCTACGGACGTACACCGATGGCCGCAAAGTCTACGCGCCAATAGAGACCTGCAATCCAACGCATGCTGTAATCGCGCTACAGAAGGCCAAGCGGGTCGCTCTAGCCGCAGGTGACCCTAATATCCGTCTTGCGGTCCTCAAGAATGCAGCCAAGGCTTACATTGCTGATTGTGAGGCACGGAGGGCAATGGAAGCGACTGCTCAGGCGAAGCTGGTCCTTAATGAATTCCTGCCCTCTCAATCAGGGAAGAGAACGGCACTGGGTCAATATCGAGGCCCTGCTGAGCCAGCTGGTAGAAGAGCTTGCCGCGTGAAGCGAACTTCCGCCGGCTGAAGCGGAAGGTAATCTCATTCAGATAATCATCCAGATGGCCATATCCGATCGCTCCATGATGGGTATGGAGCAGCCATCGCTTAAGCTGCGATATGACCAGATGGGCACGCGGCAGCACATGGTCATCTTCTCCCCGGCGGCTCCGACGTTCCGGGCGGCGCTCTTCGGTTCATGCGCATAGTCGGCTGCTGCAAACCACGAGTTGCCGAAGCTAGGAGACGATACTCTCCAGACTTGACTCGTTCTATGTGGAAGTTTGAATCGGCATCCGTTTCACTGCTCTGAAAAGCACCTGTTGGGTGGGAAGACAAAGACACGAAGCTCAACTGGCGAATTGCGGAATGGTGCGCCGGTGGCATCGATCACGCGTTAATCCTGCTCTCCAAGCCATTCTCCAGACTAGAAGACTGTTCGCTTGTTGTTGCAGCGCCGCATGCGCAATCTATAAATCGCTTTACCAAAACGCTATATGCCCCCCGGTAATTGTAATTTTAAATATGCTTGACAACGACGCTGTTCAATCTTACTATCCGCCCTGTCTAACAACGTCCTATTCCTAGTAGTTCCCCCTGGGTTCAATCGTCCCTGATCGCGTAGAGGATGAACGGCCCCATCCGTTGGGGTCAATCGCAGCTACAGATAGATGCTGACCTTGGTGCCGCCCCTTCCCAGCGGCTTTTGCGTCTTGTGCGCTCCACAAACGGTGAAGGGATTGAATAAGGTCGCGCGCAGTTTCTCACGAATCGCAGCGGGGTGATTCCTGCGCCACTGCATGCTGCACATCCACGGCATCGCATACGTCCGCTCAAACACGTCCAGTTTTACTGGTTCAAGGAGGTCCGACATGAGAAACACATTTGCAATTGCGCTTCTTCTCTGTGCGAACGCGGCTGGCTTGGGGCAGCAATCAAAGACGCACGAGCAAGGACCTGATCGGGAGATCATCGGGCCCAAAGGAAACCGCATTCACCACTTCCTGTCTCCACAGGCCGATGTGAAATTTCGATCCCGTATTGCGAACGCTCAACCGCTAGGATTTGCGTGTCCACCGACGGTACCCTCCGGCGGCGGTTGCACGAGTACTCCAATGGTCTACGGTACCGGCCCGGTAATGCGCAATCCCACCAACTACCTAATCTTCTGGCAGCCTGCCGGCGCGCCTACCACGTTTCCCGCCGGCTATCAGTTGGGGATTGAAAAGTATTTTCAAAACATCGGTGGAACGCCGTACTACAACATTGTCACGCAGTACAACGATACGTCGGGCGTTTCTGTGCCCAATGCGACTTCCCTCGGTGCTCCCTCGTATACCGACACGACCACCGCTGCCCCTTCAGGTTGCGTTGGCACCGCCTCCGGCGCTGTCGGTGCGACACCGAAATGCCCTTTGACCGATGCCGACATTCAGGCTGAAGTGAATGTGGCGCTTGCGGCCAATCCGCAATGGGCGCGCCCCGGCACCAATGTGGAGTACTTCGTGTACACGCCGGACAACGTCGGTGAATGCTCCGGCACTGGATCGGACGGCAATGCACAATGCTTTGCTATCACAGGCGGTGTTGGTACGGGCGAAGATTCTTCTTTTTGCGCTTACCACTCCTACTTCAATGGAACCGCGCCTCCCACTATCTACGCCTACATGCCGTTCGCGTCCGATGCAAATTGTTACGGACCTGCGGGGATTCCATTTCCAAATGGTGCAGTGCTTGACGTCGTGATCAGTCCTACGTCCCACGAGATGATCGAGACAAACACAGACCCACTTATCAACGCGTGGAAAGGCGCAGGCGGCAACGCAGATGAGATTGGCGACAAGTGCTCCTACATCTATGGATACATTGCGCCGGATGGCACCAGCGTGGTGCTTAAGGGGAACCGCTTCCAAATTCAAGAGGAGTACAGCAACGACTCTGGCAATTGCACCAAGCGCTATGGACCGGACCCCGTGGTCGCTATTCCCGGTGCGATTACATTTGGTGAGGTGCAGGCTGGCACATCGTCGCAGATGGCGTCGACCATACAGAACAATGGCGGAGGCGACCTGAATATTCTGGGCTTCCATCTAGGCACGGAATCCGACGGCAACACCTACTACAGCCTAGTAAACGGTCAGCCAACCGCGGCAACGCTGCCGAGCGGAGAAAGCCTGACAGCGAACATGCTGTTCGCGCCATTATCCGGTGCGCTTTTCGGCAGTCCTACCGACGCGCTGATCGTCGATACGGACCAAACTCCCTGCGCAGTCAATTCCACGTGCACGACACCTTCAAACACTGCGTTCGCAAACATCACAGGGACCGTCGGTGTTTCTCCGGACGCGCTTTGCAGTGCGGCCAATGTCTTCACCGACCTCAACCTTTGCACCAATGCGAGCGCGTCTATCAACGGCGGCTCAATCGATCCTGATGGAGAGGGCGTTACCGTCACGCAATCACCTGCCGGACCTTACACGCTCGGCGCCACCAGCGTGACCTTGACCGCCGTTGATAACGGGCCCGATCACGCGGTCGCACACTGTGCCGCCAATGTTACAGTTACCGATAATCAGAAGCCCAACATTGCATGCCCAGCAGCAACATCCGTTAGTTGTACGAGTTCTGCCGGAGCAGCCGTCGGCATCACTCCCACCGTCTTTGACAATTGCCCGGCCGTTACCTCAAGTTGCGTGCCCGCGTCCGGATCAGGCTTCGGCTTTGGGAGTACGCCAGTACTTTGCACCGCGAAAGACGCGTCAGGAAACACCAACACCTGCTCGACCTCAGTCACCGTAAACGATATTGCACCCACAATCTCTTCGGTAGTCGCGGCACCCGCAGTCCTTAGTCCGCCGAACAAAAAGTTAGACCCGGTTAACATCCTCGTAAAGGCGACCGACGCGTGCGATCCCACACCGTCTTGTTCCATCACTTCTGTAGCGCGCAGCCCCGGTCCCATCTCGTCATCGGACTATAGGATAACCGGACCACTGTCTTTGCTACTGAAAGCAAACGGCAATGGCGGCCACGCCATGTCGTACATCGTTACCGTCACCTGCTCGGGCCTTCACGGCGGCACCGCAACCGCTCAGACCACCGTCTCTGCTCCGTAGTGCATCTGACGATTGCGGTTCCTCTCGGCTAACAGAGTGAGTGGCGGCGCAAAGTAACGCTGTACATGCAAAGTTGGTTCTCTTTAGAAAGGGCCGGTCCGCAATGGGCGGCCCTTTCTCTTCGTTTGCATGAATTGGCAGTCGCCGTGCTGGACTTCTGGAAAAGCTTTCACTTGGAGCGATGACAAAAACGCACCACTCGTTCGTTCCCCGGCGCATGTCAGACGAGATCGGTAGTAATCCGTCTTAGATGTTACTTTGGTCGCATTGCTTATCTTCCATCGAATCGGGACAATGAAAAACATTCACTTCCCTCTGGAGGAACTAATGAACGCACTTAGCGTAAACCTGTACCTTTTCGTTCGCAACCTTCTCATTCGCCAAGAAGGCCAAGACCTCGTTGAGTACGCCTTGGTTGTCGCTCTAATCGCGTTCGGCGCAATTACCGGCATGGGTTTTTTGGCGACCGGTATTAACAACGCCTTCTCTGGTATTTCCACCACACTCACCACGAACGTCTAGTTAAGTCCAATTTCGTCGGAACTAGGCCGAAAGAGAAAGCCGGGGTTCAACGCCACGGCGCCACGGCTTCGCGGCCTATTCTGCTTTAGGATGACTGGATGGCCTGACCAGAACGGCAAATTTCCTCATGAGCTGATCTTCTGCGGCAAATACCCCACCATCAACGTGTCAACCGCGATGCACTGGGCAGATACAATACGACGGCTGACAACGTCGTGCAGGAGTTGCCGAACGCAAGCGGAGGCACCGCAACCACACGCGATTCGGGTCAAGCCTGGCTTCAGCAGCCCGTCCGAAAACAACAGCGTCACCGCTCCGAACCGCCCCGCTTCGTACATGGGAGTGACTATGACGGTGCAGACACAGGCGACCCTTCTCTCCGGACCGCTGCCCCGTTTGCTCCGCCAAAAGCCGCTTGAACGCAGTCGCCTGCTCAAAGTGGAATCTCTTAAAGTCCCTGTACCGGTGTACTCTTCAAACCCGCTCAGGCCTTAGCTGCGGCGTCCACGGTCGGCTCGCTGTGCTGCTTGGCTTCCTTGAGATAGGTGAAGTATTTGCGCTAGATGCGCTCATAGTTTGTCATCCCTGGCCGAAGTCACTGTCTTCGGTGGGTGAATAGCTCTCGCTTACTCTGTGCCCCGAGCAGCTACTGCGAAATCACCATCATCGAAGTGCTGGTGACATTCAGCGTTGTCGAAGTCCAGAAGGGAATACTGAGCAGGAAAGGATACTGAACCGTCACCTGGATCATGTCTCCCGGACCACTGCAGTTCGTACTGGAAGCGCATGCCGTCCATGTAGGATTGACCGCTGAAATAGTTGAGGGCGCATACCAGGTGGCAGTAACCGTCAATTTGCTGGAGTCGAACCCCGGGGAGTTATAGGTCTGTGCGTGGGTCTGCAGCGAGCTTGAATTGCCAAAATTGCACCCCGGCATTCCGAACCCGCAGGCAGAACCACGAACGATCGCGTAGCGATTCAGATCGCGAGCTAATTCGTTTACATACTGGTAGCTGTAAAGTGCATAGCCAAACTCGATGACAGCAAACATGAGACACAGGACGAGACCAGCAGACAACGCAAATTCCACAATCGCCGAGCCCGACTCGCGGTGCACCACCGGCCGGGACGGACCGCCCGCATCGGAAAATCTTGCAACCCTCATACGTTCGAGATGTTGAGAAAATCTGGACGTTTTGAACACCTGCTTGCCTACTTTCGCCATCAGCTCCGGCTCATTTAACTTCTCAGTTCAGACGCTTCTGCGACGCGTTGCCCGTCAAGGTAAACGTCCTCGGGAGCCCGGGCATATGGATCACGGGATCGAAGGTGGCCGTGACAGTCACGTTGATTGTTTGCTCAACAAAAGAGGGACTTGGACACGACGCCGTCGAGGCGCCTACGCAACTGAATGGCGTGACGGTCGTATCAGGTGAGGAGCAGGAACAGGAAGGGGTGGACGACACAGTAAGCGCGACGTTTTGAGAAGCTAAGCCTGTCGCCTCGAGCTGGGCAGCCTTCTGCATTCCAGCCTGATCGATCGCGGTAATCTGGTTCTGCGACCCATATGCCACCGCCGCCTTCGCTGCGTTGGTAGTTTCCATCGCAATGTAGGTCACGCGACCAATTTCGACCGTGCCTAAAATCATTGTCACCATTAGGGAGCCCGTCAGCGCCGCCTCAACCAGTGCCGCGCCAGCCTCATCAAGCATCTTGGATCGAATCGACTGCTTTATGTTCAACATCCCCGTGCTCCTTCTTACTCCACAAGAGTGACAAGATCCAGCGGACCGATTGCTCCGGGCGGGCTGTATCCATTGATGTTCAGCTTCGACGTCTTGTCATCCAACTGGGCCACCACAAGGTCGATGTTGAAGGTGAGGCCGCCAGAGTGATCACCGCCGCTGTCCTGGAAGAAGAAAGTCGCGGCCGGCATATAGACGATCCCGTTAAACGTACCGGTGCTGTTGCCGAACTGAAGCGTCATGGTGCTCGTATTCGTTGTCGGAGCCGCGAGCACAATGCCCGCTAGAGCTCCCGACGATGGAGCGTACAAGCTGAAGTTCGTGCCCGGGCTCTCGTTGAAAGAACCCGTATCGAAAACGATTGTGGCGCCAGCACCCGTAGCGCCCCCGATCGTGGCGATACTGCCGCCAAACGTCACGGTAGGAGCCGTAAGGACTACGGTGCCGGTAAAGGTCGCATTCGTTATATTGCTTGCTGAATCGCAGACGATTCCTGTGGCGCTACCAATACTTCCGGTGCTAGTGGTCACAGTGCTCGTGCAACTCGCGGCCGTCGGTATGGTGTACCTGGTTAACGGATCGCTTACAGGCGCCACTCCCGTTACCGGCTGGGGCGTGTAACCTGAAGAGTTTCCTCCAACTCCTCCGACGACAGCAATAAAAGCGGCTGACGTTGATCCGCCGTTCCCGTTGTAGTAAAGAGTGTTCGAGGAGGTACCGTCGATTTGGATTCCGCAATTTGGCGCATTCAATTGGAAAGAACCCTGCAGCCACACCGTGGAGGTGCCGCTGCCGCTCTTGCCCGGGCCGAGATTCCCTGTCGGAGCCAGAATGTAGATGCAGTCTTTCTTGCTCCCCCCGGGCACGCCGGCCACAGCGCGCGTCGACACATTCATTGAACCTACGCCGAAGTATCCCATGAACGCGGTTCGGCTCGGCTGCGAGACTATCGCCTCAAAGAATGAGGTCGAATTGTGCCACGGCGTTGTGATCTCACTATTGGTTCCGGAATTGATGGTGATCGTCGCGCCGCTTGAAGTTGTATATCCGTTCGCGTTCGCAGCGCTGGTCCCTACCGTCTTGGCCGCCGCAACTGCCGTGCTCGAGCCTCTGTTGTAAAAGTAGTCCAGAGCCGCGGCTGTCGCCGCTGCGTCCGCCGCAATCTGCATGTTCCTCTTGGCGCGATATAGGATACCCACGTCAATGGCCAGCGCCATGAAACCGATTAGAACTGTCATGCACAGGGCAGTCAGCACCAGAACCTGTCCGCTCTCGTTTTGGAGCTTCTTCATTGAGACCTCCTGCACGTCTTAAGCCTGCGCCGTAAGCTTGGATGAATTGTCCTGCTCATCGCAATTAGTTCCTCTTGAATCATGAGGATAATGCCTTTCCTACATTTCCTGCTGTAAGTAGCCCAGTGGAGAAAGCGGGGGCAAGGTACAACTTTGCCCTCGCCGCAACAACACCCCTTTAAGGAAAACTATTGTCCTATTTTCATTAAGTAAGCGCAACGGAAATATGCTAAATATCCGGATATTCCAGTAACCTGGGACCGAGTAAGAGTTACATCCCGCAAAGTTACTCGCATCAGAGAGTTGAAGTCGATCTGATCGGCGGAGACTGATCAAGTGCGCTGCGTGCGGCAACGCAGACCCCGTAATCCGGACCTCAACGAACTAATGGCGGACGGCTACCCGCTCCGCCTGATCGGCATGAGCTTCGTCAGAAAGCTATGCTTTAGCCTGACTTGCCAACAGAGTCGAGCGGAACGGCTCGGTGTATCCAAACTGTCCGCGGAGGTCGGGTGATAACCCGGTGCCGGCGCCCAGTTCCTTCTCGTAATAGCGGCGGGAGAAGTTATCGATCGGACGCGATCCCTGGAAATCGACGTTCTTGCCGAGAGAGTTGGTGTCGGGAAACAGTGTGCTGGTAGTGGCCTTGACGGTGTAGCCAAGGATGCCGGTCTACAGCTCCTGAGGGAATCTAACCCAAATCCCGTTACAATGGCCTCGGCCACCGCCCACGAGAAAACCCATGCTCAAGAAGCTTCTCCTCCTCGCCATCCTTACCGCCACATTCTCCGCCGCTCAAACCCCCGACATCACCATAGAGCGCAACGTCGCCATGAAAACCCGCGACGGCATCACCCGCCACGCCGACATCTATCGGCAGCCCGGCGACGCCAAGTTTCCCGTCCTCCTGCAGCGCACCCCCTACGACAAAACCAATGGAAACGACTTTGGCCGACGCGCCGCTGCCCGCGGATACCTCGTCGTCATTCAGGATGTGCG
>JANXYB010000144.1 GCA_025350325.1 Acidobacteriaceae bacterium
GGTCTCTCCCAAGAGATCTGCTCAAGTTCTTTCAACTGCATTTCCTCCGCTAGCGTTTCTTTGATAGTTGCGAGAATCCGCCATTAAAAGTCCACCGCGTTGCTGTGACAGTACGAGATGGATACACCATCCTGAGAAATGATGGTGCCTTGCATCGTTCCGCCACCCAGAATGCCGTTAATGGTCGCGGCGCTTCCAACTTGCCAGAAGACGTTCTTGGCCTGTGCGCCGTTGACTAGCAGGACGCTCCGGTTATTAGTCGGCGTACCGACCGTGAGTGTTTTGGCCATCTGGAAAACCCACAACGCATTTGGGTCCCCTTGCGCATCGAGGGTAAGATCGCCCATCGCGATGCTAAAGCTTCCTGGAGCCGCCTTATAGATTCCCGGCGCCAAGGTTCGATTGCCTAACTCGTCTGCACCGCCGCCTCCGCATCCGGGACAGACCGAAACATCCAGGCCGTTCGGGAATGCGACAAGTGCGTTGTAGGCGGTGAGTGAATCTAAAGCCGCCTGGGCTGCGATAGCTGCTGTAACTGCAGTTCCTTCGTTGGGACATCCAACAGTGGGCGCCGGCGGAGCTGTATTGATTACTCCGTTCACATGCCCAACATTGAGTGGCGTTTCTGTATAGACGCAATTCGGGCCGTTGTCATGGAATCCCGTCATCAGAGTAGATACGGCCGAGGTTCCGATATTCCCGTTGATCACCGTGTGAATTCCCATATTAGTGATCCCCGCCGTGCCTCCAAAGCCGCCCACATTGGCTGCGCTGCCTAGGTTGACCGGGTTTTGAGCCAATAAAGCACCGGTGGTAAAGTTCCAAGGATTCGGTGTGCCCGTCCCCCCAAGCGGAATGCCTGTAAGGTCGGTTGCTCCACCATTGGTGACCGTTGCAATATAGGTCGTATTGGCGCCAGGCCCTTGTTTCCGTCTTCAAATCGCGGAGCATGTCGCCCTGCTGGATGGTGGCGGCCCGCCGCTGTGTACCCGCCACCGGTTGGTGCCAGACGGCCTCGAACGTGACCACGATGCCTTGTACTTGCAGACGATGAAAGACGTTCTCCGTGACCGGAGGACGCGTACCACGACCTAACGCGTCGAAAGTTCGAAGTACCGTAATGGGCAGTCGCGGATTAGTCGCGCGGCGATAAGGAGCCGGATTTCTCGCGCATAGTCTTTATGGTGGCTGAGTTTCCTTTTAACTATCGCAACGATTGCAGTGTCGCTGACGGCCCTCGCCTGATCCATTGCGCCATTAGCCGACTGGATGCCGCAGAAATCAGCGTCATTGTTAGTGTGAAACCTGCTGCCGACCTGAAGGATCCGTCATCCCGGGCTGCACGGCAAGCATCACCGCGAGAGCCAGAGCGACCATTTGAAGGGACCTTCTTCATAGCATCTGTGTGCGTGGCCACTCTGCGAGTGCGATTTGCGGTCTGCATCACAAAAACAACGTGATCTACCTCATGCCTTTGGTCTCTTGTTCTTCGATGCGGGGCAATGGAAGATGGTGATGCGAGAATGGGCGTGAATTAGCGGGTCCCGACCCTGATCTGGGCGGTATTGTGGACCACATTCTGCCAACTGATGACGGCCTTCTTCTCGTTCCGGTAGCTATCCATGTCGACCAATTGAATCTCGGCCGACAGGTCATCCTACGGCGGGTTTGTGGTCTGGACTATCTCTTCACCATTCTCATACGAGGTTTGGGTGCTCCCCGTCTAGTATGGTGCGCCCGGAGAGATTCGAACTCCCGACCCTCACATTCGAAGTGTGACGCTCTATCCAGCTGAGCTACGGGCGCATGCAGTAGCGCAGCTTAAAAACGGAAATCTAGCTGCACATGTGTTGGTGGTATTTTAGTCGAACTAACCACGATTTGCCCGACGAGACTTGGGATAATCGAAGAGGCTTGATGGCCCGAAAAGACTCCAACTCCCCGCGCTTTAACTCTAAACCGCCTAAGCCAGGGCCAGGCCCCCGCGACTTCGTGTGTCTATCATCCAAGAACGCTTCAATTTAATACCGATTACTTGAATGGTGCGCCCGGAGAGATTCGAACTCCCGGCCTTTTGGTTCGTAGCCAAACGCTCTATCCAGCTGAGCTACGGGCGCACTCGGCGATATCCAATAATACCAAACTCCAGGCGCACCATCCGCTGAAACAGATAACCATCAGTCGCAAAGAAATTCATAAGTGCACAGTCATCTTGAGCGACGGTCGCGTGGCGTCGGGTCTCACGAACAGGTCTTCGTTCAGGTGGGGGTGATTAACGGACGTCGAAAGACCTGCGGCTGCCTTTGGGGGGCGACGGCGTAAAGCCACCACCCACACAACCGACACACTGTGCTCTGTCAGGGCATGGCTTCCAGCCGTACCAACTAGTCATTCAAATCAACACGCCTTTAATCACCGGGGGCATGTCTCAATCGAAGAATAGCTTGTCAGCTGTCCGATCATTTCTTCTATTCTTCATGTCAAAATGAGATTTCCGCTTGAGAATTACGCTCACCTGGACAATGCCTGTGTCTTGCGCACTCGAATCTTTTGAAATGAGGAAACGATGAAAGCAAAACTTGATTCTGCGTCCTTATTAGGCCCGCTCGTGGACCACGTGGTCATCATCATCAAGGAGAACCACACCTACGACAACTACTTCGGCACCTTCCCTAAGTCGGCGGGCGATAATCAACTGGGCAAGGCCCAGAATCCTCCGCCCGGCGATCCCAATCATCGCCATGAAACGTGGATGAAGCGTGATACCCAGCAACAGTATCGCCTGCAATATTCCGAAGCGGATATCCCCGCATATTTTTCCCTCGCGCGCCAGTACACAATCTGTGACCACTTTTTTTCGGAAGTAGCAGGGCCGTCCACTCCCAACCACCTGATGTTGATAACGGGGGATTCTCCTGTTATCAACAATCCGCCCTTTAGTACGAGTCCAAAGAATTTATACAATTTGAAATCATTTCCCCTCGCATTGCAGAGGGCGGGACTTACCTGGGGCAACTATGGCGGTTACGCGTTTCACTACATCCGCGAACTGGCCGCACTTCCCCAGAACCACACCCGCGATCTGTTTGCCCAGCAGGCGGCGGCAGGCCAGCTCCCCTCCGTCTCGTGGGTCTATGGGGACGGTAATCCACCCTATAGCGAACACCCTACACAAAACATCACGCTCGGTTCAGAATGGACTGGGCAGCAGATCCAGGCCATCGTTAAAGGGGGGTTATGGCCGCGAACGGTCGTCTTTGTTACCTGGGATGATTGGGGCGGATGGTATGACCATGTCGTTCCCCCCAACATTGAGAAATGGGACAGCAAGCGAGCACAGTATCCAGCCGACGCGCATCCGGAATTCGATGGCCAGCAGTTTCGCTATGGCTCCCGGGTGCCTTGTCTTGTGATCAGTCCTTACGCCCGCAAGGGATTTGTCTCGCCCACGCAGCGCTCCCACATTAGCCTCGTGAAGTTCTGCCAAACCTTGTTTGGGATTGCATCGGTCAATCCACGGCTGGACACGGCCGATGATATGTCCGATTGTTTCGATCCAAAGCAAGCGCCGCTCGCACCACCCGCACTTGTCCCCGTAAGCCGGCCAAAGCCCCGGCCAAAACTGAAATAAGTGCCGAAACTAGCCGGCCTCGTCGGTGATCGAGTGCAACCGCCGCCGCCAGCGTGGCGGCAAAACTATTCGCACTTCTCAAAACCGGCAGTGAACGCCGAGCGTAAAAGGGATTGCTTTGAAAGCCTCGCAGTAGGTTGGCCTATTGCTCATTGCGCAACTCGGCGCGGCGAAATATCGTGCGCAAGGCGCTTGCGATGCTCGCTGGCGACAGTCCAACCGTGCTCAACGAATCGGATGCCTTTCCTGGCTGTGCTGCCCGATAATCGCTTACCTGACTCGTACCCGGGAGGATGCTTTGGCTCAACCTTTGGTGCCCGCAACTGCGTTCGCAGACGCATGGATTCAGATTGATCGGACAGATAATCCACGCTTCTTCGTCAACGTTCTCGACGCTACCCGCGCTCTTCTTCTTGAACGCGCTCGCACGTCGCCCAGGGAGTTCTTTGCGCCGCTGGCTCTAGGCCCCGGACTCAACGTGCTTGACGTCGGCTGCGGTACGGGGGACTTCATTCGGCTCATCGCTCCCATTGTTTCCCGGGGGACAGAACCGCTGAGTGACTGACCGGCAGTTCGGAAGCTGAGGTCAGTTTGCGCTCACAGATCAAGGCACTCAGCCACCCTGGTTTGATTACCGCAGATTCGGTCAGGTATGGGTCAGTACCAAAAAAGAAGCGCTTCTGATGAGAAAGATCGCGTCTCCAGTTAGCAGGCGATGCAGTTACTTGACGATGGAGCAGCGTATTCCGCCGGACCATCCGATGCCGCGGATACGTTGATCGTGGAGGGGGCGCCAGAGGAGATGAACGCATTATTGGAGCGGCTTTAATCGGATACAAGCCATCCCTCGACAGCACCGGGGCGTTTGTTGCGGGCGCGGTTGCTTATGATCTGTACCCGATTCGTTCGGAGCAGCAGTTAGATCAACCAGATCCACTTCAACCTTCTCTACAACTGGTTCGTGGGCCTGAAGATGGACGATGTCTCCTAGTGTGAGGCAGATCACATTTCAAGGGCCTATCATGAAAGATAATAGCCTCTGTAAGATCCCCGCGAAGCTGCGGGGCCGGAGTGCGAGAATCAGGGTGGAGTGTGAATGGCAACCTTTGGTAGTTTTGCCCTCTTAATTGCTTTGGCGTTAGCCGCTTACAACCTGTTGGCGGGCGCAATCGCATTGCGGATGCTGGCCACGGGCGGGCAGGCGCGCATCTCGCCTGAGCGCCTGGCTGACACTGCGCGCCGCGCCGGGATGGCCGGCTTTGTCGCCATCACGGCGGCCGCCTTTGCACTGGTCTGGTCGGTTTTTCAGAACGACTTCTCCATCACCTATATCCTTGAGCATTCAAACCGCGCCCTGCCCGCACCCTACAAATTTGCAGCTCTTTGGAGCGGCCAGGAAGGGTCCCTGCTGCTCTGGGCTTGGCTGCTCGGCACTTATGGCTTCATTCTGCGCCTGACCCATAAGACCGATGTCAAGCTGTATGCCTATGCGGGCACGATTCTCGCCGGCGTCCAGGTCTTCTTTCTCGCCGTCGTCAACTTTGCCGCCCCTCCGTTTGCGCTGATGCGCGGTGCGATTCCCCAAGACGGCAACGGCCTCAACCCGCTGCTGCAATATCCCGAGATGGTTATCCACCCACCCATGCTCTACCTGGGCTACGTGGGATTCACGATTCCTTTCGCCTTCGCGCTAGGCGCTCTCATGATGCGCTATCCCGGCGAAAATTGGATCAAGATTACCCGCGTCTGGACGATGGTGACGTGGCTCTTCCTAACCTTTGGCATTTTCCTTGGAATGCATTGGGCCTACGCCGTTCTCGGCTGGGGCGGCTACTGGGGATGGGACCCGGTTGAGAACGCCAGCTTCATGCCCTGGCTCACCGGCACTGCCTTTCTCCATTCCGTAATGATGCAGGAGAAGAAAGGCATGATGAAGAGCTGGAACGTATGGCTCATCTTCTCCACTTTCCTTCTTACCCTGCTGGGCACCCTGCTTACGCGTGCCGGCCTGGTTAGTTCGGTACATGCGTTTGCGCAGTCATCGATCGGCACCTGGTTCGTAATCTTCATGGGCATCGTGCTCGGGGTATGCATCTTCACCTACATCCTGCAGCGCAGCCACCTCAAAGCAGAACATCACCTGGAATCGGTCGTCAGCCGCGAGGTGAGCTTCCTTTTTAATAACCTCGTCTTGCTGGTCGCATGCTTCGTCATTCTATGGGGAACACTGTTTCCCATCCTCAGCGAATATGTGGTGGGCAACAAGGTCACCGTCGGTGCGCCTTTCTACAATCGCGTCGCCATTCCCATCGGGCTATTTCTGCTGTTCCTCACCGGCGTCGGACCCTTGCTGCCGTGGCGGTCGACATCTCTGCGCAGCATTCGCCGCAACTTTGTGCTCCCCTCGATCGCGTTGTTCGCCACCATCCTTGTGTGTCTGGCTGTAGGCGTGAGGCCGTGGAAAAACGGCGAATTCGATAGCGGCAACTTTTACGCGCTGGTCGCCTTCGCACTATGCGCAAGCGTGCTGTGCGCGATTCTTTCCGAATTTCTGCGCGGTGCCGGAGTGATTTCGCGCCAGACCGGGCGCAATGTTCTCTCCGCAACCTATCTGCTCACGCGCCGCAACACGCGCCGCTATGGCGGTTACATCATTCACATCGGCGTGGTAATCGTGGTCGTCGGATTAGCCGGTGCAGCCTTTAATCGCAACACCGAACGCGAACTCGCGCTGCACGACAAGATGGACGTCGGCCCCTACACGCTCGAGTGCGTCGGCTTCACCCAGGATTCAAACCTCAACTACAACTCTGAATACGCGTTGCTCGATGTATATCGCGGTGGCAAGAAGCAGTTTCAGATGACGCCCGAGAAGCGCGTATATCTCGTCAGCGGACAACCGCAGACCATGGTAGCAATCCACTCCGTGCCAAGTTGGGATCTTTATGTTGTGTATGAAGGCACCAATCCCGACACCGGCCAACCGATCATCAAGGCGTTTCTCAATCCGCTCGTGAGCTGGATATGGGCAGGGGTCGTGCTGATCGTATTCGGCACCGGCATCGCCCTCGTGCCGAGCTTGACCCCGGCCACTGCCTCTCTGCGCATCCCTGCCGCACGAACAGTTCCCGCAGAGCCTGCGTTGAAGGGCGGCGATTGATGGCTGCTCCTCGGCGCTCCACTTTATGGATCAAGTCGACGCAGGCACTCCTGCTGGCGATTGCGGTTTGCTTCTCGATGGGAGCAACCGACGCAAGTTCGCGCTTTGAAAACATGGGACGCAAGTTGATGTGTACCTGTGGCTGTGCGCAACTGCTGGGCGGGTGCGACCACGCAGGCTGCCCTGCACGCGGGCAGGAAGAAGTGGAATTGAGAAGCGGCATCTCCGCGGGCAATAGCGATCAGGCAATTTTCGACTCGTTCGTGGCCAAGTACGGCGCCGTCGTGTTGGCCGCTCCCACCACGCACGGCTTCGATCTGGTCGCGTGGATTGCGCCGTTCGCAGTCTTTGCCGCGGCCATGCTCGGCACCGTGCTGCTGGTTCGCCACTGGACCGTCGGCCGAACCCAGCCACCCACACAAGCCGCTGACCCTAAGATAGACGCGCTGCGTGAACGGATTCGTCGCGACACCGACGCGGACAATGACGGAGGTTTTTGAGTTATGAGTGAAACACTTGGCTTGACCTTAGGTGCGCTGCTGGCCATCGGATCGTTGTTCTATACCTTCTGGCCCGAAAATGTGTTTGCCAGCCAGCGACAAAAGACTCGCCTCGACTACCTCGAGGAGCGCAAGGAACAACTCTACGAAAATCTTCGTGATCTGAATTTTGAATATCGTGCCGGAAAATATCCAGAAGAGGATTTTCTCGCGCAACGAACACAACTTGAAAACGAGACGGCGCAATTGCTCGCCGAGATCGATCATTTGCAACAGGCTTGAGCAGCGACCCCACACCCACCCACCGATAAGGATTCCGTACAAATCATGAGATCGAAAAGACATTTTTTGCAGGCCGCTTTTGCCGGCATTTTTTTTGCGGCCACATTGGGTCACGCAGCACAGGTCACCGGCACGGTGATTGACAAGACTACCGGCAAGCCAGCCGCGGGCGACACCGTTGTGCTGGTGGAACCGCAGGCCAGCATGGCTGAGGTAGCCAAAGCCACGACCGACGCCAAGGGCCACTACTCGCTCAACCGCCCCAGTAACAATCCTGCGCTGGTCAAAGTCACGCACCAGGGCGCAGACTTTTTTGTCGAGGCGCCGCAGAGTGGATCGGCCCCCGAAGTTACGGTTTACGATGTCGCCGCCAAAGTTGAAGGCGTATTCATTGAAGCCGACGTGCTCGAAATCGAGAGCGACAACGGCCAGCTTCGCGTTATCGAGCGCTACTTCGTACACAACACCAGCATGCCTCCGCGTACTCAATGGAGTGCGCACAGCTTTGAAGTAGTATTGCCCGACGATGCAGTTGTTGCGTCCGCTGAAGCGCAGCGGCCCAGCGTCGGCAGCCTGCCGACGACGTTGAAATTGCAGCCTAACGGATCGAAGGGCCATTACGCTTTCAACTTCCCTATCCAGCCTGACGAAGCCGAAAAAGATACGCAGTTTCAGGTCAGCTATTCGGTGCCTTACAGCGGCGGCAAATTCACTTTCCATCCGCAGGTCTCGCTGGCCACGCAGAGTGTTGGCGTGTTGCTGCCCAAAAGCATGACCTTCACCGCCGGCGCGGGCTCAGTCTTCCAGCCCATTAAGCAAGACCCCAACGTCCAGACATTCGTCGCCAAAAATGCTTCCCCGGCAAAGCCGCTCGAATTCACGGTTTCCGGCATCGGCTCGATGCCGCGTGAAGAGCAAGGCGCAGCGCAGGGTGCAGCGGCCGGGGGTCAAGATACAAGCATGCCCGGCAACCAGCCCGGCGGCGGCATCGGCCAGCCCATCAACACGCCCGACCCACTCAGCAAATACAAGTGGTGGATACTCGGTGGCCTCGCGCTGCTCCTGGCGACTGCCGCAGCGTTCCTGTTACGCAAGCCCGCAGGCTCTCCCGCAATTGGCCAGACCGCAGCAGCAACTCCGGCCTATACGTCCGTGGGCAACAAAAATACCGCGCTACTAAACGCACTGAAAGAAGAGTTGTTCGCTCTTGAAAGCGAGAAGCTCAACGGTACACTCGCCCCCGCGGAGTACGTCGAAGCCAAGGCCGCGCTCGAAATCGTACTGAAGCGGGCTCTCAACAGGAAGTAGCAACTTCGACCACGTAACATCTCAGCATCTGGACGTATGCCAGGCGTACTTATCTAGATCATAGGTTGAATTGATTTGAACGTTTTCTTTCTACGTCATTCATGCAGACTTTCGGTCTAAGGAGTGACGACATGCAAGCAAGAATCCTGCGGATGACTATCGGCGTAGCACTGCTTCTGACTGGATATATGGTTGGCACGCACACCTCAACTTCTATCCATGCGGAAATGAAAGTGAGTGTGCCCGCCGCCTATGGAGGGGTTGTCGCCGGCGATAGCGCATCGCTCTGGTTCGAGGACACGACAGGCACTCTTCGGCAGGTCACCATACCAGCCGGCAGTACAGTCTTCACCATCAGTCGCCAAAGATAGACTGCCTGGTCGGGTCTACACATGAGGCCGCATAGTACCTGCCGAGTATTCCAGCTTCATTGGTTCGGCGGTCCTTTGATTTCTAGCACGGGATCTCTTGAATGTCTCGACCGGTGCGCTCTTCATCGTCATCGAGGTTGATGACGCGATGCTCGTCGCTTGATTCCGGCTCCTAGTTTTCACGCGCCGCGCCGCCATTCGCTGTATCCTTAGCTTGCCCGTTGGCGCCTTATGAAGACACTATTGCGCACCCTTCTTTTCCTTGCTCTCATCGTCTGGCTTGGCGCTGAGATTTTCTTTCCGGTCGTAGCGGCCACCACGTTCACAACTCTGCGCGCAGACACGCATACCGCAGGCACCATCGTGGGTCAACTACTGCGCATTCTGCATGGCATGGGGATCGTCTGCGGCCTTGTGCTGCTTGCGTTGCTGGCGCTTGCCCCCGCATGGGCGATCTACAAACCCCGTGCCGTTCTAGCGCCGATGACCTTCATCGTATTAATGCTGACATGTACGGCGTACTCGCAATACGGCATCATTCCTGCCATGGAGCGCGATCGCGCGGCAGCCGGCGGCGCTATCGACACGCTCGATACCACCAATGCGATCACAATGCACTTCAACCGGCTGCACAGTCGAAGCGAGCATGTGGAGGAAGCAATACTATTGCTCGGCCTGATCACTGTCGTACTCATATCACGCGCAGAGTCGGCCACCACATAACGGTCTCCACCACCGACACGGTGTCCCGCAGATCGGACTGCACTTGGTCCACCACATGGCTGCAGAGTTCTATCCCAGGGCCGTCAACGCCCGTCCTGTATCATCGATAAGGCTCTGAAGCGCGCCATGCATCGTGCAGGGGCCCATACGGGAAGCGCATGAAGACTGGCATCATCGGCCTGCCACAGGTAGGCAAAACCTCATTATTCAAGATTCTTACCAAGGCCAAACTTGAAGATCGCGGCTACTCCAACCCGCGCGAGGCGCACATTGGCGTGGCACGCGTGCCCGACCAACGGCTCGACAAACTCTCCGCGCTTTATGCGCCCAAAAAAACCACCTTCGCCTCGGTTGAATTCGTTGACGTCGCCGCCATTGGTCAGGAAGCGCTGAAAGAAACCGCCTTTCTCACCAGCCTGCGCAACGTCGACGCGCTTATCCACGTGCTGCGGGCCTTTGACGATGATTCCATCCCGCACGTCGGCCCCAACGACCCTCTCCGCGACATAAAAAACGTTGAATTCGACCTCATGATCAGCGACCTCACGCAAGTCGAAAAACGCCTTGAGCGCGTAGAGAAAGACTTGAAAAAAGGCCGCACCGGTGAGTTGGAGCGCGAGCAAGCGCTTTTATTCCGCTCTAAAGACTCCATTGAAAAAGAGCAGCCGCTTCGTGAACTGGAAATGACTGCGGATGAAAAGAAGCTCATTAAAGGCTTCATGTTCCTCTCGCAAAAACCTGTTCTCTATGTAGTTAATATCGGCGAGAGTCTGACGCTTGGGGACGACCTCGACGCTGCCGTCAGCCTCTACAAACTAGACGAAGTCGCTGCTCGCCCTAATGCCGGAGCTACCGCCATCTGCGGCAAAGTCGAGGCAGAGCTTGCCGATATGGACGAGGCCGAGGCCGCAGAATTCCTATCCAGTTACGGACTGCACGAGAGCGGCCTGGTCCGCCTGATTCGCAAGAGCTACGAGTTGCAGGGTCTCATCAGCTTTTTCACCGCAGGCGAAGACGAGTGTCGTGCATGGACGGTGCCCGCCGGTTCAAAAGCGCCGCAAGCCGCCGGAGCCATTCACTCCGATCTTGAACATCACTTCATCCGCGCCGAAACCATTCGCTGGGACAACCTGCTAGCCGCCGGCAGCGAGGCAGCAGCGCGCGGCATGGGAACGCTGCGCCTTGAGGGCAAGGAGTACATCGTGCAAGACGGCGACGTAATGCACATCAGGCATAGCGGGTAAGCGCGGATGCTCAGGCTGTCTCTCACTCTCGGTGTGCTGGCAGCGCTGGCCGACGTAGCCGGTGGTCTCGTTCTGGTCAAGGCGCGCGGCGTAGAGCGCTATCTTCGCTACTTCGTCGCGCTCGGCGCAGGTTTTTTGATGGCGACCGCTTTGCTCGAGATGACTCCCGAGAGCCTCAAGATGAGCCCCACCCTTGGCCCTATCCTCATCATGGGCGGGTACTGCGCGGTGCATCTGCTCGAGCACACGATCAACGCCCACTTTCACTACGGTGAAGAGACTCACCATCACGAATTCGTTTCCGCCCGCACCGGCTACTCAGTGCTTGGCGGTCTGAGCGTGCACGCACTGTTCGATGGAGTGGCTATCGGCTCTGGCTTCGTCGTGAACAATGCGCTCGGCTGGCTCATCTTTCTCGCGGTCTTCCTTCACAAGGCCCCCGAGGGATTCACTATTGCCTCGGTCATGCTGGCCAGTGGGCGTAGCCGGACGGTCGCATTTTACTCTGCTGTTGCCCTCGCCGCGGCCACGGTGGCCGGCGTGCTGGTTATTGAATTGGTGCCTGGTTGGCTGCCCTACGGATTGCCCGTCTCAGCTGGCGTTGCACTCTACGTAGGTGCGAGCGACCTCGTTCCCGAGGTCAATCGAGAACCGGGCATTCGCATGGCGCTGGTCTTTTTTGCCGGGGTGGCGGGATTCCTGATGCTGCGCACGATGCTGCCGCGCCTTTAGTCCTGCGGCGTCTCGTGCGATGCTGCGCTGTGAGCGCGCATAATCCGGCGCGCTGAGCCCGATAACGCAAATCGACTCGCATAGAGTTTCGCTAGCAGGCGAGCATAATCGACGGCCACTTTTAGGTTGGCTTTGCTCTCACCGTGGCATCTGCTTCCAAAAGAAAACGGAATCTCCTCGACCGAGCGAATCCGTGCACGCACCAGTATTTCGAGCAACAACTTGAATCCGAAAGATTGCAGCGGCACTTGACGCAAACAATCCCGGCGAACCAGAAAGAAGCCCGACATCGGATCTTTTGCGCGCAGCCCGGCTCTTTGAATCGGCCACGTAACCGATACCGCGGCAGCGGATACCAGTCTTCGCGTCAGGTTCCACTGGCCGATAGCCCCGCCCCCTGCATAACGGCTGGCAATCGCCAGATCGCGTCCGTCGAGAATCGCCGCGAGTAAAGGCGGCAACAGTTCCGGAGGATGCTGCATGTCCGCATCCATCACTCCGAGAATCCCTGCGTCGGTATGTCGCCAGCCATGCAGGATAGCTCCCGACAAACCGCGTTGCCCGTTGCGCACTAAAAGGCGAACGCGCTCATCCTTCTGGGCTGCAGCCGATACAATTTCAGTAGTTCCATCGCGGCTGTCATCATCGACAACAAGAATCTCGTATTCGATATTGAGAGGTTCGAGCACTAAGCGAATGTGGCCAAGCAGGCCGTGCAGGTTTGCCGCTTCGCGTAATGTTGGAATAACCAGAGCCAGCTTTTCAGACGACGTTTCGCGCACCGGCGCATATGTGTCCGTTGTCCGATTGCCCATCGAAATGTAAGATGATTCAGTCGCTGCCGAAGCCATAAGGAGCAAGACGCTTGGTCACAAGCACGAGACGCAGTCTGTTTGCCGAAATTCTTCTGGTCTTATTACTAACCATACTCGGTTTCGCAGTGATTGGCTACCATCCCGGCCTTGAAGACGACGGGGTCTATCTCACTGCAATCAAGGCTGATCTCAACCCGTCTTTGTACCCCCATGATCGCAACTTTTTTCAGTTGCAGTTGCAAGCTACATTGTTTGACGGCGCAATGGCTCGCGCGATTAACTTGACCGGAATTTCTGTTGCATGGG
>JANXYB010000148.1 GCA_025350325.1 Acidobacteriaceae bacterium
GCCCAACAAGGCCTATGAATACAAAATCGATCTATGGTCGACCAGCAACGTATTTCTCAAGGGCCACATCATCCGCGTCGAAGTCTCCTCGAGCAACTTCCCACGTTTCGACCGCAACCTCAACACCGGCAAATCCGCCGCCATCGAATCGGCCTTCGTCAAAGCCATCAACACCATCCTCCACGACAAGGAACACCCCAGCGCCTTGATCCTTCCCATCGTGCCCCGATGAACGTTCAAAGCTCTCGACAAAGATTGTCATCTCGAGCGTAGGTCGCCCGCCCCGAGGCTGAGTCCCGATCCTTTTCGGTTAAGGGGATCCCCGGGGTGCTGGGGCACCTGTAGAAGGTCAAGAGGTTGTTCCTGAATCGGAGCGGCTGATTGGCGGCTTGTAATTGAGGCTACCATGAGGTCTTTCCCGGTTGTAGTAGTCGTTCCAGGGCTGCAGATGCAAATCTCTTTGCTGTGAGTCATTCCAGTGTTTATGATGGATGCGTTCGAAGTGGCCAGGGAGATATTCCACCTGCCAGCTTTCGTCCGTGCCGATCTCCTTGCGCTCGATGCCGCAACAGGGGCAGACCCGTTCAGCCGCGCTCAACTCGTGAACATGGGTGGTTACAGGAAGATTTTCGAAGTTGGCAAGATTCCGCCGTCCCTTGCGCCGCTTCACGCGCCGAAGCTCTTCCTGTGCTTCAGTGCGGGATGGAAGATCGTCAGGATTAACCGGCTTCCGATCCATCTCCTCAGCGAAGTTTAAAAGCAACTGTGCCAGATCGGCGGACGATTGCAGACGATCGGCGCGAGGACCGTAGTACCACTTCTTGTATCGCTCCAACTCAAGCTGCAGACGCAACATCTCGACGCGAAGTTCGTCGCTCCGCCGGGCTTCTTCTTCGGCGCGCTGGGCGTGTTGATCAGCACGCTGTGCATGTTGATCAGCCCGCTGCTTCTCCTCGTCGCGATCCCGCATCAGCGTGCGCAGCATGGCCTTCAGCGTTTGGCTATCGTCGGGCAGCGATACAAGATTGGCTTCGTTATCCACTTATATACTTGGATGTAACTCGAGCATCCCAGATAACTCAAGCTATAACTCTTTGTGGGTTGCTTTTGTTGGTTCCGGTTGAGCGTTCGTAGCGCGGCAGGCGCTTCAGCTTCGACATATCGATCCCATCAAGGATCATCGCCAACTCGCTCGCCCGCAGCTCAACGGAACGTGTTCCAACCTCTAATCGAGGCAGCTTGAAGACTCCACTTTCAAGACGCTTGTACCACAGAACAAATCCGTCGCGATCCCAAGTCAAAATCTTCAGCCTGTCTCCACGACGCGAGCGGAAGACGAACAAATTGTTTCCAGCCGGATCCTGGCCGATGACCGATTTCACCCGCTCCGCAAGACGATCGAACCCGCAGCGCATGTCCGTCGCATCAGTGGCAAGCCAGATGCGCGGCCCGTGCGCATGATCGAAGGCATGCAAGCTCGGAAGCCCGATCATGCTTCGGTCTCAAGAACAGCCAGCAAAGCGCGTAAGTGATTCGCGTCGAATCCAGGCTCGACCAATAGACTGTGCCCCCTGTGCAGACGAATCTCAATCGCGGGACAATGTTCCGCCGCCGCCTTCCGCTGCTCGCTGGGCTCCTTCAATCTCGCTTCCACAAACTGCACCGGCTCACTCTCGCGAAGCCGCTTCTTCCAATCGTAGAAAAGCGAATCCCGAAGACCACGGTCATGACAGAACGCCCTCACCGTTTGTCCGCTTTGACTCTGCTCCGATACCAAATCACGCCACTTCGCCAACAGCTCTGCCTTGACTTGTTTCATTGCACAAGAATGATGCCTGGCGAACGTCCCGGCAAGATGAGCTTTACGTAGCGCTCACGTCTCATCCGTTGCATAGTGTCGAACAGCCCCATGGGGCGGCACGTAATCCTCGGGACTCCCAAGGGCAACAAACGGTCCAAGACTTATCTCGATGGAACCGTGAAAATACTGCTCAAACGGAACCGCCACCCGCTGGCCTGGGATGGCTACAGGCTCGTCCATGTACTAAGCGCCTGTGACGACTCTAACGACCGGCCACTCGATCGTACTCACGGACAATCTCCCATCGCCGATGCAACCCAGACCTTTTTGTGAAAAATGTAGCTGCTGGCCCTATGACTCGCGAGGTAGGCTGTTCATAGAAGCCAAATGAGCAAGAAGCCGGCAAATCGGACATGTGTCCGTTATCGGCTGGCGATAACAGTCATTATGGAGTGACCGGCGCCGATGCGCTGATCGTGGACTAGGCTGTGAGTTCAGAAGGACGCACAGTTCAGAGCCACAAGCGGAAGGGAACCGGTCATGAAGGAGAAGCTACGATTTTTGGGTCTAGTTGTCCATGCCGAGACGATTGCCGTCGCGGTTGCGGAGCCGGATGGTGAAGTGCGAAGCTTGGGAACGGTCCCGAACCGTGTCGAGTCGATCCGCAAGATGGTCAAGAAGCTGGGTCCAACAGAGAAGTTGAGAGCCTGTTATGAGGCAGGTCCGACGGGCTACGTCGTGTACTGGCAGCTGGCGGAGTTGGGCGTGCAGTGCGAGGTTGTGGCACCTACGCTGGTGTCGGTCAAGGCGGGTGATCGAGTAAAAACGGATCGACGGAACGCTGAGAAGTTGGCACGTTGTTATCGCTCTGGAGATCTGACAGCTGTATGGGTTCCAGATGAAGGTTCCGAGGCCTTGCGGGATCTGGTGCGTGCTCGCGAAGCAGCCAAGCAGGATCAGATGCGAGCGCGGCATCGTTTGAGTAAGTTTCTGCTGCGCTCAGGCCGGCGTCCACCAACCGGTGTGAGATCGTGGACGCGCCCTTATTTGATCTGGGTTGCGCAGCTGCGCTTCACGCAGATAGCTCAGGAGGCCACGCGGCAGGATTATCTGCACGAGGTCGAGCACATGCGTGAGCGGGTGGCGCGTCTGGAGCAAGCCATCATGGAGGCGGTGAAGCTAGCCTCGCCCGCGTTACAACAAGTGATCAACGATCTACAGGCACTACGAGGTATTGCAGATATTTCGGCTGTGACCATTGCGGCGGAGTTGGGCCAGGTATCCCGCTTTGGCAGTGCTCGGCAACTGATGGGTTATTGCGGTGCTGTGCCCAGCGAAGACTCAAGTGGTAAGCGAATCAGACGCGGGGGCATCACTAAAACCGGCAACGCACACCTGCGACGAATCGTTGGCGAAGCCGCATGGAGCTATCGTCGTCCACCAGGAATCTGGTATGGATTGCGCAGACGGCAGGAGAGCATTTCCGAAGAGGCCAAGGAGATTGCATGGAAAGCTCAACACCGCCTGCACAAGCGCTATATGAAGCTGGGTGCGGCTGGCAAGGCGCAGGGAAAGATCGTTACCGCAGTTGCTCGTGAACTGCTGGGATTCATCTGGGCTATTGGGACCAGAGCAGAGATGATCGCCAGCCAGCGAACCGCAGCATAAAAAGAACAAAAGCAAAGGCAACAACTTTCCTAAGAAGGAAAAAGCAAAGACAGCTCATTGATGAACCGCGCCGCCCAACTCGAGCACAGAGCCAGCAGCAGCCGGAGCAAGCACGAAGGAGAATCCTCGTTTGCCCTATGCGACAGGCTCGACCGGACTCGCGATAACAGTCAGAGGCAGCTCCCGACGGATCATGATTATGCGGTTCCGACCCGCGAATATCAGACTGATCAATCGTCGCCAAAACCTGCCCAGGCTGCTGCTCGCTCTGTCCTCAGGAAAAGACAAAAGCAACGACAACTGCAAAAACAACCCCACAGATCCAGCGGAGTTGACACGGTCACTCCATATCAGGGCAATACACTCATCGAACATAATATTGGTCGATCTCCGTTCATTAGTCCTCATGAACGATAGGACCCTATCAGGGCTGCCCCGCCAGTGACGCGAGGATCTGCGCGAGGTTTCCCTCGGGGCAGTTTTGATAGGGCCGTTTGAAGGAAGCCGCTGGCGTTTGCGGCGGATGCAGTCAGGCTATGGGAATTGAATCGACTCTCGCCTGCAATACCCTAAATGCTCTGGACTTAGCAGAAAAGGGCGAAAGTCGATTCAGGACGTCGTCGGAGCCCATAATTCCTGGAGTATCGCACGCGCAGCGTCCGCCGCGCCAGCGGCTTCGTTCAACCGCCCTTGCGTTGAGTAATGTACGTGTGGTCTGCGAGAGCCCGTCGACGATTGGTCGCTACAGGCCACTCGATTCGCCCTTAATCGTCTGCCAGAACTCAAAGGCGCAACGCGAACTGAATCTCGCGTGGCGTGCCGGTACCAATCGGAGTCGCACTTGCGGTTGATACCTGCGGCTCTATAGTTGCTGGTGTTGTCCGGCTCGGGTGAAGCCAGATTTCTTCCAGCCGGAAACTATATGGGGGCGCGCTTGAAGAGGTTGAATGCCTCGCACCTGAGTTGGAATTGGACACGTTCGGTGAGTGGAATGGGCTGATTCCCATTGACAAGAGATGTCTCCAGTGATTAGGCTGCGCTGCGTGCCAAGTCTAAATCCTATGAGACTGGCGCTGGGCTCCCCAAAGTCTGATTTGGGGTGGTGTCCCTCCATCCGCGAGTGCATGCCACCGACATGAGCACCAATGCTTGTTACAGATTAAGGAGATAAGTTGCCATGAAAGTTGATGAGTTTAGCAAGGTTCGCACGATGTGGATCGAAAAGAAGGCAGCCTGCACCAAGGCAGGCGCGACGTCAGGACTGTTTGGATCGGAGGACCTTGGACCTCAGGTCGACAGCCTGTACGCGAAACTTTCCGTGTTCGACAAGGGACTGAAGACAAAGCAGGACGAAAAGGGGATGAAAGCACTTGAGAAGCTGTCAAAAGAGCTCAAGACGCTCGCTGAAAACGTAGCGAGGGCCGCACAAAAATATTGGGACAACGCGGACAAGGCGCAGGCTAAGGCTGACGGACCGTTGCGCAAGGCGCTGGGCGAGGCCAAGGCTGTGCTGACCCAGCTGAAGTCTACGGCCCAGGCCGTCGGTGCTTCAGCCTCCACCGAATACAGCGCGACCGATGCCGAATACAAGCCGCTCGAAGTCATCGGACGACGTCACTGAATCCTGATTGGCATTTCACAGGGCGACACGCGTAGCCTGGGGTTACCGTCGCTCTTTGGAGACCACAGAAATGAGTACAACTCTCACCCCGCCATCCGCCCTGGGGATCGATAAGCTTTATTTTGTCCAGACGGGACTCGATTGCCCTAACCCTGCTTCCAAAGACTACATCAGCTACTCCGAATACGAGCATCGGCCTGAACCCGGCCGCTTCAACACCGTGCCGAGTCCGGTCACGCGGACAGTAACGATTACTGGTGTCCGGATAGTTTGGGACCGCAACAATACCAGCGGTCTCAATGACTTCCAGGGTCCGACTGAATTTGACGCGCCGTCCAATATACGAACGCTTGAGATCATCGCCGATGAAGTGGTGATTAGCAGGCCGCTGCGCTTCCCTCGCACGAATGTAATCATCCGCGCACGTATACTCCGGTTCGAAGGCGATGGTTGCATCAACACGACTCCGTTGCCGTACACTACCCGTCCCATCGCTAAGAAGTCCGACCAGAACCAACCGTTGGATCAGGAAGGCAAGTCTCTGGGGCACGGCGCCGACGGACTCGACGGCGAGCGCGCAGGGGACATCGATCTCTTCGTCGGAACGATCACCGACGCGGCGTGGCATCCTAGTCTTCTTGAAATGCAGAAAGTTCTGAACCAATGGTCGCATGCGAACCCGGATGATAGTTATATTGAGGCCCCCCGTCGCCAGCTACAGGGGCAGCTCGCCGGGGAGATAGCCAAGCTACCACGCCGTTTCATTTGTCAGGGTTCAAATGGCCAGAAATCCGAACGGGGCGGCCTTGCGATACGGGAACCCCGGGAGAAGGAGTCAGATGGAATCCAAGTAATCGTCACCCTCGACAATCTGAGGAAATTCATCAAAGATACCTTTCGCACAGAAGAAGATGTGTGGCGCTGGCCGAGTAAAGGCGGTGAGAACTATCACGCCGACTCCATGCCTTGCGCCGACTTATTCAACAAGGGGCAGGTTCTTTTCGTACGGCTCGTCGCCTACAACGACAGCGTGGCCGTGATGAGCAGTACCCAGGTCTTCTTTCCAGGTGGGCAGGCTCAGAACAATAGCCTCTGGGGAAATGTGATGATGAGGGCGGCCTCGAAAGACATCCCTTCGATTGACAGGTTCGATGTGAATGAGTGGCGACTTCGCCCTCGGTCCGGCGCCGACGCTTATGCATCAGGACGAGCAACCAAAGGCGGTGACGGTGGAAACGTTACTTCGCATCTCCTCAGCACAGACATTCAGACGATTTGCCTGACGGATGTGCTAAGCGGCGGCGAGGGGGCGGACTCGCCTGCTGTCCAGGGCGAGATTCCACCTATGGGTTTGGGGCCGTACTATTGGGTGAATATCGTTCTGGTCCGCTGGGATCCGCTCGTTAATTCGGATCGTAGGCCCGACTATAAGTTGTGTGACGTTTCACCCAAACAAGGCACCGGAACAGCGGCCCTTAAAAAGGGTGACACGGGTAAGCCTGGCCAAGCGATCACAAAGGCCGAGACGAACGCGTCTTGGATACACCCGATTGCGGTCGAAGCAGTGCTGCGCTGCGCTCGCGACATGTACCGCTTTGAATATCGAAAGCAAGCGCTCGAGTTCATCGATCCCTACATGAAGGAGCTGGACAGTCTCAGGGTGCGCCAGACTCTTCATCCTGACCTGGAGCGCGCGTACATTGAGATGCAGGTGCTGCGCACTCATACGGCCAACAATGTCGACTACTTCGGCAACCCGGTCGGATGGGTACCTAGGCTTTCGGCCTCGACCAATTTTGGCGTGTGGCTGGGCTTTCGGCAGACTGCCATCCACCTCTTGTACTTCACTCGTCGGATGCAAACAGACTGGACCAATCTCGAAAATGCGAAGCGCGCGGTTGAGGAAACCGCTAAGACCCTCAGAACCGAGATGCAGGAAGCCTGGTCGGCATTACCGCAGGCCTACAACTCAATGGCGGACGCGACCAACAGCCTCAAAAACGTCTCGATTGCGTGTAAAGAGTTGGAGTTAGAAGTAGAGGACGTACGGCAGGAGGCTACTAAGCAAGCAGCCGGCGACATTGCCGAGCAGCAGGCATTCAAAGCGGCATGCCAAATCGTTGGAGGATTGCTCAAGATCGTGCCAGTCGGCCAGCCAATCGTAGGCGGCGTTGGAAGTCTGGTCGATCTCGCTGCCGAGTTTGACTGGACGAAGCCCAACCCACTGGAGGGCACCTCGAAGCTGTTCGATGACCTGAGCGCGCAAACGACTACTTTTCTCGATGCGAACTCTGATTCGATCCAGGCCCATGCGCAGTCCGATCTGAAAAAGAAAATCGACGACGCAACTGGACAGATCGACGAGTACGACAAGAACCTCAAGTTGCTGCAGGAGAGCAGCGAGAAACTAATCGCGGAGACCAACCAGCAGATCGAAGAGAAGAAGACCGTACTAAACAACGCAGCAGCGGCGAATAAGAAAGCAATTGAAGGCGAAATCGCGAAGTTACAACTGCAGGCCCGTGTGTTGCAGGAGTCATTGATTCACCTAACCGATACTACGGAGGATCCGGCGGTCCGGGGACTCAACCGCCGCGTGCGTGCCACCGAGGATGAATTGAAGAATTACGATCAAGCGCGGGAAAAGTTGGCGGAGGAGCTGGAGGCCACAATCGCCAAGAAGACCCTCGAAATCCAATCGGCAACTAAGGAGAAGAAGGACGCACTGCAAAAGGACATCAGCGGGCAAACAGCTTTGAAGGAGACATTGAAAGGCGATGTCGAGAGCCTGAAGAAAAAGAAGGAAAAACGCGAAGAGCAAACAACCAAGCTCATTGAGCAAGTAAAGCGCACCACGCAGGGACTGGCCGGCATTGGGAAGGGGGTCGTGACCATGATGTCGCACGTCGAGCCGGGCGACCCACGGGTGGTCGAATTACGAGACAGAATGCTCGCCAGCGGCAAATTCAAAGCCCGGTACCAAAAATTACTGAATTCGGTCGACCTGCTGAACCAGCAAAAGTCGGAGGTCTTAGGGCGATTCAGCCAGGCCCAACAATTGATAGGCATCCTGAACCTTCAGATTGCCCGTAACGTCGCTGAGCTCTGTGCGCTGTCGAATCAGCGCCAGTTTATTGGAGGCGCACTCGACTGCAGCGTCAAGCAGTATCTTGCCGGCATCGAACGGCGGGCGCAGGAGCGCCTGATTTGGGCCCAATACCATTTCGTTAAGGCTTTCCAGTACGAATACCTGAAAGACGTAAAGCCGGATTTTTATAACATCGAGAAGTTGGTCCAAAAGCTGGAGAAGCTGGCCACTACGGCGGGAGCCGATAAGCCGCAATTGATAGATGAGGAAAAGTTCCAGGAGATAGCGGATACGGTGTTCAAGGAGCAAATCAACGAACTGACCAAGGATATAGTTGACAATCGCCAGCACTATAAACTTGCCGAGGGTATCAAGGCCCCGGTTGAGTTGTCAGCACCGAAGCTTGAGGAACTGCTACAGAAAGGCCATGTTACGTTCAATCTCGTGAGTGACATGGACCTCTACACGAAAGAGTTGCCGAAAGCCCGTATCAAGTCGCTAATCCTAAAGGAACTGGAAGCCGAGATCGGGGATTCTCAGCTTCGGCGGATCGAACTCGAATTTGTACATTCCGGCATGTCCATACTCCGGGACTCCGGGGGGCAGGGGAAATATTACTTCTTCCAGAAGGGACCGGACGACGATCCGATCTCTTGGAGGGCCATCTGGTCGCGCAGTTTCAAAAAAGATGAGTGGACAGAGGAAATATCCAATCCAGAGCCTGTTGTCAAAGAAGGCGGCGAAACCGAGGCCGTGGTCAAACACGCATTGGAGAATCTCAGTACCCGGGAATATTGGCCAGGTTATCTCTCGGATATCACACTATGGCTGAACAAAGGGCACTTCGAGGCTCTCAAGGGTAAGATCACCGCCATCAAGACTTTAAGGTTCGAGGTCGAGGTCGTCAGCGGTTCCTGAACAGCGGGAGTCAATGTGCGCGAATATTCGCCCCGTCAGGTTGGTGTCGTCGGCGCGGCCAGTTTCTGTGGAATCGAAGTTACAGTCACGTTCCAACAGCAATTAATTAGAATCTCGGGATGTTGGCTGCCAATCGACTTCGTGGAATAGCGACGAGCGAAAATCCTCCCGCAGTTCGGGACGGTCACGCGCCGATTACAGCTTCTCTGGGGCACAAAACCACTTCCAAGCACCTCCAAAGTGACATCGCGACTCTCTAGCGAACCGAATACTCTCGCTCTTCTGGCCTCTCCTCGACTGCAACGGAGATATGAGAGCACCAGCCGATCCGATTCTGGCAGGACGCGAATGCCTTTCGGTCGCTCGAAGATCTCCGCGCCTTCTTTCAACGAATGATTCCGGCATACATTGAGGATGGCGGGAACAATACGGGAACAACCTGATGAAGAAACCATCCCAAATGATCCCAATCAATCCTAAATCGATGCTGCTGTAAGGTCTTTCCTATCAAATCGCGTCCGCTGATTCTAAGCCACTTAGGTCCATTGGTAGGGGGCCCTGAAAATGCAGAGCTCTTCGATGAAACTCATCTTCGTAATATGTCTCATCTCAAACACTTACAAGCGGCAACGGAAGCGCTCCACCCCGCAATCTCCACCCATGATTGCAAATATCGGTCAAACCCCTTGCGAGTGATTCTGGTAGTAAGTTGGCGTTATGGCCGACGCCGCAAATCCCAAGAGCTTTGAGGAAATTGTCGAGTGGGCATACAGCACGCTGCCCCAGAAGATCAGGGACCTGCCAGATTTCCCCGGCATTCAAGTGGTTGACGAGCCTCCAGCGGACGTATTGGAGGACATATCGAGCAGAGAGAAATGGCGTGATGGAGCTGAGTTATTGGGATTGTACAGCGGCACATTTAGGACGAAACGGTCATTCACTCAGGTGCAGTATGCCCCCGACTTGATATTTGTTTTTCGTAACCCCATTCTGCGGTGTTCAAAAGGAGATTTGCAGGCCGAAGTGAAACGCGTGGTCTGGCACGAAGTTGCACACTGGCTCGGCTACGAAACCTAGGAGCAAGTGAAGTCCTTGGGATTATGAGCCTCCACGAACTACGGTTGTGAATGTAACGGTGAGAATCCCGGACACCTGACTGAGAACTGAGTCCTTGGCCTTGGAGTTCGCTTTAATAAAAGTAATCGTCGGCAGGCGTCGCGATTGGAGTTACAGGAACCAGTCTGTATCGCAAGTAGCGATAGCAAAACGCCATCGGCAACAAACTAGAAAGCCGCCCGATGTCTGGACGGCTTATCTTTTGCATTATGCAATCGGTGGTAGTGCGACTTGCTCCGGTGCGATGAGGACAGTGTTGTATAACTTAACGACGTTGGAGCCTGTCCTGGATGGTCAAAGTCGTTACCGGAGCCATGCAGCAAATGGCGATATTTTTTGGCATGCAGCATTCTCGGTTCTGGACTAGCGATACAGAAATCTACTTGGCCCGGTGCACGATAGTGGCTGGGTGGAATCAACAGATCATGTAACTCGTTGAGACCCAGACTCTTCAGTCTCAGCGTTTTACCGCGGATCAACGAGCCCCATGGCAATCATCCCCAGCGCTATGATGCTGGGCAAAAAGAAATAGTCCCCACCTCTCAGCTCCACGAAGTTTGGCAAGTCAGTACAGAACAGCGGTGGATTGGTGGCCGTAGTATCACCCTGAACGGCACACCGCTCGCCTTCAGAGTGACTACCAATCAACAGATCTTTCTCATTCCCGAGGTGCGCGTCATTACCGTAAGAAATCCATTGCTACTGCACAAATTCGAATTGCCGAGAAAGGCTCGCGTTTAGCGCCATGAATACGACACCTCTATCGGTTGCATCCAGTTCGGCTGAATCCTGGGGATCGCCAGGATCGGGCTCCGCGGCGTAAGGTCCATAGGGAAGCCCGCGTCGGGTAATACGCCGCCGATTGATCAACCGACCCTCAAAGCCGAACGCATCCCTCGGATTTACCCGGCGAATGTGCGCACCTAGTGGACAGCGCGTCCCGTCTGTATCTCTGCTAAAGCGGAAGTTCGTGCTCTGATTAGGATCTTGAGCAATACTCGGATTTGGCGAGTCCGGCGACAGCTCGATTGGTGTTCCGTCCCGCCATCTTCCGATAAACTTGGCCGCGAGCTTCTCTTTCGCATTCTCGTCTCCTGCTCCATACCGCGCGCTCCACGTAGCCAGAAAGTTTCGGAATGTCCCCACGTTCTCGTGCAGCTTCCGATACACCATGAAGGTTCCATTCGCTGCCAGGATATGCGGAACGGGAGCCACTGGAAGCTCGCCCGCCTCATCCGCGTAGCCTAGCAGGAGCTCTCCCGTTGCCAGAGGCGCCCAGCTTCCATCCGGCATCAGCTTTCCCTGCCCAGGCTGCGTATTTCGGCATACGCCGACGTAGTCCGGATTTCCGAATCCATCCGTATAGCCGAAGTGCTCCTTCAGCGTTACCTTGCCGTCTTCGACTAATGCCGCTGCATCCTGTGCACCAAGAAGGCGTACCCCGCCAGAGTCTGCGATCAACGCCGTCATTTCGGTGTATTGCGCCTGAAGTGCTTCTTGCGAGAGGGCGTGAATCCCCAACCACGCATGCACCTTTTCTTCACGCCACATACCATCCCAGTTCTCCGGCGCATTCTTCCCTGTGTCACCGAGAATCGAAGCTCGCGCCCGCATTCCCTGTTGAAACTCCACCGGAAAACTTATCAGTGTCGCAATGGGTAGTTCGAGCGCTTCCAATCCCTTGTGTGTGAACGCGATGTTTACCGTGCTCTGCGGCTTTTTCTTGTCCCACAGTTGTCCAGTCGTCACGACCTTCAACAACATCTTCACCAAGAGGCACGAGCTTTTAGCGTCGTCAAAGTGGAGAAAGCAGTACCGTGCATAGGGCATGCTATACCCGCGCAAGATGAAGCCCTGTACGTCCGTGGCATTCAACTTACTCATTTCGGCCGCCCGTCTTGATCTTGCGTCGAGGAATCTTTCCGCCGGCTGCCGGGCATGTCACTTCGCGCAAGGCCTTCATGAATTCCAAGAAGTCCCGCTGTATTTGCTCTGGTTTTGTGCCTTGATGGTCCGCAATGAACTCCGCCACAGCACGTTGCGTTTGGAGCGCGAGCAGAGTGTCCCCCACGGTCTTGTCGTTTACGGCTGCGAAGAAGAATGTCGTCTCAACCTGGCAGGACTTCATGTAGGCGAGGAATTTAGTGAAGTCTGATACCCCTGGATAGCCCACGCAGTGCCCCCAGATCGCATCGAGATGCTGGGGAATTTTCTCGGCAAGGCCGCGCAGGTAGGTGACTAAATCACAGTCGCAATTCGATTCAAACACGAGGTATTTCGACCGCAGGTGTTCCTCACATGCCGGCATGCCGACATAGATTACGTCGTCCATGACTACCAATCGCGCTAGGTGCGTTCCTGGAGCGGCCGCAAAAGGGCTTCGCTCATCAGTGGGCAATCCCGCAAGGTACTTGCGAATTTGCAAGTCATGCGAGACCAACTCTCGCTCATCGTTCAAGATCGGAGACAATAGCGTCAATCCATAGACGCTGCCATTTTGATTCGGCATACTCGCTTCTTCGGGCCTTCAGATTGATTTTGAATCGTGGCCTGAAACCAAATTCTAGAACACTGACGGAGCTTCACCAGTGTCGCCGAGATGTGATTGCACGGAGAGGACAAAGCGCAGGTATGCATCTTTAAACTGTTGCGGCGTTTGCGATTCGGCCTGCGCCGACAGCGTATTGACGGGCGACAATAACAACTCCTGAACGACGACAAACAAAACTCCCGATGCAACGACAATTGGGCCAAGCGTATTCCGGTTCATTGGAGCGGAGGCGGATTGGTCACAGACAGGCAGGTCCGGGCCGTTTTCAGGACGGGCAGGTGCGCACGTTGCAGCGGCGGGTGAAGGTATGGCGTGCCACCGAGGGTCCGGCGCGGGAGGTGTTCTTCGTGCAACAGCATCCTCCGGGTCGGTTGGGAGCGTCGGACTTCACGCACATGGAAGAGTTGGGGGTGACCATCCAGGGGCAGAGTTTTCCGCACCTGATCTATCACTTCGTG
>JANXYB010000019.1 GCA_025350325.1 Acidobacteriaceae bacterium
GGAAGTTTTACGGGAGCCGCCCACAAACAGTCCTGCCGACTGTTGTAATAGTCATTAATAGCTGCTTTGAAAGCGCCCTTATCGACCGCATTTTTGCGGCATCCCGCGCCGAACACAACCCCCGTCGCCATAACCAGAATCAATATTTTGCTTGCTTGCATCTCTATCTCTCCTACCGCCTTGGATGCGAAAAAGTGGGGACAAGGGCCCCCTTTTGCAGCGCCGGATAGGTCGGCGCCGAAAGCCGCACTGAAAATGCTTCGTATGAGCCTGCGAAGTATGGTTTAAACGACTCATCTACTTGGACCCCGACAGTCGTCTTCCCTCATTGACCCGCCGCCTGAGCCGGCTAAGACGACGTTCTCAACTTACTTCGACGCGCCTGCAATCTGGAGCTGATAGGGTGCAATGAGCTCGCCGGTGGCGTGATTGATGGCCGCGAGCGAAAGCTGGTAATTGATCTGCGCCTGCAGCAAAACAAGTTCAGCCTGCGCAAGTCGCTCCTGCGAATCGAGAACAAAAAAATTGGTTTCGCTTCCAAGCTCAAACTTGCGCTGGTCCGCAGAGAGTGACTTCCTGGCTAGATCGTATGAGCTGTTGGCGGCAACAAGCGATAGTCGCGCCACGTCAAGCTGGTTAATGGCGTCGCGCACTTGACGCGTAATCAATTCCTGCACCTGGCGACTTCCGTAGAGGTCGCGGCTTTTGGTGACCAGCGCATTGCCAAGCCGAGCCTGCGCACCACGATTGCGCACCGGCAAACTAAGCGTGAGCGTACCGCCGTATCCAGGAAAGCCAAACCCGAAAAGCTGGTTGAAAGACGACCCAAAACCGCCGGGCGAGGTTAGCTTGCCGGTGGTGAGGTCGTATTGATTTCCGCCCAAGCCATTGCTTTGGTAAAAGCCCGTCGCAGTGAGGTCAGGCTTCAGTTGATTATGAGCAAGGCGAATGGAAATATCGTCGTTGCTGAGAGCATCGCCGGCCGCTGCAACCTCGGGCCGCTTGCTAAGTGCGTCGGTAAGAGCCGCATCAAGTTGAACCGTTTGCAATTCGCCGGTGGTTTGGGGGACCTCGGTAAGCTCAAACGGCAGCGCGCGAAACTGCGCATCCTGATCGGCGCCGATGGTAAGCCGCAACGCTTCTTCGGTTTGCTCGAGTGCATACGTTGACTGGATTATCTGCACGCGGCGTGCAGCCACTTCAGACTCAGAGCGGTAGATATCAAGAGGTGGCAAGGCTCCCAATTCGAGGGCGCGCTGGTCGCGTTTGAAGCTGACCTGGGCAAGATCGAGCGAGCGGTTCTGTACATCGAGTGCTCCGCGCGCCTGCACAGCCGCCCAATACTGCCCGATGACTTGCAGAACCGCATCATTGACTTCGGCTTCAAAGCTTGACCGTGATTGCGATAAGGCGCGCCGCGCGATTTTGATTTGCGCTGTATTAGCAAAGCGTCCAAAATTGCGCAGCAGCGGCTGTGTGAATTGCACATTGATTGAAGAATTATAGTAGGGATTGAAAAAGAGGAACGAGCTGTTTGTGGAAGATCTGCTGCTTGAGATGCCGGCAAGAATATTGGTTCCCGTCGCGAATGTCTGCGCGTACGAGACTTGTCCTGTCTGGCTCAGAACGTTGAGTGCTGCGGTTCCGGACTGGCCCACGCCCTGCAGCTGCGTATAGGTAGGACTAGAACTCCGATTGATATTAAGGCTGCTCAGGAGCAGCGGATCGAAGGGCTGGAAAGTCGCCAGCAGGGAAAACTTGCGCGACTCTATTTGTGTCTCTTCAATCTGAATGTCGCTGTCATTTTCTAACGCGAGCAGTATGGCGTCGCGCAGGCCAAGGCGAATCTTGCCGTCTATTACGTAAGCTTTGAGATGGTCGGGCGGCGTGAGGCGTTGCGCGCGTACCCGACTACTGAGCAGATCGCGGTAGCTTTCACCGGATTGTGCTTGTGTCCCGCAGACGCTTGCAATCGCAAACAGAAAAACAAAACCAAATTGCATCAACTTCATTCGATCCCCGCATTAGCGCTGGTGGTTTAACAGGATTTTTTCTTTCCCGTCAGAACTGGTCCAGCGTTCTCGTTTTCAAATCATTCATAGCGAATTGCCTCCACCGGATCGAGGCGGGCAGCTTTTGTAGCCGGATAAATTCCAAAGACTAAGCCGACCGAGATGGAAACCAGAAAAGCCAATGCAATAGAACTGAAAGTAACGATGGTGGACCATCCTGCCAGCCAGGCGATGGCACGCGAGATCACGAAACCCAGGACCACGCCGATCGTGCCGCCAGCAAAGGAGATCATCATCGCCTCGACAACGAATTGGCGCACGATGTCCGACTGGCGCGCGCCGACTGCGCGGCGCAGCCCTATTTCGCGGGTGCGCTCTAGAATACTGGCCAGCATGATGTTCATGATGCCGATGCCGCCAACCAGCAGAGAGATCGACGCGATGGCAACCATGACAATGCTGAACAGGTGCTCAGTACGCTTCTGCTCTGCGAGCAGCTCGGCAGGTACGATGATGCTGAAATCGTCTGCACCATGATGCGACGAATTGAGGATTGCGCGCGTAACCTGCCCAGCCTCGGTAATGCCCGCACTGTCGCCGAGTTGTAGATAGATGCCGTCAATTTCATCGCGAACATCGCTGTAGCTGTCTTCGAGGCGTTGAAATGCCGACTGCAGCGGAATGTAGATGACGTTGTTGGCGTCGACAGCGGGTGCCCCCGCGACAGGACTATCCGAGCTCAATTGCGCGTCTACAACCCCGAGCACGCGGAACCATTGCTCGTTGACCTTGACGTATTCACCAAGCGCATTGGCTGAGCCGAAGAGGCCCCATTTGGCTGCGGCGCCCAGCACGCAAACCGGCGCACCTGAGTCTTCATCTTTCTGATTAAAAAAGCTTCCGTTGGCTAGACGCAGCCCCGTGATCGCCTGGTAAGAGGGATTGACGCCGTAGACCAGTGGCATCTCCTGTTGCGGCTTGGGAATGATCTTCAAAGGCGTAAGGCGCTTGCGTGGAGTGGATGCTGTGACGCCGCTAACGTCGTCGAGAATCACGCGATAATCCTGTACGGTAAGGCCCGGGGAAAGCTTGCGCATTTTGGAGTGGGCTTGCCACTCTAAAGTTTCCTTGGCTTCAATGATGAGGTTGTGCACGCCCATTTGTTCAATGATTGCCATGACCCGCTGTCGTGCACCCGCGCCGATTGACAGCATGGCAACAACCGCTGCGACGCCGAAGATCATGCCAAGCATCGTGAGCAGCGAACGGGAGCGGTGCAGAAGAAGGTTTTTAAGCCCCAGTTCAGCATCGCGGGTCCATTGCTGCGAGACCGAGAGTACGAGGGCCCGCTGATCCATATCGAGCATAGGCATCACGGCGCACCCACAGTCGCGGCGGACCCGCCAGACGCGACCGATTTGCGCGGCACGGTGGGGTCGAGCAGAGCAACTTCGCTTTTCTCAGGCAGGCCCTCTAAAATGACGCGAGTTTCGCTCTCGCCTTTGATCTTCACTTCAACCTGCTGATAGATCGTGCCCTTCCTGACGTAGACAATGCGCTTGCCGTCTTTCATAAACAAAGCCTGACGCGGAATAGAAAGAACACCGGCCTTGTGCGGCCCGTTGACGAGCACGTCGGCAGTCAACCCGGGGCGCATCCCAGCGTCCGATTCGGCCAGTTGAATGGTGACTTCAAAACTGTGTGCGCCTTGCCCGTTGAAAAATGACTGCGAAGACATACCTCCTACCGTTTTCACCGTGCCATGAAGAGTTTTCCCAGGCAGTGCGTCAAAATGTACATCCACCGTCTCGCCGATTCTCACATTGTCATGCTGATCCTCTTGTACGCTTGCAGTGAGATTCATTCCGCTGGGGTCGAGGATCTGCACAATGGGACTACCGGTCTGCACCTGGTCACCGGCGCGGAAGTCAGGCACGGCCATGCCGGTAAAGAAAAAACCGCCGGCTGCATCCGTATTTTTCTGAATGGAAACGAGCCCGTCCATAGGCGCAACGACGCGCATGTGAGCTAGATTCTGCTGGGCCTGGTTCATCGCAAGCTTGGCCTTATTCGATTTTTCCTGGGCGAGAAAGATCGAGGCCCGTCCCGAGGCTCGGTGCGATTCAATATCTTTTTCAAGTTCAGCCAGAACACGTTTTGCCTGCTGCAGCGCGAGGTCGTTTTTCTGCCCGTCTATCTTACTCAAAATTTCGTTTTTCTGGACATCAAGTTCGGCGCGGCGCACGTTGTATCGGGCTTTTAGTAAAGCGACTTTATCTTCGGCGGCGAGAACCAGGGCGTCGGCTTTAGCCTTGGTAATCTCCTGCTCCGCCTGCAGCAGTTCCGAGCGATTCTGTTCAAGCTTGTAATGCTGCTCGCTAGGGTCAAATTCGATGATCACGTCGTTTTTTTTGACGCTATTTCCGGTTTGCGGCAGGCGCGTAATCTGCAGTGAATCTCCACCGACAGTAGGAGCGACAAGCATTGTGGAGTGAGTGGCACTCAGTTCGCCACGCGCATGCACTGCGACATTCACATCGCCATACTTGACCACCGCCAGCGGAACAGCGTCGGGGTTGCTCACGGCGTGGGTTCGCTTCATCGCAATCACGGCTCCCACGCCCGCCACTAGAAGCATGCTGAGTAAGGCCCAGATGGCTATATGAGACTTCTTCGTCATGGCGTTACCGTTGGATCTTTGAGTGCCACTCGATCGCCGGGGAGCAAGCCGGTTGAGATTAAAACCCGATCGCGGCTTCTGCGTTCGACCTGTATCGTTCGCTCTTCGAAATTTGATCCGCGCCACACGTAAGCGACGGTGCGCCCAGACTTTAAAAAGGAAGCTTGCGCAGGAATCGTGATTGCGTTAGGAATGCGGTCCACGATTACCGTAATCTGCACCGTCATGCCCGGACGAAGGCGGGGGTCGCCCCGGTCAATGGTCAAATCAAGATTGAAGTTGCGCGGGAAGGGCCATCCCGCGGTAAAGTCGGTGGTGGCAATGGTTCCGATGCGCTCAATTTTTCCAGTGAATTGGCGATCGGCGATCGCGTCGAGCTGAAATGTGGCAGTTTGCGAAAGGGCGATACGCCCACGCTCGGTTTCGTCGACGTGGGCTACGATGCGAAGCGATGAAGCGTCAGGCAATTCGGCAATGGGCGCTCCTGACCAGGCTTGCTCGCCTGCCTTGAATGGTCCTTCTGACCCGGCATGCCACACTGAAACGAGTGTAACGGCGCCGTCGGTAGGGGCCTTGAGTACCATAGACTCGAGCGCGTGAGTGGCGCGCTGTTCATCGAACTTTGCCTTGCCGCTCGCGCTGCGATAGGCGTCGATCGTGGCTTGAGTCTTGGCGCGATCAGACTTGAGCTTGTCCTCAGCCTGGTGAACGCCCTGCTCTGCATCGGTCACTTTGAGATGCGCCTCGGCTCCCTCGATTCTCGATAGAATCTCACTCTTGCTCGCATCCAGACTTGCGGATGCGACGTCGTAGCGTGCCTTCATGACCGCAGTCGCATCTTCCTCATCGATGAGCTTGCCCTGTGCCCGCGCTTGTTCAATCTGCGCATCGTCTGATTTGAGAATGGAGCGGTACTGATCAAGATCCTGCTTGGTTTTCGAGGCGTCGAACTCTACAACGACGTCGCCCTTCTTTACCGCTGAACCGTCGGGAGCAATTTTGAGGATCTGCAGCATGCCTACGTCGGGCGGCGCTGCGATGGTGATGGACTTTAGAGCTTTGACCGCTCCACGAAACTGCAGGACATCGAGAAACTCCGCGCGCTGCACCTGATAGGCCGGTAAATTTGGTTCGCGGCGGTTGGAGCGCACATAGGCGAAAAGGCCAAGGCTGGCGGCAACAAGCAGGGCAATGACGACGACATTACGCTGTTTCACGAGACCGCGCATAGTCCAGGTCATCGGGACAGACTCGCAGCGCTGGATGAAGCGGCCCGTTGCACATCAACGGCGGCAGAGAGATCGGGCATGAGACGTGGATCTGTACCCAGGATTGAAAACGTGGCAGAGAAATTACGCAATCGCGACGAGAAGTCGCCGCGTTTACCCATCGGGTCGACGGATGCGAGCTTGCCGCCAAACGCCAGATCAGGATAAGCGTCGAGATGTACCTGCACGCTCTGGCCTAGACTCAGTTTGGCCAGATCCTCCTGATTAACCATGGCGTGTACTTGCATGATCGATGGATCGACGACCTGCATAAATGCAACGCCGGGCCGCACCTGGTCACCCTCCTGCACCTCGCCCATATTGCCCTGCTTCCAGATCGTGTTAAACACCACAACGCCGTCGATCGGCGAGCGAATCTGCATGAGCGCCGCATTGGTCTGCGCATGCAGCATGGTTTCGTGTGTGCGATCCCGTTGGATCTCAAGAATGCGAATCGACGCCTGCGCGGCTTTCCGCTTCAGGTCGAAAGTCTCCTTCAGCTGAGTCAGAGTAACTCGGGCTTCATCGAGATCCTGGCGTGCCTTCTCTGCATCGATTCGAGATAGCAACTCTACCTTCTGCATCTCGAGCTCCGCTTTGCTGAGCGCGCTCTCCGCTCCTTCAATATCGGTTTCATCCTTTGATTTGGCGGCCACTTCTGCAGCTTGCGCCTGCAGTACTTTGCCATTTTCATCGTCGGCCTGCGCTTTTTTGTCGATGAAGTCGCGCAGTTGCGCTTGGCGATCAAACTCCACCAACACGTCGCCTTGCCTGACTCTGCTTCCTGTAGCGGCCAGTTTGACGATGGTAAGCGAGCCAACCTGCTGCCCGGCCATCAGCGGCGCCAGGATCGCGCGCGACCGAACCGCCTGGGTTTTGCCGGTGAGCCGCACGGCAGTCGTTCTCGATGTTGAAATTGCAGGAACCTGTGGAGTGGCTTGGGTGTGGCGCGGTCGTAGCCGTGAGGCGAATAAGAGAAGCGCAATAACAGTAGCGAGGAGGAGAAGAGAGAAGATTAGCCAGCGCATCCTGCGCGCGGGTGAAAGCGGCGCCGCATTGGCGCTGGCCAGTTCGGGCGTGGTCCAACGGTTTGAAATCCCGCCATTCACTCGGACCTACTTCACAGAACGTCAATATACATGAACCTGATTCAGTGTTTCGGGAGTCGCCACAACTATATCGCAAAGGCAACGCCTCATCTATATGCCTGAGGATTTGGCACGAGCCTGCATTGTCAGAACTGAGATAGCTGTTGAATAGACGTTTGACGAAGGAGTTTCGTTCTCGGTTTCTTATGGAAATTGTGTGGGTCAGGACGGGTCAAATTTAGCGCGTCTCTTCCGTGTGATTACGCGCACGCGCAATATTCGACTGTCGCTTGGCCCATATCCGCGCACATTGCAAACAGGAACCGCACGAGCCGCTTGAACGTTGCCCACTTGCCTTCGAGCCGTCATCTACTGAAGACAGCTTCTAACCAAACTTATTTCGCCACCAGTGGCAACACTCCGCACGCCGCAGGGTGAACCGACACGAGCCTGCGCTGCCAGATCCGAGATCGACGACTGCGACAGCACTTGGAGCATCGCCTGCTGCGCTTGTCTCCAGACCGGGTGCGCCGGGCACCATGTTTTTCGGACACAGCTTATTCCCGAAACAAGGCAAGTGTTGAGACATATTGGGCCGTCAATCGCCTCGATCACCCGCTGCATCGAGGCTTCGCGGCCTTTGGGCAATATCGCGAATCCACCTGACTTTCCACGACGCGATGAGATCAACTCGGCGTGCGCGAGAGTTTGAAGAACTTTGGAGAGAAAGCTCTCCGGCGCTTGCGTAGCCTCAGCCAGCGTAGAAAGCAGAGCACGCTCCTGCGGCGGCAGCGTCGCCAGGTGCACCATCGCCCGTACCGCGTAGTCGGCAGCACGCGTCAGTTGCATCGATGAATTGAATTTCTGCATAACCTGCTTCGCTCGTTCAAGAATGCTTTCGAACCTGGGCGGCCATAACCCAATTACTTGCCATCCTTGTTCGTCGCTTGCTCAAACCCATTCGCGCGTGGGTCTCGCATGCAGATTAGTCCAGACGGTCACGTCGTCTTGTGCCCCCTGTCACAGACCTCGGTTCGGGCAAGGGGGTATTACTTTTCCATCGCAGTCAAATTGGAGCGAAATAGTCCACAATGCCGCGTTTCTCTGTTTGTTAGGCGAACGGGCGATGAAGTGAACAGACCGAATTCAGGTTTTTGAAACATGGGCTGACCGAGAGTGATGTGGCACGCAGGGCAGATCCAACAGCCATGAAATTTGAATTGGAGTCCGATGCCGATCTTTCGTTTCGCGATGGGCTCAAGAGTGAAAGGGGTTTCTGAGTAACGTCATGCCATTATTTCCCGCTGTAGATCCGATTCCCTTGCCGGCACCGATATGGCTTATCAAGCTTTTGCATATCGTGACGCTTTCGTTGCACTTCGTTGCAGTTGAAATGCTGCTGGGCGGACTTCTGCTTGCGGTGCTGCTCAGCCTCTTTCGCGGTTCGCCGCAATCGATGGTCGCGGCGCGGGCACTGGCTCGCCGCCTCACCGTGGTCATGACCTACGTGATCAATCTTGGTGTTCCGCCGCTGCTCTTTGCCCAAGTGCTTTACGGGCGCGCGCTCTATACCAGCAGCGTACTTATCGGCGTTTACTGGATATCGATTATTGCCACCCTCACCCTGACCTACTGGCTACTCTATCGGTTCACCGGACGCCTCGAGGCAGGGAAGTCGGCCTGGGCAGTCGGCCTATCGGCGTGGGTACTGGCTGGATTTGTCGCCCGCCTGCTTTCGACCAACATGACGCTGATGCTTCGCCCTGAGGTTTGGCGCGACATGTATTCCGCGTCGGCCATGGGAGCTTACTTGCCCACCGGCGATCCGACCCTGACTCCGCGTTGGCTGCTGATGATAGCTGGCGGCCTGTTCATCGGCGGGCTGTGGATGGTCTATCTCTCTGGCCGCAGTACCTTCACGACAGGGGAACAGAAATTTGTCGCCGGCGTTGGCGGCAAAGTGGCTGCAGTCTTCGGCATTGTTTATCTTATCGCCGGTTTGTGGGCCACACGCGTGCAGCCCGAAGCAGTCAAGGCTGGCCTCGCCACGCACAAGCTCTATCATTTTGCGAGCTTTGCGGGATACGGCTGGCTCGCCCTGGTCGCAGTCGCTGTCTTAGTTGCCGGCGTCACCGGGTTCGGCAAAGTCGCAGCCAATTGGCTTAGTTGGACAGCCGCTCTGCTCGCGCTCCTCATTGAAATCACCTTTACCGTCTTTCGCGATGCAATTCGCGATCTCACCCTGCTCACTAAAGGCTTTGATGTTTGGGATCGGGCCATCGCCACGAATTGGTGGGTTGTGGGCCTGTTCCTGGTTCTCTTCGTCGGTGGCCTGGGAGTTGTCGGGTGGCTGATTTCCGTCGTAGCACGCGCACAAAAACCGATGGAAGGAGCCGCGTAATGGGTGGACACATTGTTCTGGACGAACCAGCAATAAAAATCGGCATCGAAGAGCCCGGCGAAAAGGCTACACGGCGCGCCTTTATCGTAGCGGCAGGTGCGGCAGGGCTTTGCTACACCGCTGCTCTGAGCTATCCCATCTATCGTTACCTCGCCTCGCCTGAAGAGATGGCAACGAACGCTACCGCCGTCACCGAGGTGTCCCTCAAGGATGCACAAAAACTGCCTCCCGGCTCGGTGCTGATGTTCAAGTTCGGCACCGCGCCGGCAATGCTCATCCATCACCTCGACGGCACGTGGGCTTCGCTCTCTGCGGTTTGCACGCACCTTGGTTGCACGGTGCAATATGAGGCGCAAGCCGACCGCATTCATTGCGCATGCCATGGTGGCGTTTACAACGCCTACACCGGGGCCAACGTCAGCGGGCCTCCGCCCAAGCCGCTGCACCGATTCACAGTCGCCGTCAACGAAGCCGCTGTCGACGTTTCGCGGACCTGACCAAAAGGAATCAAGGCATGACTGCAAAAGCTGTTTTAATTTATGACTGGGTTGATGATCGCCTGGGCCTGTCGGAACTGGCCGCTTTTGCGCGCCATAAGACGGTGCCGGTACACGCACAATCGTTCTGGTATTACTGGGGCGGCATCTCCCTCTTCCTCTTCCTGGTGCAATGCTTCAGCGGCGTGTTGCTGCTGGTGTACTTCCGCCCCGGAGCTGAATCTTACGAGTCAGTTCGCCAGATCACTTTTGTGATGCACTTCGGCTGGCTGATTCGCTCGGCGCACGCCTGGTCGGCCAACCTGATGATGTTCTCCATCCTCGTGCACATGTTCTCGGTCTTCTTTATGAAGGCCTATCGCAAGCCGCGCGAATTCGGTTGGCTCAGCGGCATGGCACTCCTGGGATTGGCATCCGTCTTCGGCTTTTCAGGCTACCTGCTGCCGATGGACGAACTCAGCTATTTCGCGACCAAAGTCGGCCTGGAGATTCCGGCAGCCATTCCGCTCATAGGACCTGCAATGGCCAACATGCTGCGCGGCGGCCCAGACGTAAGTGAATTCACAGTACAGCGCTTCTTCGCATTGCACGTAGTCGTCCTGCCGGCGCTTTTTCTTCCGTTACTCGGCTTTCACCTGTGGCTGGTGCAGAAGCATGGCAACGCTTCACCGCCCAGCGAAGAGGCCAAGCCGATCTTCGACCGCAAGACCATGCCCTTCATGCCGAATTTCATCCGCAAGGATCTGGCTATGTGGCTAATCTCGCTCAACATTCTTGCGCTGCTGGCCTCCGTGTTTCCATGGGCACTTGGCAAGCAATTTGATCCGCTTGCGCCGGCGCCCGCAGGCATTCATCCAGAGTGGTACTTCATGAGCCCGTTTGAAATGCTCAAGCTGCTTGGCTCATGGTTGCCCGGCGCTACCGGGGAGTACGCAGGCATTCTTCTCTTCAGCATCGGCATCATGCTTTGGACGCTGATCCCGTTTTACGATACCAAGAAGACATCGGGCCAACGCGGACGCGCAGCACATTATTTTGGATTGGCCGCAGTCTGTCTTCTGCTGGCCACCACGGCGATCGGCTATTGGACGATTCGTTAAGGGAGTAAACAGTGGGCAGTGAACAGTGAACATCGACTGAGAAGCGAACAGTGTCCAGTGAACAGTGAGTGAATGATAACCAATTCGACAGTTCGTTCTTTCCGCGATCTCCAAGTTTGGCAAAGATCTATGGAACTGACAGTTGCGGTTTATCACCTCACCGAGAATTTTCCGCGCGAAGAAGTGTTCGGACTTACAAGTCAATTGCGGCGTTCCGCAATTTCGGTGCCAAGTAAAATCGCCGAAGGCCAGGGACGACTCAACACTGGTGAATTCCGGCAGTTTATCGGCATCGCCCGTGGATCAAATTGTGAACTACAGATGCAATTAGAAATCGCCCGCAGAATTGGATTGGGAAACTACCAACTGCTCAACGACGCTGAGAGTTTGTCACACGAGGTTGGGAAAATTATTTCCCAATTTTAGGAAAGCTGAAGAAGACATGAAGGCACAGACATAATCCTGTTCACTATTCACTGCCATGTCGGCACAATTTTAACGAAGCAAAGGGCATGAACAAGTAAACAGGCTGTTGTTCACTGTCCACTGTCCACCGTTCACTGGAGTAACTATGAACTATCCATTCTGGGACATTCCGCATATCGGCTCCGGCTGGGTGATCGGCATGATCGCCATCTTCCACGTCATGATCTCGCAATTCGCCGTGGGCGGCGGTTTGTATCTGCCGCTCGCCGAGCGTAAAGCACTGCGCATGACGGATGCGGAAGGCCGCGCCGATTGGCTCAAACAGCTAGCCAGTCACTCCAAGTTTTTCCTGGTGCTGACAGCCGTTTTCGGAACTGTGTCTGGCGTCGGCATCTGGTTCTCTATCGGCCTCACGCATCCCGAGGCCACCAGCACGCTGATTCACAACTTCGTTTTCGCCTGGGCGATGGAGTGGGTCTTCTTCATGGTCGAGCTCACCACGATCGCCGTTTATTACTACACCTGGGATCGAATTGACCCCAAACTTCACCTCAAAGTGGGTTGGGTTTATGCGGGCGCATCGATCTTCACGCTCATCATAATCAACGGCATTCTCTCGTTCATGCTCACGCCCGGGGACACGTGGATCGGCGTGGCCGGCAGCGGCCTGGAAGCCAGTAAATTCTGGAACGCATTCTTCAATCCGACTTACTGGCCGAGCCTCTTCCTTCGTTGCTGTGTTTGTGCCTCACTCGCCGGCATCTGGGCGCTGATCACTGCCAGCCGCATCGATGGCGACAAGCAGCCTGCGCTCAAGACCAGCATGGTCAAATGGAGCGTTAAATGGTTGGTGCCGTCCTTCGTCGCCATGCCATTCCTGATGATCTGGTACTACGCCATGGTGCCCGCATCGCAGCGCGCTTTGCTCACCCTGGGCATCGATACCATCAACTCCGGAACCTTCTCGACCGTCACGCGAATGGCGCTCATCATCATCGTTACTTCGGCCACCATCGTGTTTGTCGCGTACTTTCTTGCCTACCGCAACCCCACCGAATTTAATCTCTCGCACGCCATGGCCGTACTCCTATTAGCACTCATGGCCACAGGCGCAGGAGAATATTCGCGCGAAATGTTGCGTAAGCCTTACGTCATCGGGCGCTGGATGTATTCAAACGGAGTGCGCGTTCCATCCGTTGCAAAGATTAACGCACAAGGCTATCTGGCCAACTCTGAATGGGTATGGAACGGGGCTGGTCCCGGCATTCCCACCTCTCACTACTCCCGCGGCGAAGCTATCTTCCGCGGCGAGTGCGGATCGTGCCACACCCTTACCGGCTACCGACCGCTACAGCATCTTCTTGAGGGGCGTGATCACGCCAACATCGGCAACTTCATCACCATGCTTCATGAAAATAAAGCCGACTCGCCCTACCGCCGCTTCATGCCGCCCATGGTAGGAACGAAACAGGATGTCGAAGACCTCACTGACTATTTGAACGCGCAGGTGAATCCGCCGGTGGCGGGTACGAGGTCATTACTCACGGCACAGAAGTAGCGAGCGGACCAGCCCCCTCTTTCAATGCAAAAGGTTGCACGCGCCTCAGACTAATAACGACTTATTCTTCGACTGAAACATTCCTCGGCGGCTTTTTGAGGGGGCTGCGGAAGAAGCCCATCTTTGCCGCGGCGTCGCGCAATATCTTTGCCGCCTGTCAACGAATTGTTGGCGCATACTCATCAACTCATCAAGATCATCCATCCAAGTCCCCTGATAATCAATCGCGATGACCTATCAAAATAAGCGCGTACCCACCTGTTTCGCCCCACCCACCTAAAATTTGCAGATTATTTCTCGACAATCAGTATCCTTAATTGTGACGAGATTATGAGCGACGATTGTGGGCAGATGATGAGCGAGAGGCAAGCCGACGACTTGTGGGAGAGGAAGGCTAACCGACGTTCATTCTGAGAGATCGCTCTGCAGCGGCGGTAACCTGATTATTTAGACGACTCTGCGGGTAACTCTCTTGGTTAGAAGACTTTACAACATAGACCCACCCGTATTGCGTTGAAAATAAACGACTTCCATCCAGAGTAGGGGGTGGGGGTGGGGTGACGCAACCGAAGCAGTTGTTGAGCTAGGAGGAACACGGTGGACGGCACATTGATTTAGAGCAGGTCCATCCGAATCGAAACAGCTATAGGCTGCGGACATTCCATTAACGGCTGTAACCGCCCATGCCTTATCCCAGCGGAAAACCAATCCCAGATCGGGCTTAGTCTGCAGCCTGCTTGTACGGAATTCCAAAACGGCCGATCTGAATCAGCGCCTTATCCCCCGGCGGCCAGATGTGCAGGCTTTCCACGCGGCTCGATCCGACAATGCGATGCGCATCGACCGTACCCACGAGCGCACCTGTCGCCGCCACGTGAAAGTGCACACTCAAAGCATCGCCGGACTTCGCCCGCGTCCATCCGAAAACATATTCGCCGGGCTTCAGTTGTACCGACCCCATGCGAATCGGCGTCTGCACCACGAGGTAATGCGAATACTTGCCGTCTGCGGAATAGCCCGCAGTCAGCAACACCACACCGGCAACATACCGCCCATTAGCATTTACGATCCCGCTGGCCGTGCGCATCTCCGTCTCGATATGTTCCTTCTCTACGGGAGCGCGCGTGGGCAGCAGCGATGCCAGTTCCGCATCCGTAGCCTGACGCCACGCCGCCTTTTGCGCCAGGGCGAAAGGGTAAATCGAAAGCAGCAAAAACGCGCAACTTACGTATGCCTTCATTGATTTGTTGATCATGGCTTTGGCTTTCGCAGGGATTCGAGTGGAACGATGCCGCGTTGTATTGCGGCGGTGGTGGCTTGCGTTCTGTCGGTCACTCCCAGTTTGCCCAGCAGGCTGTTAATATGCGTTTTCACCGTGGCCTCTGAAATTTCGAGTTCCGTTGCAATCTCCTTGTTACTCTTGCCGCGCACGATTTGTTCGAGCACATCAAACTCACGCGGCGTCAGCTCTTCGGTGCCCATGCGTTCCGCTAGCCGCTGTGCGACCGCCGGGGGAATATGTGATTTGCCCGCATGTACTGCGCGTATGGTTGCGATGAGCTCGTCGGTCGTCATGCCTTTGAGTAGATAAGCGCGCGCACCGGCCTGCAGCGCTCGATAAATGTCTTCATCGCCATCGTATGTTGTGAGCACGATGAAGCGCGCCTGCGGCGTTTCCATGCGAATGCGTTGAATCACATCGACTCCGGAGAGTCGCGGCATGCGCAGGTCGATCAAAGTAACATGCGGTTGATGCTTGCGAAACTGGGTAATCGCCTCGACGCCATCCGCGGCCTCACCCACCACTTCGATTCCATCCACCACGTTGAGCAACGCAACCAGACCCTGGCGTACCACGTGATGATCTTCAACCACCAGGACGCGAATCGATTCTTGTGCCATCATCATTCCCCCGGCCGCTCTCGGTCGATCGTTTTCACGTTATCTTTGGCGATACTATGACTCTCATTCTTTTTCTCTCTCGGTGCAGATACCTGCAGGCGCACGGTCGTTCCCGCACCGGGTTCGCTTGTCACCTTGAGCACGCCTGCAATGGCCGCCGCCCGCTCCTTCATTCCAATCACCCCATAGTGGCCCGGGGTCGAATCCGGCGAATCTTGTGCATTGAATCCGCGCCCATCATCCCGCACCTCCAGCGCGAGCTCGCTTGGCCCGTACTCAAGCTGGACATACAAGTTCTTTGGTCCCGCGTGCTTCTTCACATTATGAATGGCTTCCTGGGCGACGCGCAGAAATTCGAGTTCGACATCCGCAGACATCGGCCGATACGCCCCAAATAGGCTAAAACGCGATTCAATTCCATTACCGCCCGCCTGCTCAGTTATGCGGCGAACTTTAACGGGCAATGTGTTTTCGGCGGAGTCCTGCGAGCGCAGAGCCCAGATCGACTGCCGTGCTTCGGCCAAGCCCTCGCGCACGAAGCCGCGCGTCGTGTCCAGTTGGCTCGCTGCGGCTTCTTTCTTGTCTTGACGCAGTAGTTCAGACACCACTTCGAGCTGCACCGATATTCCCACGTACCCCTGCGCCAGCGTATCGTGCACTTCGCGCGCGATGCGGCTGCGTTCGCCGAGTACAGCGCGAAACTCGCGTTCGGCGCGCAGCAATCTCAGCCTCAGCAACAGCACCACCAAGCCGGCAGCAAATACAACCAGCAAAATATAAAACCATACGGTTTGATAAAAATGCGGACGCAATTCAAAATGCAGCGCCGTCCCGGCCGTGTTCCAAAGGCCATCATTGTTGGCAGCTTCGACACGAAACGTATACCGCCCCGGAGGGATGTTTGTGTAGTAAGCAGTTCTCCGCGCACCAGCGTCCGTCCAATGATGGTCGAAGCCTTCCAGCGTGTAGCGATAGCGCACCTTTTGCGGCGCGATGAAACTCAATCCTGCATAATCGAATTGAAAATGCACATGCCCTGCCGCGACACTCAACTGCGAGTCGGATGGGTGCAGTGCCTGGTCAACGTCGTCCACTGCGAATCGCACCAGCGCCATCGGAGCCGGAACAAGATTCACGGGGAAATGAGCCGGATCGACTTCGACCAATCCCTTCGGCGTAGCAAACCAAAGTAGACCGTCCCGCGATCGCCACGCTGAGGGATGGCTGTTGGTCGCAGTTTCACGCCCGCGCAAACCGTCCCCAGGCCCAAACTCGACCCAATGAGAACATCCCCCTTTCAGGTCGCAGTCGCAGCGCGCCAGACCGTTTGCGGTCGCGAACCACAGATGCATATTGCCGTCATAAAGAATGGCGTGAATGGTCGTGCCGTCTAGACCATTGCCGCTAACTGCGGAAAAACGCTGGCCATCCCACAAGTTCCATCCATGATCCTGCGTGCCAATCAAAAGTGTTCCGTCGCTGCGCGAAAGCAACGCGGTCACCACGTTGCTCGAGAGACCATTGCTGGCGGTGTAATTCGTAATTGTGTAGCTTGATGGCTGGCTGCCTTGGAGTTTTAAGAGCCCAGCCAAAGTTGCAACCCAAAGGTTGCCCTTTATATCGCGCGTCATCGCTCCAACCAGATCGCTGCCTAGTCCGTTGGCTTGCGTAAACGTCTCGAAGCGCAAACTGGCGGAGTCTCGATTGGCGTGCGTGAGGCCACGTCGCGTGCCAATCCAAAGAGAGCCGTCTTTGTCTACCAGCAGCGAACGGATGAAGTCGTCCGGTAAACCGTCTGAGGATGTAAAAGAAGTCACGACACCCTTGCGAATGCGATTCAGCCCGTCGGGCGTGCCTACCCACAATTCGCCGTTCTGCGCCGCTGCAAGCGATAAGATCACGTCGCTCAGCAGCCCATCACGCACCGTGTACGTTTTGATCTTGCCCAGCGTCGTGCCATTGCGGCTTACAGCGTTCAAGCCGCTGCCCGTGGTCCCGACCCATAACGTGCCCGTTTCGTCCTCAACTACGGTGGTCGTCGCGTCCGACGAGAGTCCTTCGCGCGCGCCGAAACTGCGAAAGCGTTCATCGCGCAAAATATGCAACCCGCCGGTTTCGGTTCCCACCCAGATATCTCTTTCGCGGTCCTCCATCAGCGTGAGTACAGATGCTGAAGCAAGCGGATCAGTTATGGGCAGCTTCTCTAACTGACCGTTAATCCACCTCACCAGCCCGCCATTGGTGCCGATCCACAGACTCCCTTCGCGATCCGCGAAGATGACCTGAATGCGCGTTCCGGGTATGTCTCTTCCAACCCGCAATTCCTTTTCAATTCTGGAGGACCGTATCAACCGAAGGATGCTCTTGGTTCCTTCCGCAATCCGGTGGTCCGATAACTGCGTTGCGAACTCAATCGTGCCCTGCTCACCGAGGTCAATCGGTTGCACATGAGTGCCTGTGACCAGTGCTCTGCCGCCTTCTGTGTGCACGACGATGGCCCCGCCTGCATCCTGCGCAAGAGAGCGAATGTCATTCGAGGGGAGCCCCTGACTGATGGTGAAATTGGTAGATGCGCCGTCCTTCCATCGCGCCAGTCCCTCGCTGGTGCCAATCCACAACGCCCCATCCTGCGCCTCAAATAAGCAGCGCACATCGTTACCCGGCAACGCAGAGTTGGAGCTGCGATCGAACAAAACAAATCCGCTGCCATCAAAGCGAACTAATCCCACTTCAGTTCCTAGCCAGATGAAGCCGTCGCGCGTCTGTACCATCGCCTGCACGGTGTTTTGCGGAAGCCCGTTCTCCATCACCCAGGACTGGCGTCCATAACTGGCGAGCGGCGTAGTCGGCTCGAGCGCCACGCTCACAAGAACGCAACCCAGGATGTTCAAAATGCACAGGCTCGTGCGCAGCAGGTGCCACGCGGCGTCGCAAATAAAAAGACGGGGCACTCCGCACTGCATACCTGCCGCCGGGTTGGATTGAATTCGAGCCAAGCTTTAGCGGGACCTTTCGTTTCCAAATCTCCAAGTTATTTCAGATAGTGCGCACCTCCACACTAATAGGAGAGGAGCACACCTGCACAGAAGTCCTTTCCTTGCATCGAGCTAAATCGAAAGCTTCTCCACCGAACGATGGAGGCCAGGGTCCCTCCAATGGCTCAAGACACTCAATCCATTCGGCGCTACTCTGTGTTTGCCTCCTGAATTTCTTTGTGGTCACTGGCTTTGACTAATGGGTGGCGCCTGATATGGCGCTGCCCATTTTCTTTTGTTAGCCCCTTATATCCCCGGCCCACCCCGCAATTTGCGATCTCTGCTACTCTCTTCCTCGCATGGAATACCTCAATGTGATCCTCGAAAAACGTGCACCGCTTGCCGTTGTTACGCTCAATCGCCCCAAAGTCCTGAATGCACTCAACAGCCAGACCTTCGCCGAACTCGACGCCGTTTTTACCGAACTGGCCGGCGACCCCGCGATTCGCGTGATTCTTCTGACTGGCGCTGGAGGACGTGCCTTCGCCGCCGGAGCCGACATCCGGGAGCTAGCGCCGCTCAACGCCGCAGAGGGCGAGGCCTTTGCCCTGCGCGGTCAAGCAGTTATGCGCCGGATGGAGCGCCTCGGCAAGCCCGTTATCGGCTGCATCCAGGGATTCGCCCTCGGCGGTGGCTGCGAATTGGCTCTTGCCTGCACGCTGCGCATCGCGGCCGAAGATGCGCGGCTGGGCCAGCCTGAAGTGAAACTCGGCGTGATCACGGGATATGGCGGCTCGCAGCGCCTGGCCCGCCTCTCAGGTCGTGGCGCGGCACTCAAGCTGCTTCTGACTGGTTCCATCATCGATGCTCGCGAGGCGCTGCGCATCGGCCTCGTCGACGAAGTTGTTCCCGCCGCCGATTTGATGTCCCGCGCCGAGACCATCGCCATGGAAATCGCCGCCAATGCGCCGCTGGCCGTGGCCGCCATGCTCGACGCGGTCGATCAGGGACTCGATCTCCACCTCGACGCCGCGCTCGACCGTGAAGCAGCTCGCTTCGGCGGTCTTTGCGACACCGCCGACAAGGCCGAGGGAACCAAAGCGTTCCTTGAGAAGCGTGCACCCATCTGGCGAGGTATATAGCGCACAAATCTGATAAAGGCGTTAACTCTGGTCCGCTAGCGTCCAGGTTGAACAGTCTAGTTAGAAGTCCTCGCCACAGCCGTCGTGGCTTCTGGCCGCAAGGGTAGATGCACTTCGAGGGTGCCGGTGCGATTACTCAGCTTGTCGCGCACTGCGATCCTGATCCACTCCGCGCCCGGCGGCACCTCTAGCTCCTGCTCTGCATGAAAAAGTGCTCCTGCATTTCCAGACTTCTTCGCGTCGCCCGAAGCCAGACCCTCATTCAACATGCTGTTCAGCAAACGGCCGTCGGTGTCGTACGCGGCGACTGCAAATTCTAGCGACGCCGGCTTTACCTTTCGCGCCGCCAGTGCTTTGAGCTGCGGATCGAACACTCCATAATCGATGCGATACTTCTGCATGTTCATCGGAGCCAGCGGCTTCAATGGCCGTCCCCTTTTGCGGGTTCTAAAGAACGCCGGCGAATCTTCCAACTGGGCCATCTGCTC